>CAZUEM010000200.1:0-6134 GCA_964619155.1 uncultured bacterium
CGAGAAGGTCGTCCGCCTCGGCGAACTGCTGACCGAAGTCACGCGACAGCCGTTCTTGGGGCCGCGCCTGGTGCTCAAAGGGGGCACTGCGCTCAACCTTGCGCAGCAGCACCCGCCCCGGCTGTCGGTGGATCTCGATTTCAACTACGTGGGCGCTGCCGATCGCACGACCATGCTCGGCGAGCGGCCCGAGGTCGAAGCCGACCTGCTGCGCCTCGCTCGGGCGCTCGGCTATCGGGTGCGGCAGTCGCCCGACAGCCATGCAGGCAGGAAGCTCCGCCTCGACTTCCTCAACGTGCTCGGCGCACCCGACCGCGTCGAGGTGGGCCTGAACTTCCTCTTCCGCACGCCTCTGGCCGAGGTGCGCGAGGCGGGGCTGTGGCAGCCCGGCGACCTGCCCCCGGTTCGCGCCCGCGTGACGCACCTGCACGAGATCGCGGCGGGCAAGCTGTGCGCACTGCTGTCTCGCTCGGCGCCGCGCGATCTCTTCGACACGGCACGGCTGCCGGCCGCCCTCGGACCCGACTGGTCGGCCCCGGGTTTCCGAGCGCTCTTCGTCGGGCTCTCCGGAGTCCTCGAGCACGCCCTCCACACCTACGGCCGCGCGCAGCTCGAACGGGCCACTCCTGAGCGGATCGCGGGGCAGCTCGTTCCCATGCTGCGAGACGGAGAGCACGTCTCGGCCGAGTCGCTCGTCACGAGCGCATGGCAGGCTGTCGCGCCGCTGCTCGAACTGACGGAGGCGGAGCGCGAGTTTACGGACTTGCTGCAGGTGGGGGTGTTGCGAGCGGAACTCATCTACCCCGACAACGCCGAGATGCAGGCGCGATTGGCCCGCCACCCGGCGCTCCTGTGGAAGACGCAGAACGCCCGCGAGCATCGCAGCCGCCGTCGGCGAGAGTAGGGGCGCGGGCTCCGCGCAGGCCGAGCTACCTCAGCAGCCGGTCCCAGTCCGCGGCGTCGAAGGACTCGCGCTGCAACAGCGGATCGCCGCCCGCCCACCGGCGCAGGAACTCGGCGCGCTCGTGCTCCGAGAGCCGGCGGTAGACGCCGCGCCCGGTCTTGAGGAACGCGGGGAAGCGGTTCCATCGGTCGGCCCGGCGGAAGTCGCCGGGCGCGTTCGCGCGGCCGCTCACGTTGATCGTCTGGAAGTCCATGCTCGCGGACAGGCTGTCGTTCGACTTGCCCGCCATCTCGGGGAAGCGCGATCGCAGCGCCGAGAGGATCTCGCCGATGGCCAGCTCGCGCGGTGGCGAGCCGAGTTGGCGCGCGACCTCGTCGAGGTACTCGTAGCTGTTCCGCGGCTGCGGGTTCGGCGCTCCCATGGCCGCCGCGATGGCGGGCGTCGCGCTCGCGGCCGGTCCCGGCGGGTTCGCGGCAGCCGGGCGCGTCGCGCCGCCCGAGGACAGCCGGCGAAGCTCATCCGGCACTTCATCCAGGCGCCACGCGCGCACCGCGCAGGCACCGCGCAACTCCGGCTCGTCGCGGCGGACGAGCAGCCGCTGCACCTTCCAGTCGTCGGGCGCGCCGCCCCTGCCGCCGAAGAGGGGGAAGAGGCAGTCCACGACCGGTTTGATCGGCCGCTCGGCGACCCAACTGATGTCCTCGACCTCGGGCCCGAATGCCAGTTCCAGCGCGAACAGGTCGGTGGTGGCGGGAGCGAAGCCGTCGAGCGCGGCCTCGATCGCCGTGACGAAGTGCATGCCGCCCTCGCGGGAGTCGGCGGGAAGCACCCCCGGCACGCGCGCGTCGAGCACAAGCGGCCAGGGCGCGTCGCTGCCCGGGGCGGGCGGCGCCGACGCCGCGGAGACGGTGAGCCCCGGCCGGGGATCCACGCGGCGCGAGGCGAACCACCAGCCCAGGCCGCGACGCAGCGCCGAGCGCCGCGGACCAAGCGCGGCCTCGAACACGGGCGTGACGAGGTTGTCGAGATCGAACCTTTGCCCGTTGCGCAGGAGCGACGCCACGCGGAAGTCGAGCATGAGACCGGCGACCGGCGCCGCCTCGGCGAGCGTGACGGAGCCGGCGACGCGCGCCTTCCACGCCTCGTAGCCCGAGCCCAGCCAGAGCGCGGGTTCGCCGTCGAGCGTCCAGGTGTGGGGCATGGGGAATCCTCCGCGGGATGTCTCCCGGTTCGCGAGCGTCTCGAGCAGACACCCGCGGGGTCGAGCCCGCAACGGGCCTCTCAGCCCGGAGCACCCCGGCGCCGGACTCCTGCCCACTTCCCCCGAAGGCGGAGCAGGAACTGCGGACCGACGCCGGAGCGCTCGAGCCCGGGCGGGCCGGGCGGGCGGCGCTCGATGCGAGCGTTCCGTCCACTGCAGCCGCCGTGCCACGCGGCGCGGCCGCGCCGATCGCCGCGAAAACCACCGCCTCGCGCTGCGCTCGCGCGTCCGGCCGGCCCGGCTGCCGCCACGCGCCGCGCTCTGGCCGCCGGCCCCGCCCACAAACAATCTTGCCTCGCCACAAGCAACCTTCTACTTTCCGCGCATGGCGACCACAGCGACCACAGCGACGCGACTCCTGTTCTGCTGGGTCGGGCAGACCGACCTGCGGGCCGTGGACGAAGAAGCGACCGTCGGGCGCGGGCCCATCGCCCAGGCGCTCGAGGCGGCCGAGTACGACGAGGTCGTGCTCCTCAACAACTACCCCGAGGCGAAAACGGCCGCGTTCGTGCGCTGGCTGCGCAAGCGCACGAAGACGCCCATCGTGTTGCGGCACGAGAAGCTCTCGAGCCCGGTCAACTTCGCCGAGATCTACCCGGCCGCCGTGCGCGCCATCGAGGACGCGCTGGCCCGCCACCGGCCGCCGACCGCGCTCACCTATCACCTGAGCCCGGGCACGCCGGCCATGGCGGCCATCTGGATCATCCTCGCCAAGACCCGCTTCCCGGCCGAGCTGCTCGAGTCCTCGCGCGAGCGCGGCGCGAGAGTTGCCTCGGTGCCGTTCGACATGAGCGCCGACTTCATTCCCGACCTGCTCCGCGGGCCCGACGAGCGGCTCGAACGCCTGAGCGCGGCCCTGCCGCCCGAGGCGCCCGAGTTCGCCGACATCGTGCACCGCAGTTCCGCCATGAAGCGCGTGGTCGCCATGGCGCGGACGGTCGCCCCGCGCTCGGTGCCGGTGCTGATCGAGGGCGAGTCGGGCACCGGCAAGGAGCTGCTCGCGCGCGCCATCCACCGCACGGGGCCGCGGCGCGAGAAGCCGTTCGTCGCGGTCAACTGCGGCGCGATCCCCTCCGAGCTGGTCGAGTCGCACCTCTTCGGCCACGAGAAGGGCGCATTCACGGGCGCGGCGTCGGCGCGCGAGGGCTACTTCGAGGCCGCGGGCGGGGGGACGCTGTTCCTCGACGAGATCGGCGAGCTGCCGCTGGCCGCGCAGGTCAAGATGCTGCGCGCGATCCAGGAGGGCGAGGTCGTGCGCGTCGGCGCCACCAAGCCGATCAAGCCCGACGTGCGGATCATCGCCGCGACCAACCGCACCCTGCTCGAGGAAGTCCGCGCCGGGCGCTTTCGCGAGGACCTCTTCTACCGCCTCGCGGTCGCCGTGCTGCGGCTGCCGCCGCTCGCCGCGCGCACGGGCGACGTGGGGCTGCTGGTCGAGCACTTCCTCGGCCTCATCAACGCCGAGAGCGCGGGCGAGCCCGGCTACCGGGCGAAGAAGCTGGCCCCCGGCGCGCGCAACCTGCTGCTCGCGCGCCGCTGGCCCGGCAACGTGCGCGAGCTCTACAGCACGCTGCGCCGCGCCGCGATCTGGTCGCCCGGCGAGACCATCCGCGCCGAGGACGTGCGCGAGGCGCTGCTCGAGCCCGCGCAGGCCGGCCGCGAGGTGCTCGGCCGGCCGCTCGGCGAGGGGTTCAGCCTGCCCGAACTGATGAGCGAGGTCGCGCGCCACTACCTGGGCCGCGCGCTCGAGGAATCGCACGGCAACAAGAGCGAGGCCGCGCGGCTGGTCGGCCTGCCCAGCTACCAGACGCTGACCAACTGGATGGAGCGGTACGGGGTCGAGCCGCCCGCGCGCGGCCGGGGCGGGGAGTAGCCGGCCGGGGCGAGGCCGGTAGCCGAAAGAACCCCTCGACCGGAGTTTCCGGGCGGGCGTAGACTCTCGCCGCGTTCATCATCTGCAACGATAGTCGCAGCACCAGTTACGACGATCCCCGCAGCGCCCGGCGATGCCCCGAACTCGCCGGACGCGGCAGTCCGTGTCGCTTGCCCCCGTGGCGACGGCGACCGTTCGGGTGCGTCCTGCCCGCCGGCGCGGCCACGTGCAGGATGAGGCCGCGAGGATGAATCCCCCCGCCTACGACGACGTGCTGGCCGCCGGCAACCGCGTGCTCGACACCGTCGCGCAGGGTTTCGAGAAGTGGTGGCTGCGCCGCGACGAGACGACGCGCGAGAAGTACCTGGCCGCCGCGGTCGAGCGCAGCGACCAGTTCTCGGCGACCGACGCCGACCGCGTGCGGCACCTGACGCGCGACGTCATCCCCATCTGCCACCTGCTCGACGTGATCGGCGAGTCGTGGGACGTGGCGCCCGAGGACCCCGGCACGCTGCGCCGCTACCGGAACATGCTCACCCACCGCAACAAGACCACCAAGGGTGAGTTCGTCTTCCTGCTGCCGCACGAGGCCGACGCGTTCCTCGACGCCGCGGCGCGCCTGGTGAAGGCGTTCAAGTCGCGCAACGAGCAGGGCAAGATCGCCGAACTGGCCGCGTTCGTGCGCGAGAAGCTCGCGAACGGCTCGCGCCCCGTGGCGCAGCCCGTCGTGGCCGAGCGGCCCGCGCCGCCCAGGGTGGTCGAGGCGCCCTACCCGATGCCCAAGGTGGCGCCGTCCAAGAAGAAGTCGCTCGACCCCAACGACCCCAACCTCGAAGCCGCGCTCTCGGCCGACCAGAAGGCCGCCATTGACGCCGTCGAGCGCTGGTACCGCGGCGCCGGCGGCCGGCACCACTTCGCGCTCGCCGGCGCGGCCGGCTCGGGCAAGACCACCGTGACCGGGCTGCTCATCCGGCGGCTCGGGCTCAACTCGCAGCAGGTCGTGCTGCTCGCGCCGACCGGCAAGGCCGTCGAGGCGCTCAAGCACCGGCTGCCCAAGGGCTGGAAGTCGCGCGCGCGCACGCTGGCGTCGTTCCTGTGGAACTGGAAGTTCGCGGGCTACCAGGGCGAGGACAACAAGTTCGCCAACGGCGGCGCCAAGCCCGTGGACGCGAGCCTGAGCCTGGTCATCGTGGACGAGGCGTCCATGGTGACGAAGAAGGACTTCGAGGCGCTCTCGCACTACCGGCGCGTGCTGTACACCGGCGACCCCGACCAGCTGCCGCCCGTGGTGGAGGACCCCACGCTGGAGGGCGCGCTCGGCTCGTGCGACGTGCTCGCCAGGCCCGACGCCAGCCTCGAGAGCATCCACCGCCACGGCAAGGACACGTCCATCTACGCCGTCTCGCACGGCGCGCGACAGGGCAGGCAGCCCGAGTTCGGCCCCAGCGCCGACGGGCGCGTGCTGCACCTGTCGGAGGCCGACGGGCACTTCGGGATCGCGCAGCTGCACGAATACATCGATCAGGCCGACGTCGTGCTGACGCAGCGCAACTCGGTGCGCGTGATGATCAACGAGTACGTGCGGCGGCGGCGCGGGTTCATGAAGAGCCCCGTGGACTTCACGCCCAAGGCCGGCGAGATCCTCGTGTGCAGCGAGAACTTCATGCACCCGGTCAAGAAGACGCGGATCGCCAACGGCGAGCGGCTGGTGGTGACCGAGTTCCTGGGGCCGCGCGCGGTGCGCAAGGACGACCCCGGCGTGCTGGACTTCGGGGTGATGGCGTACCCCGAGGGCCGCGACTACGACGAGGCCGAGTGGACGATCTCGTCGCAGATGCTGATGGGCGACCAGATCCGCGGCTCGGTGCTGATGACCGAGCACGTGAGCGGCCCGCGCTCGGGCGTGCTGCGCGCCGACTGGGGCTACTGCCTGACCGTGCACAAGGCCCAGGGCAGCGAATGGCCGCGCGTGGTGGTGGTGGACGACAACGACCCCGACCACAACGTGCCGCTGAACAAGTGGTACTACGTCGCGTACAGCCGGGCGATCGAGCAGCTCGTCATCCTGCGCGTGGAGCGGGAGACGGCGATGTTCG
>CAZUEM010000201.1:0-6100 GCA_964619155.1 uncultured bacterium
GGGCGGCTTCAGCGGTCCGCGCCCCGGCGGGCCCCCGCGCCCCGGTGGCCCGCGTCCGGGCGGCCCGGGCGGACCGCCGCGCGGCGGATCGGGCGGCGGCGAGAGCTGAACGCCGCTCCCGCTCGCGCCGCGAGCCCGCTTCGCACCTCGACGACCCGCATTCCCGCCGCGCACACCGCGCCGGCGGCACGAAAGGACCCGCTTCCATGAGCCAGCCCCGCGTCCTCCTCGCCGGCGCCGTCCGCACGCCGATCGGCAGCTTCGGCGGCTCGCTCGCGCCCGCGAACGCGCTGCACCTGGGCGGGGTCGCCGCCGCCGCCGCGATCGAGCGCTCGGGCGTGCCGGGCGAGGCCGTGGACGAGCTGCTGTTCGGGCACGCGCGCCAGGCCGGCAACGGCCCGAACATCGCGCGCCAGATCGTGAAGCGCGCCGGGCTTTCCGACGCCGTGCCCGCGTTCACCATCCACAAGGCGTGCGCGAGCGGCACGCAGGCGATCGTCTCGGGCGCCCAGTCGGTGCGCCTCGGCGACGCGGACGTCGTGGTCGCGGGCGGCGTCGAGCACATGTCGAGCGTGCCGTTCCTGGCGATGAACGTGCGCTGGGGGAAGAAGCTCGGCGACGAGCCGCTCGTGGACGCGATGTACCGCGACGGCTACCTGTGCCCGCTCTGCAACCAGCTGATGGGCGAGACGGCCGAGACGCTGGCCGACGATTACGGCATCCCGCGCGAGGAGCAGGACGCCTACGCGCTGCGCAGCCACCAGCGCGCCGCGCGCGCGTGGGCGAGCGGCGCGTTCGCGCGCGAGGTGGTGAGCGTGCCGGTGGGCGAGGGCAAGCGCGCCATCGTGTTCGAGCGCGACGAGCACTTCCGCGCCGACGCGAGCCTCGAGTCCATGGCGAAACTGCGGCCCGTCTTCCGCAAGGACGGCACGATCACCGCCGGCAACGCCTCCGCGATCACCGACGGGGCCGCCGCGCTGGTCGTGATGTCCGAGGCGGCCGCCGCGAAGCACGGCGCGGCGCCGCAGGCCGCGCTGCTCGGCTGGACGAGCGTGGGCGTGGACCCGGCGCGCATGGGCCTGAGCCCGGTGCCCGCGGTGCGCAGGCTGCTCGAGAAGCACCGGCTGACGCTCGCCGACATCGACGTCGTCGAGTTGAACGAAGCCTTCGCCGCGCAGGTGCTGGCGTGCGACCGCGAGCTGAAGTTCGACCCCGAGCGGCTGAACCCCAACGGCGGCGGCATCGCGATCGGGCACCCGACCGGCTGCAGCGGCGCCCGCATCGTCGTGGCGCTCGTCCACGAACTGCACCGCCGCGGCGGCCGCTACGGCATCGCCACGCTGTGCGTGAGCGGCGGGATGGGGATGGCGGTGCTGGTGGAGAGGGTGTAGGGCCCGGCAGGGCCGCGGCGCGTCCCGTGCTCCGCGGTACGGGTGGCGTCCGGCGCGGCAGCCAGCCCGGGCGTTAGGTTCGCCGCGGCCGGCCGAAATTCCCGGAACGGGGCCCGCATCCTCGAGCGACGCCGACGGGCGCGCGAGGCCCGGGCCCGCACCCCGGAGCCCCTTCGTGCGCCCTGACCGCCTCGCCCTCGTCGCCGCCCTGTGCGCCTTCCTCCCGATGGCCTTCTCCCCGGCGGCGCGGGCCGACGCCGGCCCGGCCTGGAGCGCCCCCACGGGCACCGAGCCCTGCGCCGCCGAGGACCGGCTCCAGCAGTCGCTCGCCGCCGACCCCGGCCTGCGCGCGCGCATGGACCTGTTCGAGGCGCTGGTTCGCGAGGCGCAGCGCAAGGGCATGGCGCCGACGAAGGCGACGGTCGCGGGGCCCAGCTACGTGATCCCGGTGGTCGTGCACATCGTCCACCAGAACGGGCCCGAGAACATCTCCGACGCCCAGGTGCTGAGCCAGCTGTACGCGCTCAACCGCGACTTCGCGGACTCGCTCGCCTCGGGTTCGCCGGCGGTGAACACCAACATCCAGTTCTGCCTCGCCACCCAGCTGCCGCCGGCCTCGAGCGTGACGTGGTCCACGACGCCGGGCATCACGCGCACCTACTCGACGCAGACCATGCACACGTACGGCAGCCCGGCGAGCGAAGTGGCGCTCAAGGCGATCAACTACCTGCCGTCCACGAAGTACCTGAACATCTGGGTGGTCAACAACATCGCCGGCGGCGGCGGCGGCGTGGCGGGCTACGCCACGTTTCCGGGCACGGTGCCGCCGACGCTCGACGGCATCGTCATCCGCTACACGTGCTTCGGCAGCGACAGCACGCCCTACGGCGGTCCGTGGCCCAACCTGCTGCCGTCGAACCCGGACGGCAAGATCATGACCCACGAGGTCGGGCACTGGCTGAACGTCTATCACACGTTCCAGGGCGGCTGTTCCGTGACGGGCGACCTGGTCGCCGACACGCCGCCCGAGGCGCAGTTCCGCACCGGCTGCCCGACCGGCTCGCTCACTGCCTGCACGAACGTGAACGACCCGATCGAGAACTTCATGGACTACACCAACGACGCCTGCCGCTGGGCGTTCACCGCCGGGCAGACCGTGCGCATGCACACCACGCTGTCGTCGCTGCGCGCGAACCTGGTGAGCGGCCAGAACCTCATGGACGTCGGCTGCGACAGCGGGCTCAACGCGCTCATCGTGCGCTCGCGCGGCCAGCTGTGCGCCGGCGACACCGTCGCGTACACGACGCCCGCGGCGGGTGCGGGCTGGACCTACGCGTGGAGCTTCCCCGGCGGCGTGCCCTCGTCCGCGAGTACGCAGAGCGTCTCGGTCGTCTATCCGACGCCCGGCGTGTACCCGGCGACGCTCACGGTCACCGACGGCTACACCGCCTCGAGCACGAACTCGGTGACCGCGTACGTCCGCAACTGCGTGCCGGTCACCGGGCCGTGCCGCCAGTGGGTGTTCCCGGCCCACGCCTCGCTCGATTTCGGGACCGGCGTGCCGAAGCCGGTCGCCGGCCGCATCAACACCTCGGCCGAGCCCGGTTCGGCCGTCTCGGACGCCGCGGGCAACCTGCTCTTCTACGCCGACGGCTCGAACGCCTACACGCGCACCAACGTGGTCATGCCCAACGGCGCCGGGCTGCTGGCCGGAACCAGCTCGCACAACGGCACGCTCATCGTGCCGCGCCCGGGCTCGTCCACGCAGTACTTCCTGTTCACGATCCGGCAGGGCGAGGACGCGCCCAACACCAACTGCATGAACTACAGCGTCGTGGACATGGCGCTGAACGCCGGGTTCGGCGACATCGTCACGGGACAGAAGAACCTCAACGTGGCGCTGCCGGGAACTCCCAACCAGCTCCTCGAGGGCATGGCGGCGATCCCGCACTGCAACGGCACGGACTGGTGGCTCGTCTCGAACGGCGGCTGGAGCGCCAGCGGCAAGCTGTTCGTCACGCTGGTCACGAACGCCGGCCCGGTCTCGACGATCGCCTACAACATCGGGCTCGGGGTGCCGGGCAACCCGTTCCTCGGCGCCATCGTGCCCTCGCGGGACGGCACCCGGATCGCCGGCGTCGCCGCCGGCAGCGGCCAGATCGCGGCCTGGAACTTCAACCGCACGACCGGCGTCCCGACGACGCTGCTCGCACCCACCGGGGCGTGGGGCGGCTACTCGGACATCGCGTTCAGCCCCGACGGCAAGCTGCTCTACTTCAACTACGGCGGCACGTTCGGCGTCCGCCAGCTGAACCTCGCGACGCTGCAGGTGCGCGACATCCTCCTGGGCCAGCTCACCGACATCAACCTCGGCCCGGACGGGCTCGTGTACATCGCGCCCGGCGGCGGGGCCACGAAGCTCCACTGCATCAACTACCCCGACAACTTCAACACCAGCAACCTCAACGAGTGCGGCCTGAACCTCGAGAGCGTGCCGCTGCCCGCCGGCTCGACCGCCGGGCCGTTCGGCGCGCTGCCGAACATGCCGCTCCAGTGCACGACCGTGCTGCCCGCGGACTTCGCGTGGACGGTGAGCAACTGCCTGACGGTGAACCTCGCGTCGCTCAACTGCTCGGGGCCGTGGACGTGGAACTTCGGCGACGCGACCAGCGGCTCCGGCCAGTCGGTGTCGCACACCTACGCCGCGCCGGGCACCTACACGATCTCGCTCACCGTCGCGGGCGCGAGCCCGGCGACCGTGATGAAGACCGTCACGCTCGGGATGCAGCCGGTTACCATCGCCGGATCGTCCACGGTCTGCGACACGCTGCCGCGCAACTACAGCGCCGTCGGTCCCGCCGGCTACACCTACACGTGGAGCACGAGCGGCGGCATCCCGACGTTCGGCAGCGGCAGCAACGTGGACGTCAGCTGGCCGCTCGGCTCGGGTACGCTGACGCTCGTGGCGTACGACTCGACGACCGGCTGTTCGACGACGATCACGAAGAACGTCGGGCCGTGCCCGGTATGCGTGTCGCCGCCCGCGAACATGACCGCCTGGTACCCGCTCGACGAGACCTCGGGCACGCTCGCGCTCGAGACCGTGCTGGGCGCGAACGGCGCCGACGTGAGCGGGCCCGCGCACGCCCCGGCCAGGGTGCGGCGGGGGAGGACGTTCAGCGGCGCCGGCCAGTACGTGCAGGCGAACGACGCCCCGGGGCTCAACTTCGGCGCCGGCGACCTGACCGTGGACGCCTGGGTGCGCACGGCCGCCGGGACGGGCATCCAGTCCATCGTCGAGAAGCGCAGCGTGGACCCGCCGCAGGGCTGGGCGCTGTACCTGAGGGACGGCCGCCTGGCGCTGCGGCTCGCCGACCTCACGCTCGACACGGAGTTCTGGTCGCCCACGGCGCCGTTCGTGGCCGACGGCCAGTGGCACCACGTGGCCGGCGTGCTGAGGCGCTCGGCGTCCGCCAACGGCACGCGGCTCTACGTGGACGGCGTTCCGGTCGCGAGCTTCCCGGCGTGGACGGGCGGCAGCGTGACCAACACCGAGAAGCTGCTCATCGGCGCGACGGCCGGCTTCCTCGGCCCGATCGGGTACTTCACCGGCACGATCGACGAGGTGGAGCTGTTCCAGCGCTCGCTCGCGACGGGCGAGATCAACGGCATCGCGCTCGCCGACTCGATGGGCAAGTGCAAGGAATACAGCTGGGTGCCGACGGTGGCCTCGATCTGCCGCGACCAGTCGTCGGTCACGCTGACCATGCAGGTCTGCAACTACACGACCACGACCCAGAGCTACAGCATCGCGTTCGCGCCGCTCGGCGTGGGCGGCGCCTGCACCTGGCCGGGGCCCGCGGGCATCGCGCTCGTGACGCCGGGAGTCGTGACCGTGCCCGCCAACAGCTGCGTGCCCGTC
Organism: uncultured bacterium; assembly: GCA_964619155.1. Classification (GTDB taxonomy): domain Bacteria; phylum Eisenbacteria; class RBG-16-71-46; order RBG-16-71-46; family RBG-16-71-46; genus CAIXRL01. Next base: position 5,314 of record CAZUEM010000201.1, read on the forward strand.
CAGTACACCGTGCCGCGGCCGCCGGGCATGCCGCTCTACCAGACGTCCTGCTACCAGGTCACGGTCACGAACACCGCGAGCAACCAGTCCACGGTGAACACGGGCTCGATCTACTCGTCGCGGCGCTGGTGCAACCTGATCGTGAAGGGGCCCGTGGGCGTCGGCTCGAGCGGTTCGGCGGCGCGGATCACGCTGCGCGTGACGAACACCGACGACGTGCCGCTCGCCGGGCCGTTCTCGCTCGCGCTCGTCCCGCCGGCCGACGGCGCCGAGGAGCCGATGGTGGCGCTCAACGGCCTGCCGCCGGGCGTGCCTTACACGGGCGACGTCGTGCTCGGCCCCGGCGAGTCCGCGGATCTCGACGTGTTCGCGTCGTTCGCCGAGCCGCGCGCGTTCCGCTTCTACGACGTGGTGCTTTCGCTGGACGAGGACGGCGACGGCATGCTCGAGCCGGTGGGTGCGGGAGCGGTGACGTACGGCGCCATCGAACCGACCGTCGCGGTCCCGCCGCCGCCGGCGCCGCAGGTGGGAACGCTGCAGCTCGGAGTCTCGCCGAACCCGGTGCGCACGCATGCGACGGTTCGCTACTCGCTGCCCGCGCCCGGGCGGGTGGAGATCGCCCTGTACGACGTCGCGGGTCGCCAGGTCACCGCGGTACCGCCGTTCGCGGCCGCGTCGGGACCTGGCGTCGCGACGATCGACTGCCGCGGGCTGGCGCGCGGGGTGTACTTCGTGCGGATGCGCGTGGACGGCCGCGCGGCGACGCAGAGGTTCATGCGGTTGGAGT
>CAZUEM010000202.1:0-5996 GCA_964619155.1 uncultured bacterium
ACCGGTTGCTGTGACATTTGGTGCACATCTCCACCCAATGACGCCGTTTTATCCGCGCGGGCACGCCCCGTGCAGCGGATGCCCGACGCGCCGCGACCGCCGCGGCGAAGTCCGCGCGGCCCTCCCGCGCGCCGCTCCCGCGATCCGCCCCCGCGAGGAGAGACCCGTGCACCTGATTCGACCCGAACTCGCGCTCGCCTTCCTGCTGCTCGGCGGCTTCTGCGAACTCCCGCCCGCCGCGAACGCCCAGGAGGTGCGCCTCAACGAGATCCTGGCCGGCCCCGCGCGCGACTGGGACGGCAGCGGCGCGTTCTCGTCGCGCGACGACGAGTGGATCGAGATCGCCAACGCCGGCGCGGCCGCGGCCGACCTCGCCGGCTACTTCGTCACCGACGGCGACTCGATCCCGCGCTACGCGTTCTCGGGCGCGCTCGCGCCCGGCGCGGTGCTGCTCGTGACCGGGAAGATGAGCTACGACTGGGAGCGCGCGAACGGCCACCCCGCGTTCGGCCTCTCGCTCGGCAACAGCGGGGACGCGGTGCTGCTCTGGCGCGTCACGGGCCCCGACACCGTGCTCGTGGACGCGTACGCCTACCGGAGCCACGAGGCCGCGGCCGACCGCGCGAGCGGCCGCTCGGCCGCGACGGGGGAGTGGCAGCTCTTCGACGCGCTCAATCCCTACACGGGCACGCTCGCGCCGCAGGGCACCCTGTGCGCGCCGACGCCGGGGTCGCCCAACACCTGCCCGAGCACGCCCGCGCGCCGCTCGAGCTGGGGCGAGCTCAAGGCGCGCCGCCGCTGAGGCGTCCCGCCGCCCGCCGGCCGCGAGGCCGGCGGGCCGGCCGCCGCGCGTCCGGTCCGAGCCGCCGCGAGGCGCAGCGGCGTCTCGGCCGGGCGTGCCCGCGCACCGGGGCGGCCCGCCCGGCACCGCGGCCGCGCCCGGAGCGGCCGCCGCGCACCCGGCCGCGTCCCGCGCAGGCGCGGGCGGTTGACGCCCGGACAGGCCCTGCCTACTATGCCCGCCCCGATTGAGTGCGGAAGTGGCGGAACTGGCAGACGCACTAGATTCAGGTTCTAGCGCCCGCAAGGGTGTGGGGGTTCAAATCCCCCCTTCCGCACCATCGAGCTTCTTCCCCGAACCGGCCCCTCCCGGCCGGTCCGGGCCCGCCGGCCGGAGCTTCGCGGCCGGCCGGGCCCGAGCGCGGACGCGGCCCGGACCACCGGCCGGCCGGCTGAGGTCGCCATGACCGCCGAACGCGAAACGTCCGACCGCCTGATCGCGCAGAACCGCCGGGCGAGCCACGACTACTTCATCCTCGACACGCTGGAGGCCGGCCTCGTGCTGGTCGGCACCGAGGTGAAGAGCCTGCGCGCCGGCAAGGCGAGCCTCGCCGAGGCCTACGCCTCGATCGACAACGGCGAGCTGTTCGTGCGGCAGATGCACATCCCGCCCTACGTGCAGGGCAACCGCTGGAACGTGGACCCGGTGCGCACGCGCAAGCTGCTCGTGCACCGCGCCGAGCTGGCCAAGCTCCAGAAGGCCGTCGCGCAGAAGGGCCACACGCTCGTGCCGCTCAAGCTCTACTTCTCGAAGGGGCACGCCAAGCTCCTGATCGGGATCGCCAAGGGCAAGAAGTCGCACGACAAGCGCGATTCCATCGCCGAGCGCGACGCGCGCCGCGAGATGGACCGCGCCCGTCGCGGCGCGGAGCGCGACCGGTGAGGCTTCTCCGGCGGGCGTCGGCGCCGGCGCTGGCCGCCGCGCTCGCGCTGCCCGCGCTGCTCGCGCCCGTGCGCCCCGCGGAGGCCGCGCTGCCCGCGGCCGGGGCGTCGGCGCCGGTCAGGCCCGTGGACGGCGTGCCGTGCATCGGCGCCAACGACCTCGCGCGGCTCCTCGAGGGCGCCAAGTACTGGCGCGCGGACGTGCGCAAGCTCGTCATCCGCACCGCCGGGCACCGGCTGACGCTGACCGCCGACGTGCCCATCGTCATCCTCGACGACCGCACGCTGCGCCTCGACGCGCCGGTGCGCTCGAAGGGCGGCGAGCTGCAGGTGCCGGTCTCGCTGATCCCGCAGCTGCCCCGCGACTCGACGGGGGCGCGGCTCGAGTACGACGCGGCCGCTGGCCGCGTGCGCGCGACGCCACCGGGCGGCTGGGTGGGCGGCCCGCAGGTCACGGTCACCGCCGAGGGGACGCGGGTTTCGATCGCGACCGAACGGCCGGAGGAGGCGGGCATCGCGAGCCGCAGCCGAAGGCACTTCCGCGTGCGGCTGCCCGGCGCCTTCGGCGGCGCGCTGCCCGAGTCGCTCCCCGAGGGCTCGCTCGTGCGGCGGCTCGCGCGCCTGCCGGGCTCGGGCGGCGTGACGCTGCAGTTCGAGGTCGCGCCCGAGGCGGCGGGCTTCCGCACCGTCGCGTCGCCGGGCCGGTGGACGCTCGAGTTCGTGCGCGCCGGCGGCGAGGAGCGCTTCGCGCCCGAGAGCCCGCCGGGCCCGCGGGCGCTGCGCGTCGTGGTGCTGGACCCCGGGCACGGCGGCGGGGACGCGGGCACGCAGGCCGAGGGCGCGATCGAGAAGGACCTGACCCTCGCGCTCGCCCGCCAGCTCGCCGGCGACCTCGAGCGGCGCGGCGTGCGCGTGGTGCTGACCCGAACCGGCGACGAGGCGGTGCCGCAGGAGGCGCGCGCCGAGATCGCGAACCGCGCGCGCGCCGACGTCGTCGTGTCGCTCCACTTCGACGGCTTCCCGGGCTCGAAGTCGCGCGGCGCCACCGCCTGGTGCCCGCCGGCCTCGTTCGCCGAGCCCCCGCGCGACGCGCGCGCGGCGGCGCTCGCGCCCATGGCGCTCACGCCGTGGCGCGACGTGGCGCTGCGGCACGCCGTCGAGAGCCGCGCGCTCGGCGAGGCCCTGGCCACGGCGCTCGAGCAGCGCGGACTCGGGCCCGCGCGCGTGCGCGAGCGGCTCACCCACGCCCTGCTCGGCGTCAACGCGCCCGGCCTCACGCTCGAGTGCGCCACGCTGACCTCGCCCGAGGACCGCGCCCGCGTGCTCTCCCCGGCGGGGCTCCGCGACCTCGCCGCGGCCATCGCCGAGGGCCTGTTCGCCTACCAGCGCCATGACTGACGCCCCGCACGGAACCGGCCCCGGCGCGCTCCCGCCGCCCGTCACGCGCCCGCCGAAGCGGCCGCCGCGCCGCTGGCTCGTGCTCGGCGTGCTGCTGGCGCTCGTCGCGCTCGGCTGGTTCGGCTGGCGCGAGGCGCGCCGCCGCAACGACGCCGCGGTCGCGGCCGTGACCGTGCCCGACACGACCCAGACCGGCATGCGCGCGGTGACGCTGTGGTTCGCGTCCGCCGACGGCGACAGCCTCGTCGCCGAGACGCGCGAGCTGCCGGAGCAGGAAGGGCTGCACGCCCGCGTCACCGTGCTCGTCGCCGCGCTCGACCAGGGCCCGGCGCGCCGCGGGGTCGCCGTGCTGCCCGCCGGCACCTCGGTCCTGCGCGTCTTCCTCGACGACCGGGGCCTGCTCACGCTGGACCTTTCGCGCGCGTTCCAGCAGGGTTTCCGCGGCGGTTCGACCGCCGAGGACCTCGCCGTGAGCGCGCTCGTCCGCACCATCGGCGACAACGTGCCCGAGGTCCGGAGCATCCTCTTCACCTGCGGGGGCGCCCCGCTCGTCACGCTGGGCGGCCACGTGCCCCTCGACCGGCCGGTCGCCGTGGGCGCCGGCCGCGACTGAAAGGAACCAGATGCCCGCCACGCACGATCCGCGGCCCATCGGGGTGTTCGACTCCGGCATCGGGGGGCTCACGGCGGTGCGCGAGCTGTTCCGCCAGCTCCCGCACGAGTCGGTGGTCTACTTCGGCGACACGGCGCGCCTGCCGTACGGCAACAAGTCGCAGGAGACCGTCACCCGCTTCAGCCTCGAGATCGCGTCGTTCCTCGTGCGGCAGAACGTGAAGTGCCTGGTGGTCGCCTGCAACACCGCCTCGAGCCACGCGCTCGACACGCTGCGCGCGCGCTACGACCTGCCGATCGTGGGCGTGATCGACCCGGCGGCGAAGGCGGCGGTCGCGGCGAGCCCGCACGGCCTGGTCGGCGTGGTCGGCACGCTCGCCACGGTCGGCAGCCACGCCTACGTCGAGGCCATCCGCCGCATCGCGCCGGGCGCGAACGTGCTGTCGCGCGCCTGCCCGCTGTTCGTGCCGCTGGTCGAGGAGGGCTGGCTCGACCACCGGGTGACGCGCCTCGTCGCCGAGGAGTACCTGGCCGAGCTGCGCGCCGCGCACCTCGAGAGCCTGATCCTCGGCTGCACGCACTACCCGCTGCTCGCGCCGCTGCTGCACGAGCTGATGGGCCCCGAGGTGACGCTGGTGGACTCGGGCGCCGAGGCGGCGCGCGCGACCGCGCAGCTGCTCGCCGAGCGGGGCCAGCTCGCGCCCGACGCGGGCGCGCGCGGACCGCAGCACCACTTCTTCCTCAGCGACGAGCCGCGGCGCCGCAGCTTCGGCAAGGTGGCGCAGTCGTTCCTCGGCCGCCCGCTGCCGCACGTGACCGTCGTGGACCAGACCGACCTGCCGTGGTTCGAGCGCGTCCACGGCGTGCTTCCGCCCGAAGGAGGATCCCCCGAGTGACCCGCAAGCCCAAGCCCATCCGCGAGCGCGAGGCCGCGCCCGCGACCGAGGCGCCGTTCGAGCGCCACGACGGCCGCGCGCCGCGGAGCCCCCGCCCGTTCAAGATCGAGCGCGGCGTGATGTCGCACGCCGAGGGCTCGGCGCTCGTCGTCATGGGCCGCACGCGCGTGCTGTGCAGCGCCAGCGTCGAGGACCGCGTGCCGGGCTGGCTGCGCAACTCGGGAAAGGGCTGGGTGACGGCCGAGTACGGCATGCTGCCGCGCGCCACCGGCACCCGCACGCCGCGCACCAGCCAGACGGGCGGGCGCGCGCAGGAGATCCAGCGGCTCATCGGCCGCTCGCTGCGCGCGGTCACGGACCTGACCGCCTTCGGCGAGCGCACGGTCACGCTCGACTGCGACGTGCTCGAGGCCGACGGCGGCACGCGCACCGCGGCGATCAACGGCGCCCTCGTGGCGCTGCACGACGCGTTCGTGACGCTGTCGAACCGGAGCGCCCTCGCGCGCGCGCCGCTGCGCGACACCGTGTGCGCGATCTCGGTCGGGATCGTGAGGGGCGTGCCGTGCCTGGACCTCGACTACGTCGAGGACTCCTCGGCCGAGGTGGACATGAACGTGGTGATGACCGGCGCCGGCCGCTTCATCGAGGTGCAGGGCACCGGCGAGGGCACGACGTTCGGCGACGACGACCTCCGGGCGATGCTGCGCCTCGCGCGCGCCGGCATCCGCCGGATCGCCGGCCACCAGCGCCGGCTGCTCGGCGGCTCGGGGCTGCTGCCCGGGGCGGCGGAATGAAATTCGTCCTCGCGACCTTCAACCGCGACAAGGCGCGCGAGCTGATCGCGCTGCTCGAGCGGCCCGGCGTGGAGATCGTGCCCATCGCCGACTGGCCGGGGGCGATGGCGCCGGAGGAGACCGGCGGCACGCTGCTCGAGAACGCCCGCATCAAGGCGCGCGCGGCGCTGGCGCTGACCGGGCTGCCGGCGATCGCCGACGACACCGGTCTCGAGGTGGACGCCCTGGGCGGCGCGCCGGGCGTGCACGCGGCGCGCTACGCCGGGCCGGACGCGACCTACGCGGACAACGTGGCCAAGCTGCTCGACCGCCTGGCCTCGGTGCCCGAGCGCGGGCGCACCGCGCGCTTCCGCACGACGTGCGTGGCGTGCTTCCCCGGCGGCCGCGAGATCGTCGCCGACGGCGTGCTCGAAGGCCGGATCGGCACCGCGCGCTCGGGCGCGAACGGCTTCGGCTACGACCCCGTCTTCGTCCTGCCCGACGGCCGCACGCTGGCCGAACTGTCCGACGCCGAGAAGAACCGCGACTCCCACCGCGCCCGCGCCCTCAAGGCCCTCGCCGCGCAGCTGTAGGG
>CAZUEM010000203.1:0-5957 GCA_964619155.1 uncultured bacterium
CGCGCGCTGCGCGCCGTCGCCGAAGGCGCGATCGGGCCGGCGCCCGTGGTCGCCGCGGTCGCGGGCTTCGGCGATGCGTTCGACGTCGCGCTGCGGGGCGCCTCCGGCGACGGCGTCGCGCTCGCCTGGACGGCCGAGGGCCGCGGCGGGCGCGTGGTGCTGCGTCCGCTCGCGGGCGGCGCGCCGCTCGCCGACGAGCGGCTGGCCGACCTCGACGCGCTCGTCGTGCCGGTGCGGCACGGCGGACGCGACTGCGTGCTCGTGGTCCAGCCGCGCGTGCTGCCGCGGCTCTCGCTGCGGCTCGAGCGCGAGGACCTCGCGCGCACGGTGCGCGACGCGGTGCGCTCCGGCCGCGTGCGGCTGGGTGTGGACGTGGCCGCGGCGGCGCCGCGGCCGTGAAGCACCGCCGCGCGAAGCGGCGGGACACCGCCCCCGCGGGGAGAGGCCATGGGAAGAGGTGAGGGTCGGAGGTGGCGGACGGGGGCCGCGCTCGCGCTGGCGATGGCGGCCGTGTGCGGCGCGGGCCCGGCGCGGGCGCAGTGCAGGGCCTGCAGCACGGACCTGTTCTGCATGAGCAGCAGCGGCGGGGCGTACGTGTGCCTCGGCAACGGCGACGCGTGCGTCATGGGCGGCCGCTGCCGTCCGGGAGGCGGCGGTCCCTACCTGGGCGACGATGCGGCGATGATCCAGCTCACGGTGCTCGAGGACGCGCCGGGGCTCGGCGGCATCGGTGTCGCGCGCCTCGTGCGCGGCGCGGGCCCGCTCGCCGTCGGCCGCCACGCGCAGCGCCTCGCGCGGGAGGCGGCGGGCGGCGCGGCGGCCGAGCCGGCGATCGTGTTCAGCGCCGTCGGCGCGGGCGAGGGGGCGACCGCGGTGTTCCGTTCCCGGTCGGGCGACGGCTTCGCGCTGCGGCGCGACGCCGACGGGCGCGGCGCCACGGTGGCGATCCGCGCCGTGCGCGCCGGCCGGCCCGGCCCGGTGCTCGCCCGCGAGCGGCTCGGCGAAGACGACGCGCTGCTCGTGCGCGTCCGGCTCGACGGCCGCCCGCGCGTCGTCGTCGTGCAGGCCCCGACGCTGCCGGGCCCCGAGGCCGGGGCGCGCGAGCGCGAGGCGCTGGCGGCGCTGCGCGGCGCGAACGGCGCGCGGCCGGGCGTCCACTCGCCGCCGTTCGAACTCGAGGTCGTCGCCGATTGACGGTCGCGGCGCGGAGCCCCGGCGGCGCGGGCCGCAGCCCGCGGACCCGCTACCGGCGCCGCGTGTCGCGCCTCGAGCCGCCGGCCTCGCCGGTCCTCGCGCGGCGCGCGGCGCGGATCATCTCGAGCGTCACGAACAGCACCGCGCCGAGCACGGTGACGAGCAGCGCCGACCAGGTGCGCGGCAGCCAGGTGAGCAGCACCGCGGCTCCGCCGAAGAACGCGCCGAGCGCCCACATCGCGAACATCGCCGCGCGCGGCGAGAGCCCGGCGGCGAGCAGCTGGTGGTGGACGTGCGAGGTGTCGCCGCGGAACACGGGCTGGCGGCGCACGAGCCGGCGCACGAACGCGAGCGCGCTGTCGGCGAGCGGCACGCCGAGCGCCACGAGCGGCAGCAGCAGCGTCAGCGCCGCGGTGCCCTTGCGGTTCTCGAGCAGCGAGACGGCCGCGAGGGTCAGCCCGAGGAACTGGCTGCCCGTGTCGCCCATGAACACGCTCGCGGGCGGGAAGTTCCAGCGCAGGAACCCCAGGCACGCGCCGAGCATCAGCGCGGCGATGAACATGACGTAGAAGTCCGAGTGCAGCCGCCCGGTCAGCCACAGCGACGCGCAGGCGATCGCCACCACGCCCGCCGCGAGCCCGTCGAGCCCGTCCACGAGGTTGATGGCGTTGGTCACCGCCAGCACCCACAGCACGGTGAGCGGGACGTTGAAGACGCCCAGCTCGATCGGCGGGCCGAACGGGTTGGTGAGCAGCGGCACGCCGAAGCCGAACACGGTCAGCACCAGCGCCGCGCACGTCTGGATCGCGAGCTTGACCCACGGCGAGACGTTCCACAGGTCGTCGGCCATGCCGAGCGCGAGGATCGGCACCGCCGCGCACGTGAGGCCGATGAGGGGGAGCGGCTCGAGCGTCGCCGCCGGGCCCGGCAGCAGCCGGGCGGCCCACGCCACGAGCAGCACGCCCGCCGCGATCGCCAGCCCGCCGAAGCGCGGCGTCGGCGTCGTGTGCACGCGCCGCTCGTCCGGCCGGTCGATGGCGCCGAGGCGCAGCGCCAGCGCGCGCGCGAGCGGGGTGAGCGCGAGCGTGACGGCGGCCGCGGCGAGCGCGATGGCGAGCGAGTAGGGCATCAGCGGCGCAGGGCGTTCGCGGCCAGCATGAGCCGCGCGCGCAGGAGGATGAAGCCGGCCGCGAGCGCGTCGAGGGCCGGGTTCACGGGGTGGTACTTGCGGAAGTAGTGGATCATGCCGCGGTGGCGCTCGAGGATGACGCGGTCCGCGACCCGGCCCTTGCTGGCGCCGATCGCGTGCGTGACCTCGGCGGCGGCGACGAAGTCCACCGACCAGCCGGCGCGCTTCATGGCGTGGCACCAGTCCACGTCCTCGTTGAACATGAAGTAGAACTCGTCCATGCCGCCCACCTGCTCGATCGCCGCGCGGCGGACGAACATGCAGGCGCCCGAGACCCAGTCCACCGGGCGGTCGGAGGCGTGGTCCCAGTCCGAGAGCAGGTAGCGCCGCGTCCACGGGTTCCCGGGCCACAGGCGCGTCGCCAGCGAGTAGCGGTTGAACAGGAACGTCAGGTGGGTCGGGAACGAGCGGGCGCTGTACTCGACCGTGCCGTCGGGGTTGCGGATGCGCGGGGCCGCGATGGCGCAGCGCGGGTGGGCGCGCATCCACGCGTGCAGGGCCGCGAGCGCCCCCTCACCGACCACGCAGTCGGGGTTCAGGACCAGCACGAACTCGCCGGCGGACTCGCGCACCCCGCGGTTGACCGCCTTCGCGTAGCCGAGGTTGTCGCCCGTTTCGACCACCCGCGCGGCCGGGAAGCGCTCCCGCACCAGCGCCGGAGTGCCGTCGGCCGAGGCGTTGTCCACCACCACGGTCTCCATGGCGAGCCCGCCCCGCGCCCGCTCGAGCGCTGCCAGGCAGTCGGCGATGTGGTCGCGGGAGTTGTAGGTGACGACGATGGCGGAAAGATCCATGCGGACCGGGCGGGTGAAGGTCGTGGGTCGGGCTCGCCGGAAGTCTAGCCCGCGCCGCGCGCGGACGGCGAACGGGTACTACCTCGCACCGGGCCGCCCGGGTCCGCCGACCACATGAGCGTCGCGCGAGGGGGCCAAAACGAAGGCGCCAGGCCGGGCGGGAAGGTCGCCCGCGTCGGTCCTGGCGCTTCGCACTTCACGAACGCTTCGTCGGCCGAAGCGAACCTCTCCCCACGATCTCTCCGGGTTCGGATCCGGCACGGACGTCCCGTTCGCGCCGGGATTTTCGCGGAAGCCGCGCGGGATGCGCAACGGCGGAATGCCGCGAAACACGTTTTCAGGCCGCCAGGAGCGGTGATTTCGTCACGGGCATGTTCAGGCGGCCGGCCCGGACAGCGGTTTTCCGAGCGCTTCCTCGAGCCACCGGCGGAGCCGCGCCGTGTGAGTGCCCTCCCAGTACCACTGGCCGCACGCCGGGCACCACGTCAGCATCGCGTTCGCGCGCGTCACCCGGCCCGGCACTTCGCCGACGGCCTCGAAGCTCGTGCGCCGGTGCAGCGCCTGGCTGCAGCGCGGGCAGCGGCTGAAGGGCGGGCCCGACGGCTCGTGCGCCCCGGCGATCGCGCGCACCGCCGCGGCCGGGTCGGCGGCCGGCACCCGAACCGCGGGAACCTCTCGCCAGCGTTTCGGGTGCCGGGCGCTCGTCGTCAGCACCGTGCGGCCGTCGCGCGCGGCCTCTTCGAACAGTTCCTCGAGGCGCGCGCCCGCGTGCGTGACCACGTCGTAGCCGAGGAAGCGCAGGCGGCGGGCGACGAAGTCGAGCGAGGCGGCGGTGACGAAGCGTGTCGGCGGCATGGCCGCAACCTAGCCGCGCCCGCCCGCGAGCCGCAACGGCCGCCCGCGGGTCCCGGGGCGACCGGCGGACAACTCGTTGCAAAACATGAGCTTGAAGCATGCGGTTGACGCTCGCCCCGGGGCCCTGCCACCTTCCGGGCCTATGGAAGGTTCCTCAAGGGGATTCCATCGGCCGTCCGGATCGCGGCCGGAGTTCACCACCGTCACCCTCGACCGCCGCCGGTTCCTCGTGCTCGTCGGCGGCGCGGCCGCGTACGCGGCACTCGCGCCCCGGCTCGGGTGGACGGCCGACCGCAAGGCGGGCGCGGAAGCCGAGTCCGTCTGGACGCTGCCTGAGTCTCTGCCCGCGAACGGCCTCGACGCCGCGCGGGCGCTGATCGGCGCCTCGATCCTCGCGCCCAGCTACTGGAACGCGCAGCCGTGGCGGTTCGAGGTGGACCCCGCCGAGTTGCGCCTGACGCTCGACCCCGCGCGCACGCTGCCCGCCTGCGACCCCGACCAGCGCTTCGCGCTCATGTCGCTCGGCGCGGCGCTCGAGAACCTGCTGGTCGCCGCCCGCGCGTGGGGCCTGCAGCCCACCGTCCAGTACCTGCCGCACGGCACCTCGGTGCGTCCCGGCGCGCCGCTGCTCGCCGCCCGCATCACCTGGTCGCTTGGCGACCAGCCGCGCGACCGGATGCTGTTCGCCTCGCTGCCCGACCGGCGCTCGAATCCCGGCCATTACGGCAACCGCACCATCACCATTCCGGTCCGCTCGCAGCTTCTGGCGCAGGTTCCGGAGGACCTGCGGCTCCACTGGATCGACGACCGCAGCGAGATCCGCCGCGTCGCCCGCATCGTGCGCGAGGCCACCGAGGCCATCGCCGGCGACCGCCGCGCGCAGACCGAGCGGACGTCCTGGCTGCGGCTCTCGGACGGCGCCGCGCGCCGCCGCGGCGACGGCGTGACGCCCGAGCGCATCGGCCTCGGCGGCCCGCTCGGCTGGATCGCCGCGCGCCAGATGCGCCCCGGCAGCAAGCTGCACGGGTGGGGCACCGGCAGCTGGGCGAACGAGGCCGAGGACACCGTGCGTTCGAGCGGCGCGCTCGCGCTGCTCGCCGCGCCCCGCCGCACCGACGCGACGCCCATCGTCGCCGGGCAAACCTACGAGCGGCTGGCGCTGCAGGTGGCCGCGTTCGGCCTCGCGCAGCAGCCGCTCTCGGCGCCCATCGAGTCGCCGAAGCACCGCGCCGCGCTGGCCGCCCGCTTCGCCGCCGCCGGCGAGGAGCCGCTGCTGCTGGTCCGCCTCGGCCACGGCAAGCCCCCCGAGCCCACGCCCCGCCGCGGCGTCGCGCTCGTCAGCACCTGGCGGAACAGCTAGCGCCCACGAAACACGACGGGCAGAGCCGCGTATCGCTCCGCCCGAAGGGTGACGCCGCCGGGGCCTCGCTCGCAGGACCTCCGCGCGTCCGGTCACCGGGAAGGAGCATCGCCCCGGGACCGTTTCGGCCCCGGGGCGTTCGCATGAACTCGGCGTGAACGCGGGCACGGCCCGCCGGCGCCGCCCTCGACGGCTCGCCGCGTCTCCGGCGGAAGAACCGTAAGGAACACCGACGTTGAATCCCGGGGATTGACGCAGGAAAGTGCGCTCGTGCGTCCGGCCAAGGTCACCGGACCGCGAGTTCGCATTCCACGCCCGGAGGGGTCATGCGTCTCCCCACGCAGCCTCGCGCCCGGGGCGTGCTCATCGCACGCTTCGCGCGGGCCGTTCTCACCGTTGCGCTCGCGCTGTCGCTGAGCGCCTCCGCGGCTCTCGCCAGCCGCTGGACCGTGGACCCCGCCGGCGGCGGCGACTTCACCACCATCCAGGCCGCGCTCGACCAGCAGGCGGTCGAGTTCCGCGACACCGTGCTGGTGATGCCGGGGGAGTACGCGGAGACGATCAC
>CAZUEM010000204.1:0-5946 GCA_964619155.1 uncultured bacterium
CCGCCGCCGCGGGGGCCGCGGGCGCCGGGGTGTGCGCCCCGTGCGCGGGCGCGGCCGCCGGAGCCGCCGCCTCGCCGGCCACGGCGATGGAGACGATCACGGTGCCGACGGGCACGAGCGCGCCCTCCTCGGCGTGGATCGCCTCGATCGTCCCGGTGCGCGGCGAGGGAATCTCGACGCTGGCCTTGTCGGTCATCACCTCGACGAGCGGCTGGTCCTCGCGCACCGCGTCGCCCGCCTTCACGAGCCAGCGCACGATCTCGCCCTCGGCGACTCCCTCTCCGATGTCCGGCAGCTTCACGTCGTAGGCCATGCGTTCCTCGTGGCGGCGGAGGCTCAGTAGCTCATCACGTGCTCGAGCGCGGCGAACACCCGCTTCGCGTCGGGCAGGTAGGTGTGTTCGAGCGTGAACGGGAAAGGCGTGTCGTAGCCGGTCACGCGCAGCACCGGCGCCTGCATCGAGGTGAGCGCCTGCTCGGCGACGATCGCCGCGAGCTCGGCGCCGTAGCCGCACGTGCGCGGGGCCTCGTGCACGATCACGACGCGTCCGGTCCGGCGGACGCTCTCGAGCATGGTCGCGGTGTCGAGCGGCAGCAGCGTGCGCAGGTCCACGACCTCGGCCGACCAGCCGCGCTCCGCGGCCATCCCGGCGGCCTCGACGGCGACGGGCACCATGGCGCCGTACGCGAGCACGGTGACGTGCTCGCCCGCGCGCGCGATCCGCGCCCTGCCGATCGGCACGGTGAAACGGCCTTCGGGCACGTCCTCCTTCACGGTGCGGTAGAGCCGCTTGGGCTCGAGGAAGATGACCGGGTCCTCGCCCTCGAGCGCGGCGAGCAGCAGGCCCTTGGCGTCGGAGGGGGTGGAGGGGATCACGACGGTCAGGCCGCTCGTGTGGCAGAAGTAGGCCTCGGGGCTCTGCGAGTGGTAGAGGCCGCCGCGGATGCCGCCGCCGTAGGGGGCGCGCACGACGACCGGGCAGGCGTACTGGCCGGCGGAGCGCCAGCGCAGCTTCGCGAGCTCGCTGACGATCTGGTCGAACGCCGGATAGATGAAGTCCACGAACTGGATCTCGGCGACGGGCTTGAGCCCGTAGAGCGCCATGCCGATGGCGCCGCCGACGATGCCGTTCTCCGCGAGCGGCGTGTCGGCCACGCGCTCGGCGCCGAACTCGGCCTGCAGGCCCTCGGTGACGCGGAAGACGCCGCCGTTCACGCCGACGTCCTCGCCGAGCACGACGACCCGCGGATCCTCGCGCAGCGACAGGCGCAGGGCGTCGGTGATGGCCTGGACCATGGTCATCTGGGGCATGGGGGTCTCCGGAAGGGGTGAAGCGACGGGGCAGGGTAATCGAGGCGCGAATCGGGCGGCAAACTTCGGGAGGTTCGCCCGTTCGGCCGGCGCGGGGCGCCCGGCCCGGCTCCCGGTCGCTCGTCCGGGTCGCGCCCGGCGCTCCGCCCGGCGGGCGAGGGTCCGCGAAAATTAGGCTGGACAAACTACGAAGTTAGTCGTAACTAATGTCGCGGACGTCGCGGAGGCCCTCGCGGGGCGAGGGCAACGGTTCGGATTCGGGGAAGGAGCGCGGATGCGGCTTCGGGTTCTGGGGGCGCTGGCCCTCCTGTCGCTGGGCGCGGTGGCGCCGGGCGCCGGGAGCGCGATGGAAATGCTCGAGGCGGACCGGCCCGACCTGGCGGAGGGTCCGGTCGCGCTGGCGCCGGGATCGATCCAGGCCGAGGCGGGCGTGACGCGCCGGCTGCTCGGACGCACCGCCCTCGGCCGCGAGACGCTCGATTCGGTCGGCGAGATGCTGGTGCGCATCGGGCTGGCGCCCGGATGGGAGGCGCGCCTGGGCCTGCCGAGCTGGCACTCGGACTCCCGCGTCCAGCCGGCGTCCGGCCCCGCCGGCCCGAGGGCGCCCGATGCGAACGGGTTCGGCGACGCGGCCCTCGGGGTGAAGCGCGACCTGCCCTCGCCGCACCGGCGCGTCGAGACCGGCCTCATCGCCGAGCTCTCGCTGCCCGTCGGCGAGGCGCCGTTCGGCGGCGGCGCCGCGGGCGGCGGCGTGACGTTCGCGGCCTCGCTCGACTCGGCTCCGGGAGACTGGTGCGGAAACGTCGGCTGGTTCCGTTCCGGCGGCGCCGACGAGTGGCTCGCGACGGTCTCGTTCGAGCGGATGCTGCGCCGCCGGCTCGCCGCGTTCGCGGAGGTGGCGTGGCTCGGCGGGGACGGGGATCCGCGCCGGGCCGCCGGAGCGGGCCTGCTGTGGCAGGTGACGCCGGGCCTGCGGCTCGACGTGCGCGGCGGCGGCGAGTTCGCCTCCGGCGCGGGCGACCCGCTCTTCGGCATCGGCGCGGTGCGGCGATGGTGACGCGGCGCGCCGCGCCGGCGCTCACGCATTCGCGGCAGGACTACCTGAAGGCGCTCCACGACCTCGGCGGCGAGGCGCCGGTCACGGTGACCGCGCTCGCGCGGCGGCTGGGCGTCTCGGCGCCGAGCGTCACGAACATGCTGGCGCGGCTCGCGGACGAGCGGCTCGTGCGGCTGCACCGGCGCGGCGCGGCGCAGCTGTCGGCCGACGGCGAGCGCGAGGCGCTGCGCATGGTGCGGCGGCACCGCATCCTCGAGACGTTCCTCGTCAACGTGCTGGGGCTCGACTGGGCCGACGTGCACGAGGACGCCGAGGTGCTCGAGCACCACGTCAGCGACCGCGTGCTCGACGCGATCGACCGGCTGTGCGGGCACCCGAGCGAGGACCCGCACGGCCACCCGATCCCCGACCGCCGCGGCCGGATCGCGCGCCGCGCGCTGGTGCCGCTCGCCTCGCTGCGCGCCGGCGAGCGCGCCGTCGTGCGCGAGATCCGCGACCGCGACGTGCGCCGCATGGCGCGCTGGAAGCAGGCCGGCCTGGTGCCGGGGGCGGCCGTGCGCATGCGCGAGGTGCGCGAGGCGGACGGCGTGCTCGAGATCGAAGTGGCCGGCGCGGCGTTCGTGTCGGCTGGCGAAGGCGTGGACGGCGTGCTCGTCGAGGCCGCGCACGAGAGGAGAAGGGCATGAGCCTCCCCCCGCACGAACCCTCGCTGGCCGAGGTCCACCGCAGCGTCCCGATCCCGAAGACGGCGAGCTGGATCCGGCGCCTGCTGGCGTTCGCGGGCCCCGCCTACCTGGTGAGCGTCGGCTACATGGACCCGGGCAACTGGGCGACCGACCTCGCGGGCGGCGCGAAGTTCGGCTACCAGCTCGTCTGGGTGCTGCTCATGAGCAACCTGATGGCCGTGCTCCTGCAGACGCTGTCGGCGCGGCTCGGGGTCGTGACGGGCCGGGACCTCGCGCAGGCGTGCCGCGACGCCTACCCGCGCTGGGTGGTGACGCCGCTGTGGATCCTGTGCGAGCTGGCCATCATCGCCTGCGACCTGGCCGAGGTGCTGGGCGCGGCCATCGGCCTCAAGCTCCTCACCGGCATCCCCCTGCTGTGGGGCGTGCTGATCACCGCGTTCGACGTGCTGCTGCTGCTGGCGCTCTCGCGCTACGGCATGCGCATGCTCGAGGCGCTCATCATCACGCTGGTCGCGACCATCGGCGTGTGCTTCGGCATCGAGATGTTCCTGTCGCGGCCCGACCTGCCCGCGATCGTCGCCTCGTTCGTGCCGCGCGACGCCTCGGGGCAGCCGAGCCTGTTCGGCGCCGCGCCGGGCGGCGGCCTGTCGGTGCTCGGCCTGCACGGCGAGTCGCTGTACGTGGCGATGGGCATCCTCGGCGCCACCGTGATGCCGCACAACCTGTACCTGCACAGCGCGCTCGTGCAGAGCCGCGCGAGCGAGGCCACGGTCGCCGGCAAGCGCGAGGCCGTGCGCATGAACCTCGTGGACACGGTGATCGCGCTCAACGCCGCGCTGTTCGTGAACGGCGCCATCCTCGTGCTCGCGGCGGCCACGTTCCACGGCACCGAGCACGCCGGGGTGAGCGGGCTCGAGGACGCGCACCGCCTGCTCGCGCCGCTGCTGGGCACCTCGCTCGCCTCGACCGTGTTCGCGGTCGCGCTGCTGTGCTCGGGGCAGTCGAGCACGATCACCGGCACGCTCGCCGGGCAGATCGTCATGGAGGGCTTCGTGCGCATCCGCGTGCAGCCCTGGCTGCGGCGGCTCATCAGCCGGAGCCTCGCGATCGTCCCGGCGGCGCTGGTCATCGGCCTGCGCGGCGAGCAGGCGGTGGACGACCTGCTCGTGCTGTCGCAGGTCGTGCTCAGCATGCAGCTCTCCTTCGCGGTCGTGCCGCTCGTGTCGTTCACGAGCGACCGCCGGCGGATGGGGGAGTTCGTCAATCCCGCCTGGGTCACGGCGCTGGCGACGCTCGTGGTCGCGATCATCGCCGGCCTCAACGGCAAGCTGGTCGTCGACACGGTCGCGGGCTGGGCCGCGGCCTCGCCGGGCGCGTGGTGGGTGTGGGGCGTCGCGATGCCGGGCGCCGCGGGGCTCGGGCTGCTGCTCGCGTTCATCGCGCTCGCGCCCTGGCTCGAGCGCCGCTGGCCCGGCCTGCTCCCCGGCGCCGCGCCGGAGGTGCAGGCGCTCGGCTCGCGGGCGAAGGCGGAGGCCGAGGCGGCCGCGCCCGCGCCGCCGCCGGCGCTGCAGGCGGGCGCCTACCGGCGCATCGCGGTCGCGCTCGAGCGCGGCCGGGCCGACGAGAGCGTGCTCGAGTACCTGCGCTCGCTCGAGTTCCACCCGGGCGCCGAACTGGTCCTCGTGCACGTCGTCGAGTCGGCGGCGAGCCGCTACCTCGGCGAGCAGAGCCGCGACGAGGAGAGCCGCGAGGACGAGGCGGCGCTGCTCGCGATCGCCGGGGAGTTCACGGCCCGCGGCGTGCGCGCGCTCGTGCGCCTCGGCCACGGCGACGCGAAGGCCGAGATCGTGCGGATCGTGAACGAGGTCGGGGCCGACCTGCTCGTCACCGGCTCGCACGGCCACCGCGGCCTGCGCGACGTCGTGTACGGCGCGACGGTCTCGAGCGTGCGCCACCGCGTGAAGTGCCCGGTGCTCACGGTGCCGCCGGCCGCGCCGCGCTGACGGCGGCCGCTCAGGCCGGGCCGGGCCCGTCCTCCGCGAGCGGGGGCGCGGGCACGAGCAGCCCGGCCATGAGCAGCCCGGCGACCAGCGCCGAGGCGGTCACGAACGTCCCGAACGCGGTCTGCACTCCGCTCAGCACGTCTCGCTCCATGAGCAGCGTCAGGCTGCGGAAGCCGATGCTGCCCGGCACGAGCAGCAGGATCGCGGGCACCAGCGTGGTCGCGGGCGAGCCGCTCCGGGCGCGCGCGAGCCGGTTGCTGAGCACGGTCGCGACGAACGCGCCGGTGAACGCGCCGAGCTCCGGACCGACCGCGCCCGCCGCCGCCCGGCCCGCGACGTACGCGCCCGCGCCCACGCCCAGGATCCACGGGTAGTCGCCGGGCCGGGCGCGCAGCAGCACCGTGAACGCGAGCGGCGCGAGCGCGAGCGCGGCGGGCTCGGTCCACGCCGGGACGGCGGCCGGCGCCGGCTCGAGCGGCGCGCCGGCCGCGAGCGCGGCGAGGCGTCCGCCCATCGCCACCCCGAACGCGAGGCCGAGGAACTGGGCGCCCGCGCCGGTCAGCCGCGCGGTGCCCGAGACGAGGTGGCGCGAGGACAGTTCGGCCATCGCCACCGTCAGCGTCAGGCCCGGCAGCAGCACGAGGAGCGCGCCGACCGTCGCGAGGTAGGCCGAGACCGGCCAGCGCGCGGCGATCGCCCCGGCGAGCGCCGAGACGAGGAACGCGGCGACCGGCTCGAAGAGCCGCCCGAGCACCGCCACGCGCGGCGCGAGCCGGGCGAGCGCCGCCGCGACCGCGCCGAGCGCGGCGGCCGTCGCGATCTCGGCCGCCCCGCCGCCGAGGAACCGGCTGGCGGCCGCGCCCGAGCCCGCGAACGCGAGCGCCGTCGC
>CAZUEM010000205.1:0-5906 GCA_964619155.1 uncultured bacterium
GGGCCGGCCGCGCCGGGCGCGCGGGCCGCTCGCCCGCGCCGGGACGGCGCAGCGGCCGGGACGAAGCAGCCCGCAGGCGCTCGACCTCGGCTTCGGAGAGCTCGCGCCACATGCCGCGCGCGAGCGGCCCGAGCCGGATGGGGCCGTACCCGACACGGTGCAGCCCGGTCACGGTGAGCCCGACCGCCTCGCACATGCGCCGCACCTGGCGGAAGCGGCCCTCGTGGATCGCGACCTCGATCATGATCGCGTCGAAGCCGGGGTCGATGCGGCGCACGCGCGCGGGCGCGCTCACCACGCCGGGCTCGAACTCGACGCCCGCGGCGAGGCGCTCGAGCTGGCGCGCCGACGGCTCGCGATCGAGCCGCACGCGGTAGAACTTCTCCACGCCGTAACGCGGGTGCATCAGGCGGTGCGCCAGCTCGCCGTCGTTCGTGAGCAGCAGCAGCCCGCTCGTGTCCGCGTCGAGGCGCCCCACCGGATAGAGCCGCTGCCCGCGCGGCAGGAACTCGGCGATCGTGCGGCGGCCCTGCGGGTCGTCGAGCGTGGTGATGACGCCGACGGGCTTGTTGATCACGTAGTAGGCGAACGGCTGCGCCTTCGGCAGCGGCCTGCCGTCCACCTCGATGCGGTCGCGCTGCTCCTCGACCAGCGTGCCGGGCTCGCCCACCACCCGGCCGTTCACCTTCACCCGCCCCTCGGCGATGATCGCGTCGCACTTGCGCCGCGCCCCGATGCCGCGGCCGGCGAGCAGTTTGTTGAGCCGGATCGACATGCCGTCCTCTCAGTCCGTCAGGCGTTCGACGAGGGCGCGCTCCGCGGGGAACCGCGCGAGCAACTCCCGGCGAACGCCGAGTTCGAAGTCACCGTACTCGAAACCGGGCGCGCAGGTGCAGCCCGCGAGCGCGAACGGCGCGCCCTCGGCGGGCTCGGCCCCGAACCAGCTCCCCGCCGGCACGACGGCCTGCCACCGCTCGCCGCGCTCCGGGTCGCGCCCGAGCGTGAGGCGGCGATAGCCCGCCCCGGGCTCCAGCAGGTGCAGGTGCAGCGGCCCGCCTTCGTGGAAGTGCCAGACCTCGTCGGCGCGCAGGCGGTGGAGCCGCGAGTGCTCGCCGGCGCGGAGCAGGTAGAGGATCGACGTGCCGAGCGAGCGCGGTCCGCCGAAGCGCTCCGGCAGGCCTTCGGCGGTCTCGGCGGACCGCCAGGTCTCGCGGAAGCACCCGCCCTCGGGATGCGGGGCGAGGCCGAGCGTGCGGACCCAGAAGTCCGCGTCGCGGTTCATGCGCCGGACCGGGCGGCGGGGCTAGCGCCCGCCGTCGTCCCGCGACAGGGTCGCCGAGGGCCGGTCGAGGTCGTCGTCTTCTTCCTCCTCGTCCTCGTCCTCGTCGTCGTCCTCGTCGTACTCGTCCTCGTCGTCCTCGTCGTCGTACTCGTCCTCGTCCTCGTCGTCCTCGGGCTCGTCGTCCGAGGCCTCGCCGAGGTCGCCGGCGCCCGCGAGCATGGACGACGCTTCCGCGTCCTCATCGCCCGGCGCCTCCGGCCGGCCGGCGCCGGCCATCGCGAGCGCCGCCTCGGCACGCGCCGCCTTGGCCGCCGCGATCGCGGCATCGGCGTCCTCGAGCGAGAACGCGTCGAGGTCGCCCTCGCCCGGCGCATCCGCGACGGCGGCGGCCGCCGCGGCCTCGCCGTCGGGGACGTCGCCGTTCGCGTTCGCCTCGCCGGACGCGAGCGCGAGCGGCATGCCGCTCGCGGGATCCATCTCGAGCATCTCGAGCTGCTCGGGCTCGCGGGCCGCGACCAGCGCGCGCAGTTCCTCCGGCCGCGGCAGCTCGGTGAGGTCGCGCAGGCCGAAGTAGTTGAGGAACTCGGGCGTCGAGCCGTAGAGCAGCGGGCGGCCGACCACGGTCGAGCGGCCCTTGATGGTGACGAGATTCCGCTCGAGCAGCGTCGCGAGCACGCCGCTCGCGTCCACGCCGCGGATCGCCTCGACCTCGCTCTTCGTCACCGGCTGCTTGTAGGCGATGATCGCCATCGTCTCGAGCGCGGCGCGCGAGAGGCGCATGCGGCGCTTGCCGCGCAGCATGCGCGTGACCCACTCGGCCTGGCCCGCGGCGGTCGTGAACAGCCAGCCGCCCGCCATCTCGCGGAGCTCGACGCCCGCCTCGCGCGCGGCGTACTCCTCGCCCAGCGCCCGGAGCGCCGCGGCGACGTCCTCGGTCCCGGACTCGAGCGCCTCGGAGAGCAGCATCAGCGAGAGCGGCTGGTCGGACGCGAACAGCAGCGCTTCAACCGCCGATCGCAGGTTCGATGGAGGCATGGGTGTCGTTTCCTTCCGGCAGCTTCGGGAGGATCAGGATGTCGGCGAAGTTCGCCTCCTGCACCACCACGATCGTGCCCAGCTTGACGAGTTCGAGCAGCGCCATGAACGAGACGACGATCTCCATGCGGGCGCGGGCCCGCTCCATGAGCGTGGAGAATCGCAGCCGTCCGTCCTCGGCGACGGTCCGGGCGATGAACGACATCTTGTCCTCGATGTCGTACGCCTCGGTGCGGACTTCGTAGACGACGCGTTCCGGCCGGCGGGCGAGCACCCGGTTGAGCGCCTCGAGCAGGTCGAAGAGCGTCGCGGGCGCGAGCGGCAGCGGCCCGGCTTCGTCCTCGGTGGGCACCATGCCGCGCTCGAACAGCCCGCGGCGCTCGCCCTCCTGCGTCTTGAGCGTCTCCGACGCCTCCTTGTAGAGGCGGTACTCGAGCAGGCGCTGGACCAGTTCCTCGCGCGGGTCGCCCTCGTCCTCGTCGTCGTCGGACCGGGGCACCGGCAGCAGCATCTTGGCCTTGATGCGCATGAGCGTCGCGGCCATGACGAGGAACTCGCCCGCCACCTCGAGGTCGAGCTGGCGCATGAGCTCGAGCGTCTCGAGGTACTGCTTCGTGATGTGCGCGATCGGGATGTTCGAGATGTCGATCTCGTCGCGCTTGATGAGGTGCAGCAGCAGGTCGAGCGGGCCCTCGAAGCGCGGCAGCTTGAACGTGACCGACGGGCGCGGCGCCCGCACGACCGGGCCGCCGTCGCGGCTGCGCGCGGCCGGGCTCTCGACGAGCAGGTCGTGCGGCGCGCCGTCGCCGTTCGTCCCGCCCGCCGCCGGCCCTTCCACGGGCGCCGTCGCCGGCGCCGCCGCGTCGTCGCGTTCGTCGGTCACTCGGGCTCCACGACGGACTTGACGCCCATCGCGCTCCGCACCAGGTCCATGGTCGCGCGCGCCGCCTCGCGGGCGCGCCGTGTGCCGTCGTTCAGCACGTCACGGACGGCATCCGGGTCGGCCTCCCAGCGCGCGCGCCGCTCGCGGATGGGCGCCAGCACCTCGGCCATCACGCCCGCGAGGCGCTTCTTGTCGGCGACGCACCCGAGCCGGCCCGCGCGGCACTCGGCCGCGATGGACTCCGCCTCGCCCGCGTTGAACTTGCGGTGATACTCCCACACCACGCAGCCCGCATGGAGGGGTTTCCCGTCGGCGTCGAGCTCCGACAGGTCGGCCTCCGGGCGGCCCGGGTCGTCCCTGCGGATCTTCTTCGGGTCGGTGTACGCCTGCCGCACCTTCGTCTCGAGTTCGGCCGGCGACTCGGCGAGCAGGATCGTGTTGCCCACCGACTTGCTCATGCGGTTGCCGTCGAGGCCGCGCAGGCGCGCGAACTCGGTCAGCTGCGCCTCGGGCTCGGGGAAGACCGGCTCGCCGTGCCGGCAGTAGACGAAGTTGAAGCGGCGCGCGATCTCGCGGGTGATCTCGACGTGGGGCACCTGGTCCTCGCCGACCGGCACGTGGGTCGGGCGGTAGAGCAGGATGTCCGCCGCCTGCAGCACCGAGTAGCCGAGGTGGCCGTAGGAGATCGTCTGCTCGTCCATGCCGAGGTCGCGGATCTGCTCCTTCAGCGTC
Source organism: uncultured bacterium (assembly GCA_964619155.1). Taxonomy (GTDB): domain Bacteria; phylum Eisenbacteria; class RBG-16-71-46; order RBG-16-71-46; family RBG-16-71-46; genus CAIXRL01. The sequence continues at coordinate 3,933 of CAZUEM010000205.1, forward strand.
GGGATGCGCTCGAGCCGCGCCTTGCTGACCAGCATGCTGAAGAGCAGGTGCAGCTCGGCGTGCTCTTTCACCGCCGACTGGACGAAGATCACGCTCTTCGCCGGGTCGAGCCCCGCGGCCAGCCAGTCGAGCACCATGTCCCAGGTGTTCTGCTGGAGCCGCGCCGTGTCCTCGTACCCGGTCGTGAGCATGTGCCAGTCCGCGACCATGTGGTAGTTCGTCCACCCGGCGTCCTGCAGGCGCACCCAGTTCTCGAGCGCGCCCACGTAGTTGCCCAGGTGGAGGCGCCCGGTGGGGCGCATGCCCGACAGGATTCGGCCCGTGCGGGCGGCGGACGCGGTCACGGCGGCTCCTTCGCGGTGAGGGGGGCGAAAAACGTGCGGGGCAGACTATCGGACGGTCCCGGCAGGGTCAAGACTCCGGGCCTTCAAGTAACGCGTGAACCTCGCGCGCCATCCGCGCGCCGGGCCGCGACCCGCGCCGCGGGCGGCGGGCGGCGCGCGCGTCAGCCCAGCTTGCGCACGACGATGAGCGTGACGTCGTCGTTCGCGCCCCGCTCCCCCGCCCACTCGGTGACCGCGTCCACGATGATCCGCAGAATCTCGGCGGCGGGCGCGTGCGCATGCCGGCGCACGAGGTCCTCGAGGCGCTGCTCGCCGAAGTGCTCGCCCTTCTCGTTCTCGGCCTCGCTGACGCCGTCCGTGTACAGCACCAGCACGTCGCCGTTCTGCACGACGATGGGGCGTTCCTCGTAGCGCGCGTCCGGGAGCACGCCGAGCGCCACGCCGCCCTCCACGAGCCGCTCGCCGCGCCCGTCGCGGTGCACGAGCATGGGCGGGTTGTGGCCGGCGTTGCTGAAGATGAGCACGCCGTTCTTCCAGTCGAGCACGCCGTAGAAGGCGGTCACGAACTTGTCGCGCTCGGTGCTCTCGTGCAGCAGCAGGCTCGCCTTGCGCATCACCGCCCGGATCGCGAACTCGTTGCGGATCTCGGCGAGCAGGCTCATGCGGAACCCGGCCATGATGAGCGCGGCCGGGATGCCCTTCCCCGAGACGTCGGCGATCGCCAGCCCGAGGCGCGTCTCGCTGACCGGGATGAAGTCGTAGTAGTCGCCGCCCACCTGGTCGTGCGAGATCGAGGTGCCGGCCAGGTCGAAGCCGGGCACGTCGGGCGCCGCCGACGGCAGGAACGACCGCTGGATGTCGCGCGCGATGGCCAGCTCGCGCTCGAGGCGCCGCCGCTCGACCAGGTCGCGGCCGATGCGCGCGCGCTGCAGCGCGACGGCGGCCTGCGACGCGAACGCCGACAGCAGCTCGAGGTGGCCCTCGTGGTAGGCGTCGTGGAGGTCGCTCTCCAGGTTGAACACGCCGACCAGCTGGCCCTCGACCACCATGGGCGCGGCCAGCTCGCTGCGCGTCTCGGGGCGCGCGGTCACGTAGCGCGGGTCGCTGCGCACGTCCGGCACGATGACCGGCTCGCCCGTCTTCGCCACCCAGCCGACGATGCCCTGCCCGATCTGCAGGCCGAACGCCTCCTCGGAGCCCTCGGGGTAGCCCGACTCGCTCACGATCTCGAGCGAGCGCGTCGCGCGGTCCACGAGGTAGACCGCCGCGGCGTCGTAGTCCACGACCTGCCGCAGCGACTGCATGATGGCCTCGATGACCTCCTCGAGGTCGAACGGGGCCGCCAGCGAGCGCGTGATGTCGAGCAGCACTTCCTTCTCGAGCGCGCGCCGCTCGATCTCCTGGTAGAGGAGCGCGTAGTCGAGCGCGAACGAAACGCCCTCGGCGGCGACCTCGAGCCGGTCGAAGTCGGCGTCCGTGAAGTCGCCCCCGCGCTTGCCGAGGCACTCGATCACCCCGAACGGCTCGCCGCGGCGCAGCAGCGGCACGGCCAGCGCCGAGGGCGGCGGCGCTTCGGGGCCGCGCAGGCCGGCGGGCGGGGCCTCGCCCGCGGCGAGCCGCAGCGGGCGGC
>CAZUEM010000206.1:0-5826 GCA_964619155.1 uncultured bacterium
GCGATCCTCGCCGAGTACGCGACGAAGCGCCTGGCGGGGGGGAAGTAGAGAGGCGCGCCAAGGCGCGCGAAACGCGGCCCGGCGCGGCGCACCGCCCGCCGGGCCGCGACGTTTTCGGGCCGAACCGGCAACTCCGGCCGCAAGCGCATGGCGGCGGCGGCCGATAAGAGGAGGGAACTCCTCCCCGGGAGGGAGGCCGACCCTCTTCCGCCGGTTCCGCCATGGCCCGCCGCCTCCTCATCGCCCTCGTGCCGCTCGTCGCGCTCGCCCTCGTGCTGGGCCGCGACGCTTTCGCGCCGCGTCCGCCCGCGGCGCTCGGCTCGTTCGGCGCGGGGCCGGAAGTGGTGCTGGTGCACGGCCTCGGCAGCCGCGCCGAGCACTGGTTGCCCATGGCGCGCGACCTCGCGCGCGACCACCGCGTGGTGCTGACCGAGCTGGCCGGGCACGGCATCGCCGGCATGACGCGGCCGCTGACGCTCTCGGGCGCGGCGCTTGCGCTCGACCGCGCCATCGCCGAGGAGTGCGCCGGGCCCGTCGTGCTCGTCGGCCACTCGGTCGGCGGGCTGGTCGCGGCCGAGGAGGCGCTGCGCTCGAGCGGGCGCGTGCGCGCGCTGGTGCTGGTCGAGACCGCGCTCAAGCCGCAGATGACGCCCGAGCAGCGCGACGGTCTGCTGGCCGCGCTCGATCGCGACTACCTCGGCACGCTCCGCGAGGCGTACGTGCCATTCGGCCGCGACTCGGCGCAGGGCGCGGCGCTGTTCTCGGAGGCCGCGCGGCTCGACTCGACCGTGCTCAAGGCGTGGATCCGCCTCGCGGTGACCGAGGACCTCTCGGAGGCGATCGCGAATCTGCGGGTGCCGCTGCTCGTGGTGCTCTCGGCTCGCTCGTGGGAGGACGGCGAGAGCTGGCGCGAGTGCGCCGAGGCGCTCGGCTACGGCCGCGCGCGCGGCGCGGTGCCGGTGCGCATGAAGGGCACCGGGCACTTCGTCATGCTCGACCGCCCCGAACAGCTCGCCGACCTGGTGCGCCGTTTCGCGCGCGAACGCGCGAGCGCGCAGGTGGCTCAGCGCAGCGGAGTGCCGTCGGGGGCGACGCCGGACTGAACGGCGTAGGCGCTGCGGGTCAGGGGATGACCGCGACGCGCGCCGTGCGGGTCGTGCGCCGGGTGCCGTCGGTGACGCGCAGGAAGTAGATGCCCGGGCGCCGCGCGCCGCTCGCGCCCAGGTCGAGCGTGAACGAGTCCTCGCCCGTGCCGCTCGCGCCCAGCCGCTCGGCCAGCACCACGCGGCCCTGCAGGTCGTAGAGCCGCGCCCACAGCAGCCCCGCGGCGCCCGTGAGGCGGAATGCGAGCCGCGTGCCGCCCGTCGGGTTGGTGAGCGTGAGGCCGATCGGCGCGCGCGTGTCCGGGCGCCAGTGCTTCGAAACCTCGCTCTCCCAGCGGTAGCGGATGTCCACGCTCTCGCGCCGGATGCGGTAGCGCCACGTCCGGCCGGGGTGGGCGGTCGAGTCGTCGAAGGCGAGCAGTGAGTCCTCGCCGGCGCGCACGGTGCCGAGCGAGTCGAACGGCGCGTCGCCCTCGGCGCGCCACACGGACCAGCGGCTGCTCGGCGCGCGGGAGGACAGCGCCCAGGTGACGCGCGTGCCGTCGCCGAGCGGAGTGATCGCGGGGGCGGCGCAGGTCGCCGAACAGTAGGTGTGCGTCCAGCGGTTGATGCCGTAGCGGGCGCGGCGCCAGGCGACCCACACATCGCCGTTCAGGTCCGTTGTCATCGTGGGCGAGAACCAGCCGCTCTCCTTGCTGTCCGGCACGCGCTCGCCCGCGTCCCAGCCGTGGCCGTTCGGAAACGCGATGGCCGTCTCGTCGTACCAGGTGTTGCCGTAGCCGGAGTTGGTCCACGCGATGACCGGGTACTCGGTCGTGTCGTGCTCGGCGTCGAGGAAGATGGGCCGGAACGTCTCGCCGGGCTCGCCCACGCAACGCAGGCTGTCGCCGCGTTCCCAGACACCGTCGCGATAGCTCGATATGTGCATCCAGTCGTAGTCGGCCCAGAAGAGCCACAGGCCGCCCGAAGGTCGCAGCCGCAATCGCGGATGCACGGGGTTCCATGGCCGCGGATCGAGGTTGCCGGTCTCGACCCAGCGCGTGCCGTCGAGGATTGCGTACTGGAGCCCGGACTCGCCGGCGTAGACGACCATCGCGGTCGTGTCGCCGAGCGGCGCAACCGTGCATGTGAACTCGTCCACTCCGACCGGCTCGACTTCGCTCCAGACGTGTGCGGTGTCGGAGTAGTAGACGCGCACGTGCCAGGCAGACGACGTGCGCCGCTGCTCGCTGCGGATCGCCCAACGGCGGCGAGCGGATGCCGCCGCTGCGTAGTCGGATGACTGGTCGCTAGTCAGGCCGATCGAGTCCGGGTCTGTGACAGAGTCCGGCCCCACGTCCCGTATCGCCAAGCGACGGTAGCCTGACGGGGTCTGCGGACCGAAGTCGATCATCCGGCGCGCCTGCTCGCGCTGCACCGAGAACTCGGGCAGACCGCCGGTCGCCATGCTCGACCGGACTGTGCAGCGCCAGGCCGTGTCGGACCAGGTAAATGCGCTCCAGACGTAGCCGGACCCGCCATCCCAGCCCACCGGCATGACGAAGTAGGGACTGCCGGCAACGTTCCGATCCAATCGAAGCCACCCAAGTTCGTGCGAACTCCCTGCAATCTGCATTTCAGTGTATGGAGCCCATTCTCTTCCCGTTGGCATGGCCCACAACGAGGGAGCGCCAAGCAGGCAAGGCACGAGGGAGAGCGCCAGCACCTGCAACTGTGCTTGCGAGGCAATTCGGAGCATCGCGATCCTCCGCGTCGCCGAGTCGGACATCGGTCCGCCGGAAAACATACTTGACTGGGCGAGGGGGGAGCCATTATCGGGCCAACGGTGCACGCGCCACGAAGAACGCTCGAGCACTTGGCCACGACATCCCCCGCTCGCGTCGCGCGCGCCGCATCGTTCCTCCAGTCCCGGCAGCACCTTCCCCCGCGGGACCGCCGCAGTGCACCGAGCACGCGGCCATTCGAGCCGCAGCTCGCTGTGGGGAGCCGCCCATGCGCGTCCTTGCGCTTCGACCTCGACCGTTCGCGCTTGCCTGCCTGCTGTGCTTTTCGATCGTCCGTCTGCCATCTCCGGCCTCCGCGCAGAGCCTGGACATCTCCGATCCGCCGTGCGGCCTCGCGGCCGATACCGCGCTCGGTGCGACCCGCTACACCAACGTCAAGTTCCACCATTACAAGGTTCCGGTCACGGTCAGCCGGCGGGCGAACCGCGATTACGAGTTCCTGTGGAGCGACACGTACCGATCGGTGCTCCACATGCCGCTCGACACGCTGACCGGTACGCCGGCCAGAACGGACATCGACCGTCTCGCTCTGACTGCGTGCGAAGAGTGGTGGCACAACCCGTTCGGTCTGAACCAGACCGATGTTCAGCTCGCCTACAACTTCCTCGCCCAGCGACAGACGCTCGACTCCATGGGGGTGCCAGTCGAACGTCGCGCCACGTACGACTCCGACCCGTTCGCGTCAATTGGCTTCCGCGTTGCACAGCCGGACGACCCCGAGGCCGAGCGCACGCACATCGACGCCTACATCTTCGGTCGCCAGTTCGGTGGCTACGGGAGCGATCCGAGCAAACCCTGGTACCACGGTTGGAACGGCGACGGCTGGCAGCCGGGCCAGAACCTGATCAGGAACTACGGCAAGTCACCCTCTGACTACGAGTGGGCGGCCAACGAGGACTCCTCGACCGGCAGCGGCTTCTACCACGGGAACTCCCTGCAGATCCCCGGGCCGTATCCCACGCAGGTGGGTTCGACCAACAGCGCGACGCGTTGGACCCGCCCCGGCGGCACGGCCAACAGCCAGCTCATCCACGAGTCCCTGCATGCGATCAACTACGACCACGGCCGCGGTACGAAATGGCTGCACATGTTCGCGAGCGGCGCCGAGGCCGTCACCGGCGTGGCGACCGACCCGCCGACCAGCGACGTGGACTACCGCTTCAGCCTGACTCCCGGCCCAGGTGGCGACCTCCTCAGTGCAGCGTACAGTCACTGGCAGTCGTTCATGGCCTACCTGACCTTCAACTTCCGCGGCGCCGACACCACGGCGGCCAGTTACCTCGACGATCTGGTCCCCCGCTGGGCGAGGGAGGACGCCGCGCAACGCTCGCTCCTCGGCCTGGCCCGGCGCCTGCGCAACGTCGAGTGCCCGGAGTGCACGGGCTACCCGGGCTTCGCGGGCATCGACAGCGTCGACCGCGTGACGCGGCTGATCCACGACTGGAGAGTCGCCGCGTACGTCAACAGCCCGGGACTGGCCGGCGGGCACTACGGTTTCCCTGCCGGCTACGGGTTCTCGCCCGCCGTCCAACTCGGCGCGTGGCAGAACGTGAACGGAGTTTCCACAGATGATTGGGCCGTGGCCCCGCCCGAGACGACGCTGACCGCAGCCGACCGCGGGCACACGAACTGGATCACAGAGCGGCCGCCGGGAGTCCCCGACAGGCTGAGAAAGCTGCGCCTCGGGATGTTCGGCGCCGAGTACTTCGTCTTTCATGCGGCGGCGGCTCTGGCCTCGATGCAGCAGACCTTGCACCTGCGCCTGCACATGCCGGAACTGCTGCGCTCGACCGCGATCCTCTCCCCGGTTGCGCGGCAGTGCGATACGACCCTCGGGAGTGGCCGGATCACGGCCAGTGTCGTTCGCTACTCGCAGTCGGCGGACTCGCTGTTCCGTCACCCGGACTGGGCCACCTCGGTGACGACGGTTTCGACCGAGCTCGACTCGGCGCGCGGTGATCTGGTGCTCGAGGTACCGGACTTCGGGGCGCAGACCAAGGCAGCGCTGCTCGTAATCACCCTGGGCGATGGCCCGAGTGGGCTCTACTCCCGGTTCGACGCCCAGATCGAAACCCCGACCGATTCCTGCACGGTCGAACTCGGCGTGAGCCTCGTCCCTTCGGGCGTCCTCGTGACGCCGCTCGCCGTCGGGGCCACCGGGGAGACGGAGCAGGAACCAGCCTGGTCGCCGGACGGATCGAAGCTCGCTTTCCGGCGCACGGACGGCTCAGGGGTCGCACGGCTCTACAGCGCGCCGAGCGACGGCTCGGGCACGCCGACGCTGCTGCGACCCGAGACGACCGGGCAGTTCGAGCCCAGCTGGTCGCCGCGTGGCGACGCGGTCGCCTACGCGCAACAGGCGGCTTCCGATCGCCACCTGTGGCTCGTGAACCCGGCGACGGGCACGGCGACGCAGCTCACGTCGGCGGCCGGGATCGTGCGCTCGCCCGCGTTCTCGCCCAACGGGGCGAAGGTCGCCTACGTGCGCGAATGGACCGACAGTGCGGCGACGCACCGGGAAGTGCGCCTGCGCGAGGTCGCCGGCAGCGGTGACGAGCTGCTGACGGCCTTCACGGGCGACTCGGCGGTCGTGGGACTGCGGTGGACGGGGGATGGGCGGCATCTACTGTTCACGCGCTACGACCCGCTCGACGAGGCCCGCCACCTCTACCAGCTGCACGTGCCGACGCACGAGCTGACGATCCACGACGCGCAGGCTCCGGATGCGCTGATTCGCGAGTACTCCCCGGGCGCGGGGCCGTTGCTCGTCGAGGAGGTTCCGACACTGTCGTACCCGCTCTATTGCGAGTGGCCATGGGCGGCGATCTACTGCGGCTGCCAGCCCGGTGGCACGGGTTACATATACCCCCACTGGATCGCGCTTCGCGACACCCTCGCCGGAAGGTCCAGGCCGATCGCTCACCGCGCCGGGGCGGTCT
>CAZUEM010000207.1:0-1812 GCA_964619155.1 uncultured bacterium
CGCCCGAAACGGCCTAGACTCCGGGCCGGGTCCATCGCCCCGCACCTGAACCGACCTCACCCGGGGAGTTTCCCCATGCGTTTTCCGGCAGAGCCGTTCCGCATCAAGGTCGTCGAGCCCATCCGGCGCGTGTCGCGCGAGGAGCGCGAGAAGCTGATCCGCGAGGCGGGCCTCAACATCTTTGCGGTCCCCGCGGACAGCATCTACGTGGACCTCCTGACCGACAGCGGCACGTCGGCGATGAGCGACAACCAGTGGGCCGGGCTCATGCTCGGCGACGAGTCGTACTCGGGCTCGAAGAACTACTTCCACTTCGAGAAGACGGTCCGCGAGATCTTCGGCTTCGAGCACGTGATCCCGACGCACCAGGGCCGCGTCGCCGAGAACCTGCTGTTCTCGACGATCCTCAAGCCCGGCGACATCGTCCCGAACAACATCCATTTCGATACGACGCGCGCGAACGTCGAGCACCAGCGGGCCGAAGCGGCGGACCTCGTGATCGACGAGGGGCTCGACCCGACGAGCCTGCACCCGTTCAAGGGCAACCTCGACCCGGCCAAGCTCGACCGGCTGCTGACCGAGAAGAAGGGCCGCGTGCCGCTCGTGATGCTCACGGTCACGAACAACTCGGGCGGCGGCCAGCCGGTCTCGATCGCGAACGTGCACGAGGTGAGCGGCGTGTGCCGGCGCCACGGCGTGCCGCTCATCTTCGACGCCTGCCGCTTCGCCGAGAACTGCTACTTCGTCCAGCAGCGCGAGAGCGGCTACGCGAACAAGTCCATCGCCGAGATCGCGAAGGAGATGTTCTCGTACGGCGACGGTTGCACGATGAGCGCGAAGAAGGACGGGCTCGTCAACATCGGCGGGTTCCTCGCGCTCAACAACGGCGAGTGGATGGCGGCGATCACGAACCTGCTCATCCTGATCGAGGGCTTCCCGACCTACGGCGGCCTCGCGGGCCGCGACCTCGAGGCGATCGCGCGCGGCCTCAAGGAAGTGCTGAGCGAGGACTACCTGGCGTTCCGCATCGGCCAGGTCGCGCACCTGGGCGAGATGCTCGACGAGGCGGGCGTGCCGATCGTGAAGCCGGTGGGCGGGCACGCGGTGTACGTGGACGCGAAGCGCTTCCTGCCGGGGATCCCGCAGTCGCAGTTTCCGGGGCAGGCGCTGGTCGCCGCGCTCTACCGCGAGTACGGCATCCGCGCGGTCGAGGTCGGTAGCCTGATGTTCGCGCACAAGGACGCGGCGAGCGGCGACGTGGTGTACCCGCGGCTCGAGCTGGTGCGGCTGGCGGTGCCGCGGCGCGTCTACACGACCGAGCACATGCGCTACGTGGCCGAGTCCGTGATCGAGCTGTTCCGCAATCGTGACCGGCTGCGCGGACTGCGCATCACCTGGGAAGCGCCCGTGCTGCGCCACTTCACGGCGCGGCTCGAGGAGATCGCCGAAAGCGAAGTCGGCGCGGCGCGCTGAGGCGTCGCTCGGCAGACGCGGCCACGGCCGCGGGCGGTGGGGCGCCTACGGAGCGGGGCCGCCGGGGAGGCGGCACATGAAGGTGTGGAACCGCGGTTTCCGGCTGACGTGGCTCGGGCACAGCGCCTTCGAGCTGGTGACGAAGTCGGACAAGGTGGTGCTGTTCGACCCCTGGCTCACGGGCAACCCGAAGACGCCCGAGGCGCTGCGCATGCCCAGGCGCGCCGACGTCATCGCGCTCTCGCACGCGCACGGCGACCACGCGAGCGACGTGGCGGCGCTGACGACGCGCCTCGGCTGCCCGGTGGTGTGCGGGTACGAGGCGTCGGTCTGGCTGGC
>CAZUEM010000207.1:1912-5821 GCA_964619155.1 uncultured bacterium
CGACGCGCCTCGGCTGCCCGGTGGTGTGCGGGTACGAGGCGTCGGTCTGGCTGGCGGGGCAGGGCGTGAAGGACGCGCGCGGCATGGGCAAGGGTGGCACGCAGCGCGTGGGCGAGCTCGCGTTCACGATGACGCACGCGCAGCACTCCTCGAGCTTCGACATCGCCGGCAACCCGTACGGCGGCGGCGAGGCAGGCTTCGTGGTCACGCTCGAGGACGGCTTCAAGCTCTACTACGCGGGCGACACCGGGCCGATGGCGGACTTCGCGGTCATCGCGGAACTGTACGCGCCCGAGCTCGCGCTGCTGCCGATCGGCGACCTCTACACCATGGCGCCGCGCGAAGCGGCGTGGGCGGCGCAGAAGCTCGGCGTCAAGTGGGTGGTGCCGATGCACTACGGGACGTTCCCGCCGCTCACGGGCACGCCCGAGGCGCTGCGTGCGGAACTGAAGGCCCGTGGCTGCGCGGCCGAGGTGGTGGCGCCGCAGCCGGGCGAGGCGGTCGAGTAGCGGCGCGGCGCGCGAGAAGCACCCCGGCGCCGCGCGGGCATGCCCCGCGTGGAGCCGCGCGGCTTCAGGCCTGCGAGCCCAGCACGGCGACGATGTCGTAGAGCACGTGCACGACGATGGCCGCGCTGGTGTTGGTGCGCGCGCGCACCACGCCGAGCAGCGTGCCGAGCAGCGTGATCGTGAGCATCCCGAACCACGAGTACTGCACGTGCCCGCAGGCGAAGAGCACGGCCGTGAGCACGATGCCGAGCCGCGGCTGCAGCGCGCCGCGCATGGCGATCTCCTCGCCGAAGCCGGCCGAGATCCCGAGCACGAGCGCGGTCGCGACCGTCATGTTGCCGGCGATGATGCGCGTGACCTCCTGGTCCTGCCGCCACAGGTCGGGGAGGAAGTTCCGCTGCAGCGCCTCCATGCCGGCGTTGATGCCCACCGCGCCCACCAGGCCGAGCACGATCCAGCCCAGGTGCGGGAGCCTCACGCCGGAGAGGCCCAGCCGCTCGAGCGTGGCGCGGCCGCGGCGCGAGACGAGCCAGCCGACGCCGGCGAGCGCCACCGCGATCTCGCCGAGGAGCTGCGCCACGAGCCCGCGCGCGTCGGCGAGCGGCACCGGGCTCTCGCGCATGGCGTCTAGCAGCTGCGGCATCATGGCCTGCATGGGCACGGGGAGCATCAGGCCCAGCACGACGAGGCGCGCGGTCAGCCGCCGCGTGCGCGTCGAAGGTCCGCCGCGGAAGAGCCACGACGCGACGCCGTCGGCCGCGCGCCGCGAGATCAGCGCGAGGCTCACCGCCGCCGCGACGAAGCTCCAGGCGCCCGAGATCTGGTGCACGGGGTCGTTCCCAAGCTGAATCGCGTAGGTGCCGATCCCGAGGTAGGCGAGCGCGCCCATGCCGGGCACGATCGCGCGCACGAGCAGCGCGAACAGCGCCGCGCCGAGGCCGCCTTCGCGCGGCGCGTCCAGGATCCAGGCGCGCGTCCCGCCCGCGGCGGTGACGGCGTCGGCGGCCTGCGCGAGCGCGAACAGCCCGGCGCCCGCGAAGAACAGCGCCAGCTCGGGGTGTCCGAGCAGCGCGCACACGGTGGAGCCGCCGCCGATCACGGCGAGCCAGGCGACGAGGCCCTGGCCGGGCGCGTGCTCGGGCGGCGGCGGCGGGGCCTCGTCGCCGGGCGCGCCGGGTTCGGGGGCCTCGAAATCGGGCGCGCGCCCTGCGTCGCCGGGCTCGCGCCCCTCGGGAGTGGCTTGCGTCGGTTCCATCGGGCCGCGAGCATAGGCGCTCGGCGAAGGAGGGTCCACGAGTGAACGTGACGGTGCTGTTGTTCGCGCAGGCGCGCGAGCGGGCGGGGGCGGCCCGCGTGACGATCTCGCTCGCGCCCGGCGCGCGGCTGGCCGACGCGCTCGAGGCGATCGAGCGCGCGCACCCGGCGCTGGCCCCGCTGCGCCCGCACCTGGCGGTGGCGGTGAACGGCGCACTCGCGCGAGAGCACGACGCGGTGCCCGAGGGCGCGGAGCTGGCGCTGCTGCCGCCGGTGAGCGGGGGCTGAGCGTGGCGCGCGCCGTGATTGCCCGCCCGCCCGCGCCCGCCGCGGAGGTCCGCGCATGGCCGCGCTGACCCGCGAGCGCATCGCCGACGCCGCGCTCACCGCCGCGGCCGCGCGGCCCGACCGCGGCGCCATCGTCACGTTCCTCGGCACGACGCGCGACCACCACGAGGGCCGCCGCGTGCTGCGGCTCGAGTACGAGGCCTACGAGCCCATGGCGCTCGAAGCGCTGGCGCGCATCGAGCGCGAGGCGCTCGCGCTCTTCGAGGTGGCCGCCTGCACGATCGTCCACCGCCTGGGCGAAGTGCCCGCCGCCGAGGCGAGCGTCGCGGTCGTCGTGGCGGCCGCGCACCGCGGGCCCGCGTTCGACGCCTGCCGCTGGGCCATGGACGAGCTCAAGCGCGCGGTGCCCATCTGGAAGAAGGAGCACTTCGAGGGCGGCGGCGCGGAGTGGGTCGAGGGGCGCCCGCTGGCCGGCGAGTGACGGGGCGCCGCCCGCGGCCCGCGAGGCCGGCGCGGCCTAGCGCGCGAACGCGCGGAGCGCGGGCAGCTCGACGCCCGCCGAATCGAACAGCGAGCAGTTCTCCCACGGCGAGCCGTGACCGGGCGCCGGGATCCACGCCGGCTCCCACCACCACACGCCGCGGCCGCGGCCCTCGGGCACGCTCTTCACCGCGGCGCGCACGGCGCGCGCGAACGCGGCCTGGCCTTCGGGAGTGGCGGGCCACTGCGAGAGCTGGCGCTCCTCGCCGACCACGTTGTGCGTGCCGTCGAACCAGCGCAGCGTCCAGGGGTACGCCGTCTCGACCACCATGACGCCGCGGCCGGTCTGCGCGGCGAGCGTGGCGAGGTTCGAGCGCAGCGTCTCGACGGACGCGTGGTGCCAGGGGTAGTAGGAGACGGCCGCGATCTCGTACGGCACGCCGCGGCGCTCGAGCCCGGCGAAGAACCAGACCAGCGAGGCGAGCGCGTGGCTGTCGGCGACGTGCACGACGCGCAGCGCGTCCGGCGCTCCCTCGCGCACGCCCTCGGCGGCGGCGGTGAGCAGCGCGGCCACGGCATCCCAGCCCTCGCCGCGCGGGCCGAGCCGCCCCGTCTCCCACAGCAGGCCGCCGCCCACCTCGTTGCCGAGCTGCACCCAGTCGGGGGCCGCGCCCGCCGCGGCGCACGCCCCGACCACGTCACGCGTCCAGGCGCGGACGCTGTCGGCGAGCGCGGGCAGCGCGAGGTCCCGCCACGCCGCGGGCGGCGCCTGGTGCGCGGGGTCGGCCCACGTGTCGGAGTAGTGCAGGTCGAGCATCACGCGCAGGCCCAGCTCGCGCGCGCGGCGCGCCATGGCGACGGTCGCGGCGGGGCCGCACTCGCCGTCCTCCGGCGTGTGCCAGACGCGCAGGCGCACCGCGTCCACGCCCGCCTCGCGCAGCGCGACCAGCGGGTCCACCGTGTCGGCGACGACGTGGAAGACGCCGCCGCCCGCGCGAACCTTCGGCAGCGACGAGACGTCGGCGCCGGCGACGAACCGCGGCGGGCCGTCGCCGCCCGCGAGCGCGGCGGCCGCGAGCGGCAGCAACGCGGCGAACGCGAGGGCGACGGCGGCCGGGGCGCCCCTCATGCGCGCGCCTCGGCGAGCGCAAGCGCCGCTTCCTCGCGCACGAACCCGTCGGCGTCTCCGGCCGCGGCGGCCCGCAGCGCCTCGGTGATGCCGGCCGCTCCGCCCGCCGTCGCGCGAGACGCCTCGCCACCGCCGGCCGCTCCGCCCCCCGTCGCGCGAGACGCCTCGCCACCGCCGGCCGCCGCTCCGCCCGCCGTCGCTCGCAACGCCGCACCACCCACTACGACAAACCGCCCGAGCGCCCACGCG
>CAZUEM010000208.1:0-1276 GCA_964619155.1 uncultured bacterium
GCGGCTGCTCGGCGCGCGGGAGGACAGCGCCCAGGTGACGCGCGTGCCGTCGCCGCCCGGGGCGACGGACGGCGCGGCGCAGGTGGCGGAGCAGTAGGTGTGGGACCAGTGGTTGGTGCCGAAGCGGGCGCGGCGCCAGGCGACCCACACGTCGCCGTTCAGGTCGCGTGTGACCGTGGGCCGAATCCAGCCGCTCTGCTGGCTCTCGGGCACCTCCTCGGCGCCGTGCCAGCCGTCCGCGCCGGGAATCGCGATGGCCGTCACGTCGCGCCAGGTGTCGCCGTATCCCGAGTTGGTCCAGGCGAACACCGGGTACTCGGTCGTGTCGACTTCGGCGTCGAGGAAGATCGGCCTGAACCTCTCGCCCGCATTCGGCACGCAACGCAGGCTGTCACCGCGACTCCACAGGCCGTCCCGGTATGTGGAGATGTGCACCCAGCCGTAGTCGGCCCAGATCAGCCACAGCCCTCCCGAGGGCCGGACTCGCAGGCGCGGGTTGGCCGCCACGAACGGGCGCGCGTCGAGGTTGCCTCTCTCCACCCAGCGAGTGCCGTCCAACAGGGCGTACTCGAGCCCAGAGCCGCCGGCGTACACGACCATGGCCGTCGTGTCGCCGAGCGGGGCGACGGTGCAGTGATCGTCGTCGTTGCCGAGCCGTTCGGCCTCGCGCCAGATGTGGGCGGTGTCGGAGTAGAACGTGCGAATGTGGTAAGTCGGCGAGCCGCTCTGTTCACTTCGAGCAGCCCATCGACGCCGACCAGCCGAGGCAAGCGCGTACTCCGAGGAGCTGCTAGTAGTCTTGCTCACCGTATCAGGAGACCCGACGTGGCCCGGCGCGATCTCATATAGGGCCAACCAGAACTCGCGAGATGCAACATCCCAGTAGGTGACCTCCCCCATCTGTCTAGTCGAACCCGAACTCACGGCGAGCACCTGCGGATACCCGGCTCGCTCGGGCGAAGTCGCTGCCACCGCCCAACCCGAGTCCCGCCATGTGAACGACGTCCAGACATGGCGCGGGAGCGTGTCCCAGCGAACCCCCATGGTCAGGTAGGGGCTGCCCGTCGTGTCGCGGTCGAGCAGCGGCGGGTAGAGATAGTCCGTCGTGCCGTCAAACCGCATCTCGGTGGCGGGGGCCCACGCCCGGCCCAGGGGAAGTGCGTCCGCCTGCCGCACCAGGAGGAGCAACCCCGCCGCCTGAACCAGAAGGCTCGAGCCAACCGCAATGAGAGCTCTTCGCATCATGATCGCCCCGGGTGCGACGCCGGCCCCGACG
>CAZUEM010000208.1:1376-5766 GCA_964619155.1 uncultured bacterium
CGACGCCGGCCCCGACGAGAGAACAAGGTACTTGAAGCCGGAAAAAAAAAAATAGGCATTCTCCTGCTTGTCAGCGCGACCTGTCTGTCGCCGCACGTCGCGACGCGCGACCCCGAACGCACGCCGCCATTCCGCTCCCTGGCGCCGCTGACGCGTTCGGGGTTCCGGCGGAGGCTGCCTCACCGGAGCCCGTGCAGCACACCGGGCCGAGGCTTCGATGCCCTGGCCCGCCGCCGAGGTCCCGCATGCCACTTCGGGTTAGTTTCCCACTCTTGGCGCTCCTGCTGACCCTCGTTGTGGTCGGTCGCGTCACGGCTGAACCGCAACCCGTGCCCCCTTGCGCCGTCGGTTCCGGCGACAGCGCCGTCTTCGTCGGCGCGACCAACCTGAAGTTCCATTACTACAAGGTCCCGTTCTCACGCGGGGCACGCGCGAACCGCGACTTCGAATTCCTGTGGAGCGACACGTACCGGAGCCGCTACGGACTCGATCTCGACGATGTCATGGGGGTCGATCAACTCAGCGATCTCGATCGGCTCGGTCGAGTGAACTCCGACAACCCGTTCGAGAACCCGTGGGCGATAGACATGTACGACGTCGAACTCGCGTACAACTTCCTCGCTCAGCGGCGCACGCAGAGCCTTGCGCAGCGGGACACGCTCTACCACAAGAACCCGAGCGACCCCATCGGCTTCCGCGTCGCGACAAACTACCCGGACATCGAGGAGAACCACGTCGACGCGTACATCTACGCGCCCGATCACGCGAACTATTCCGGGTGGGTCGCCTACGCCGGAGACCAAGCGATCTACAACGGCCCCCAGCTTGCCAACAGCAGACGGGGGGCGTGCCCACCGGACTTCCGTTGGTGGGCCGCCGAGGACAGCGCCACCGGAAACCCGGGTTCGCAGGCGTACGGCGCAAACGCCGTGAGCATCGCCGGGCCGCCGCCCTGGAAGGTAGGAAGCCAGGATGCGACTCCGTGGACCCGAGCGGGCGGCACGGCGAACACGGATCTCATCCACGAGTCTCTTCATGCGATCAATGGCGAATTCCCAAGCACCGATGACGCCGGCAGGATCACGTTCCTGCACGTGTTCGCCCGCGCCGCGGAGATCCTGACGGGTGCGGCGGTGGATCGCGCCTCATACGAGCTCGACTACACGGCCAGCCTGTGGCCGGACGACTCGAACGAGCCCAACTCCTACCCACACTGGTTGAGCTTTGCGGCCTACATCGCATTCAACTTCCGCGGAGCGGATACGCTGGCGGCGAACTACGAGGACGATCTGCTTCGGCGGTGGGCTACCCGCGGAGGCTCGAACAAGCTCGCGGGGCTGGCCGGCCGGTTGAAGGACTCGGAGTGCCCCGAGTGTAGCGGTTACCCCGAGTTTGTTGGTCGCGACAGCGTCGGGCGGCTGCAGCGGTTGATCCACAACTGGCGCGTGGCCAACTACGTGAACAACTCGAGTCTGCCGGGCGGACGCTACGGGTACCCGGCCGGGTATGGGTTCTCGCCCAACTACCAGCTTCGCGCGTGGGAGAGCTTCGACGGGAGCGCGACCGACGATACTGTGTCGGTACCCCCGATCACGACGCTGTCGGCCGCGAATCGCAACCAGCTTCTGCGCTACACGGATCGGCCCGGGACCGGTGGGTCGCCCCCGCGCCGTCTCGAACTGGACATGTTCGGTGCCGAGTACTGGGTCTTCAAGGCGGACCCGTCGTTGCACACCACCCAGCAGAACCTGAGCGTCCGCGTGCGCGCCGAGAAGCTCATGAAGGGGAGCTACGTTGGTGACCCGGTGGACTGGAATCCGTGCGAGCGGGCCGACTACAGCGGACGCCTCACCGCCAGCGTGATCACGTATTCGACCGCCGCCGCCGACCTCCATCTCCATCCGGAGTGGGCGACGGGGGTGACGACGCAGGAGGTGGTGCTCGATCGGCCCAATCAGGACATCGTCCTCGATGTGCCCGGCTTCGGAGGGACGACGAGGGCCGTCGTCGTCGTCGTGACGCTCGGCGACGGTCCCGAGGGCACCTACGCCCTCGGCAACTGGCCGCCCAAGCTGCCCGGCCAGCCGCGCACCTACCCCATCGAACTGATGGCGATGCTGGTCGCCGAAGACCTGCCGATGGACCCGTTCGCGCTCGCGGCGACGCCTCGCGTCGAGACCTCGCCCGCCTGGTCGCCCGCGGGCGATTCGCTGGCGTTCGAGGGCCTGGACGCCAGTGGCGCCCGCCGCATCTACGTCGCCGCCGCCGCGCAGGGAGCCGGCTCGCGACCTCTCGTCGCGGGCAATGCCGCGCAGTACGACCCGGCCTGGTCGCCGAGGGACAGGTCGATCGCCTACACGCAGGCCAGCAGCGGCGGGCGTCGGGACCTGTGGCTCATCCCGCCGGCCGGGCCCACAGCCCAGCTGACGAACATGCCCGGCGTGATTCACGACCCTGCGTTCTCGCCGAGTGGTGACCGCATCGCCTATGTCCGCTGCGTACGGACCCATCCTCCGGCCGACGACACGACGCTGATCCTGCCGCCCTCGCAGTGGACGTGGTCGTCCGAGATCCGGATCCGAATCCTCGCCACGGGTGAGGACTTCGTCCTCTCGGCTTCACCGGGCGACTCCACGATCGCGAGCGTGCGCTGGACACCCGATGGGCGGCACCTCTACTTCCGGGCGACGGACGAGCTCGGCGCCTGGCGGCTCTGGCGGATCGCGATGTCATCGACGCCCTCGTGGATCCCGGCGGACGCCATGGCTCCCGACGCCCTCGCGTTCGACTTCGCCCCCGGTCGCGGGAAGCTGCTGGTGGTCGACGGCCAGATCGCGCAGTGGGAGCCGTTCTGCACGGCCGCCCCGGCGGGATGCCCGCCCTGTGGGTCGGGGGAGGTCTTCAAGTCCGGTGTCCTCGGCCTGAGGGACACGCTGTCGGGCCTCGTCACGGGCATCACGCAGGAGGTCGGGTTCCCGGTGCCGGACGCGCGGTGGTCCCCGGACGGGACGCGGGTGGCGCTGACGGTCGATCAAGCCGGCAATCCGGACATCCACGTGGTGAGAACCACTTCCGACCGCGCCCCGGTTTTCTCGTCCTCGGTGCAGTCGTCCCATTCGGTGCCGAGCTGTGCACCGGTCGAACTGATCCTCTCGGCCACCGACCCGGACGGCGACGTCGTCACCTTCGAGGTCTTCGACCTGCCCGCGGGCGCGCAGCTGCAGTCGGGCAATCACATCTACTGGCCTTCCCCGGCGGTGGGGCAGTACTGGCTGATCGCCCGCGCGCTCGATCCGCAGGGAGCCGTGGCCACGCGACTCATCCGGCTCGAGGTGTTCTACGAAGCGACCTGCGGCGGCGAAGGCGGCGAAGACCCGCCGCCGATCCTCCCGGGCGGCAACTCTGCCCGCCAGGCCGACTCGCATCGCCTGATCGGTGGCGACGGCCCGGTCAGGGTCGCGAACACGTTCCTCGATGGCGCTCCGAATCGCCGGTGGGTCGAGCAGGTCGCACGGCTCATGGCGCCGAGCACGGACAGCACCGGGCATGTGGGCACGCGTATCGCCGCCCTGCGGCCGGGCGCGCTCGAGATCGACCGAGTCCGGCTGCTGGTGGCCGACCATGCACCGGGAGCCGTGGCCGTGGCGACGGCATCGGGAGTCGCGATCGGCGCGCGGCGCGAGCCGGCCCACATCGTCACCGGCGAAGGCGAGACCGTGGGTTCGACTCCGGGCACCGCGGCCGACGGCGCGCGGCTGTTCGCCGCGGGCAGCACGCTCGAGGTCGAGTGGGCCCCGGCGGACACGCTTGCCGGGCTGCTGCTCGACTGCGCCCGCGCCGGGGCGCCCGACCCGAACGCGCCGTGGGGCGTCGAGGTCCAGGCCGGGGCTGCGGGGACCTGGCAAGCAATCGGTCGCATCGAGCCGCGCAGCGGCTACGACGTGCTGGGGCTGCCGCTGGCATCCCGCGAGCCGGTGCGGATCGTGTTCCTGATCGGCACGTACGTGCGAGGCATCGGGGGCTACGGTCCGCCAACGAGCGCGGCCGGCACGGTGACAGCGGTCGGGCTTTCGGGCGCCAGCGTGGAGAACGGCGTCGAGCACCTGGCCGCGGCCGACACGGTCGCCGTCGAGTTGGCGCAGGGCCAGCGCGTGACGCTGCTGTTCGAGGGCCCGCCGCCGCAGGCGGGGCTCCAGCGCACACACTTCCTCGACCTGACCGGCCGGGTGGACCGCAGCGGTGTCGCGGGCGCGAGCTCCGGCCAGGTGGCGGAGGACCTGCCGGTGCGCTTCGCGCTGCACGGCAACCGGCCGAACCCGTTCGGAGGCGGGACGACGATCCGCTTCGACGTGCCGATCCCGAGGCGGGTGAAGCTGGAGGTGTTCGACGC
>CAZUEM010000209.1:0-5751 GCA_964619155.1 uncultured bacterium
GGCGCTTCGCCGGGGCCGCGACCGGCGCGGCCGCGGCGGCCGGCGCCATCACCGCGAGCAGCGCGCGCTCGAACGCGCCCGCGTCGGGCCAGCGATTCGCCGGCTCGGCCTCGAGCGCGCGCTCGACCGCGGCGACGAACGCGCCCGGCAGGTCGGGCCGCGCCGCGCGCAGCGA
Source organism: uncultured bacterium (assembly GCA_964619155.1). GTDB lineage: Bacteria > Eisenbacteria > RBG-16-71-46 > RBG-16-71-46 > RBG-16-71-46 > CAIXRL01. The sequence goes on from CAZUEM010000209.1 coordinate 176, forward strand.
CTCGCGTTCGCCCCGCGAGTGCTTCCCGCGCAGCTCGGCGAGCGTCGCCGCCGCGACCGCGTGGCGGGCGGTCACGAGCCGGAAGAGCAGCGCGCCGAGCGACCAGAGGTCCGACGCGGGCGTGGCGGGCTCGCCCGCGAGCACCTCGGGCGCGGCCGAGAGCGGCGTGCCGGTGCGCGCCGCGCCGCCGCCCGCATCTCCGCCCGAGCCGAAGTCCATGAGCACGATCCGCCCGCCCTGCTCGCGCATGACGTTCGCGGCCTTCAGGTCGCCGTGCACGAGTCCCGCGGCGTGCACGGCCGCGAGCGCGCGGCACAGGTCGAGCCCGGCCGCGGCGGCCTCCTGCGCGCCGAGCGGCCCGCGCGCGGCCAGCAGCGCCTCGAGCGTCTCGCCGTGCACGAGTTCGGTCCACATCCCGGCGCGGCCGTCGCGGACGTCCACGCCGTAGACGCTGAGCACGTTCGCGTGGCGCACGCGCGCGAGCCGCCGCGCCTCGGCCAGCTCGGCGCGGGCGTGCTCGTCGTCGCCGCCGCCGCGGCGGAGCTTGAGGGCCACCTCGCGGGCGAGCGCGGGATCCCACGCGCGATAGACCTCGCCGAACGAGCCCTCGCCCAGCTTTTCGCGCGCCTCGAGGTCGCCCCAGCGGAAGAGCGCCGGCGGGGCCGGCGGCGCCTCGTCCGGCGCGTGCACGCCCAGGTCGCGCCAGGCGCGCGCGATGCGCGCCACCCGGCGCAGCGCCTCGCGATCGCCCTCGCCCACCGCGGGGTCGGCGAGCGTCTCGTCCCAGCCCTCGTCGCGGCCGTCGGCGATCCGTCCCGCCGACTCCGCCAGCGCCTCATCCCTGCCGGTGCTCATCCATCTCCTCCGCGAGCTGCACGAGCGCACGCGCGACCAGCATGCGCGCCGCGTTCGGCGTCGTCCGCCCCATGGCGTCCGCCACCTGCGGGTAGCTGTAGCCGAACTCGATCCGCAGGATGACCGCCTCCCGCTGCGCCTCCGTGAGGCGCGTGAGCGCCGCCTCGTAGGCCTCGAGGGTGTCGCGGCCGATCTGCAGTTCCAGCAGCGACGGGTCGGGCGCGGGCAGCTCGGCGGACTCCACGTCCTGCGTGGGCCTGCGGGCGGACCGCCGGATCTCGTCGCGGACGGCGTTGAGGAGGATGCGCCGCAGGTAGGCCAGGAACGCCCCCTCGCGCCGCGCCTCGAAACCGTCCACATGATCCAACGCCCGGAGGAGCGAAACCTGCACGAGGTCGTCGGTGTCGGCGAGCCCGCGGGCGTGGGCCGGCAGCCGGCCGTGCGCCCAGCGGCGCAGGATGGGCAGGAACCGCGCGGCCAGCCGTTCGCGCGCGCGGCCGTCCCCGCCGCGCACCTGCTCGAGCAGAAGGGCGGTGGATTCGAGGTCCGCCGGCCCCGGCTCGGGGGCCGGTCCGGGCGGTTCGCGGTCCTGCAAGGCGGGCTCCGGGTGGGTGTGCGCGGCGGGCGACCGGGCCGAACCTACCGGGCGCGAGAGGGCGTGTTCAAGAGCGGCCCGCGCTCAGGCGAAGGCGGCCCCGCGGGCGGCGGCCAGGGCCGTCGCGACCGGCGCGGTCATGAGCAGCGCGTCCTCGGGCGGGTCCTGGTAGTAGCCCCGCCGCAGCCCGGCGAGCCGGAACCCGTGCGCGCGGTAGAGCCCCTGCGCGGCGTCGTTCGAGACGCGCACCTCGAGCGTCAGCTCGCGCGCCCCGCGGGCCGCGGCGTGCTCGAGCAGGTCGGCGAGCAGCGCGCGCGCGACGCCGTTGCGGCGCTGGCCGGGCGCGGTGGCGAGGTTCTCGAGCGTCGCGACCGGGCCGTCCACGGTGCCGAGCGAGTAGCCCGCGATCGCGTCCTCGCGCTCGGCGACGCGCGCCCAGGTCCGGAACGTGGCCTCGCCGCCGCGCGAGGCGGCCGCGAGCGCGTCGCGGAAGAAGCTCTCGGGCCACGGGTCGCCGAAGACGCGCCGCTCGAGCGCCGCGACCGCCGGGACGTCCGCCTCGGCCATCGCGCGCACCCGCATGGGCACCGCGCCGGCGACCGCGCGCCGCACCTTCTCCTCGGCCTGCGCCGAGCGCACGTAGAGCGGCTCGGCCTCGTGGCCCGGGGCCGGCAGCCCCGCGCCGGGCCCGAGCCCGAGGCGCGCCGCGTGCGCGAGGTCGAGCGCCGAGAGCCCGGCGTGGCGGAACTCGAGCGCGGTCGAGGTCGGGTGCCAGGCCTCGAGCCGTTCGCGCTCGCGGCCCGCGCCGGGGCCGACGAAGCGCACCGCGTAGCCCGGCAGCAGCGCGTGCGCCTCGTCCACCGCCTCGCGCAGCGACTCGGCGGGCAGCACGCGCGGCGCCGCGACCAGCGTGACGCCGCCGCGGGCGTCGGCGCGGAAGAATCCCGCGTAGACGTCGCGCCGCCCGGCCCCGACGAGCGGCACCACCAGGGCGCGCCGGGCGGGCGAGGCGTGCGCGAGCGAGGCGAGGCTCGAGGCGCCGAGCAGCGTCGCGCCCGAGGCGAAGGCGTACGCGCGCGCCGTCGCGACCCCGACGCGCACGCCCGTGAACGAGCCGGGCCCGAGCCCGGCCGCGACCCACGCGAGCGCGTCCGGCCGCGCGCCCGCGCGATCGAGCGCCCCGGTGACGAGCGACGCGAGCCGCCGCGTGTGGCCGTGCCCGACGTCCTCGGCGACGTGCGCGAGCACGCCGTCCGGCGAGACCACCGCGACCTCGATGTGCTCGGTGGCGGCTTCGATCGCGAGGCCGGTCACGGCGCCTCCGGCAGCGCGCGCCAGGCCGCGAGCAGTTCGCGGCCGCGCGCCGAGGCCGGCGCGGGCAGCGACGCCTCGATCGCGCGCTCGTCGCCCTCCCCCGCGGCGAACGCGAGCACGAGCGCGTCCTCGAGCCAGTGCGACGGCAGCCGCTCGCCCCACTCGACCACCAGCGCGCCGGACTCGGCGTACTCCTCGAGCCCGAGCCCGTCCACCTCGCCGGTGCCGAGCCGGTAGAGGTCGAGGTGGAAGAGCGTGAGCGGCCCCGGGTACTCGTTGACCAGCGTGAACGACGGGCTGCGCACGTGCGTCTTCGGGTTCAGGCCGCGCGCGAGCCCCGCCACGAAGCGCGTCTTGCCCGCGCCCAGGTCGCCGCTCAGCGCGATCACGTCGCCCGCGCGCAGCGCCGGCGCGAACGCCCGGCCGAGCCGCTCCGTCGCCTCGACCGACGACGTGCGGCGCACGGGCGCGCCGCTCACGCCCCGGCGCGCGGCGCCTTCGGGCGCAGCGTCACCAGCGGCAGGATCATCTCCTCGACCGAGACGCCGCCGTGCTGGAACGAGCCGTGGTACTGGCGCTCGTACTCGTGGAACTTGGTCGGGTAGACGAAGTAGTAGTCCTCGCGCGCCAGCACGTAGTTCTTGTTCACGCCGTCGTCCGGCAGCAGGTACTCGCCGGGCTTGCGCACGATGATCGCCTGCTTGGGGTCGGTGTTGAGGTTGAGCCCGAACTTGTAGCGCAGGTTGGTGCTCGTGTCGCGGTTGCCGTAGACGAGCGCCGAGCGCCGCCCGAGCACCGAGCCGTGGTCGGTCGTCACCACCACCGCGCAGTCCTGCGACGCGAGCGCCTGGAAGATCTCGTAGAGCGGCGAGTGCGTGAACCACGCCTTCATCACCGCGCGGAACGCCGCCTCGTCGGGCGCCAGCTCCTGCAGGATCTCGCTCTCGCTGCGCCCGTGCGCGAGGATGTCGAGGAAGTTGAACACCATCGAGACGAGCGGCACGTTGCCGAACGAGTTGATCTGCCGCCGCGTCGCGTGCGCCTCGTCCACGTCGTAGATCTTGAGGTACTTGGGCGGCGTCGCGGGCGTCGCCCCGAGCCGCTCGAGCTGGAAGTCGAGCAGCTGGCGCTCGAAGCGGTTGCGGGTGCGCTCGTCGCCGCTGTTCTCCTGCCACAGGTCCGGGTGCCGGCGCTGCATCTCGCCCGGCAGCAGGCCCGAGAAGATCGCGTTGCGCGAGTAGGGCGTCGCGGTCGGCACGATCGAGCAGTAGTACTCGCGCTGGACCTCGAACCAGTCCTCGAGCAGCGGCTCGAGCGTGAACCACTGGTCGAGCCGCATGCAGTCGATGACGATGAACACGACACGGCGCCCGGCCTTCAGGTGCGGCAGCACCGCGCGCCGCACGACGTCGGTCGAGAGCAGCGGGCGGCCCTCGGTCTTCCCCTTCGCCGCCGCCTGCACCCAGCCCGGGTAGCGCTCCTCGATGAAGCGCGAGAAGTCGGCGTTGAGCCCGCGCCGGAAGTCGCCGTGCGCCTGCTGCAGTCCGGCCTCGGGGGCGGCGTCGAGCGAGACGTCCCAGCGCGAGACCTCGACGGCGAGGTTCGACCACCCTTCCCAGTCGAGGCGCCGCGCGTCCAGCGTCTGCCAGCGCTGCATCTCGCCGACGTACTCGCGCGCGCGCTGCGAGTCCTGCAGCTTCTGCGCGTCGAAGACGCGCTTGCAGGCGAGGAAGACCTGGGAGGGGTTCACCGGCTTGATGAGGTAGTCGGTGATGCGCTTGCCGATCGCCTCCTCCATGAGCGTCTCTTCCTCGCTCTTGGTGACGAGGATGACCGGGAGCGTCGAGTCGCGGGACTTGAGCTCGGCGAGCGTCTCGAGGCCGCCCAGCCCCGGCATCATCTCGTCGATGAGGAGCACGTCGAACGGCTCCTTCGCGAGCGCGGCCAGCGCGTCCTGGCCGCTGTGCACCGCCGTGACCGCGTAGCCCTTCTGCTCGAGGAACTTGATGTGCGGCTTGAGAAGGTCGATTTCGTCGTCGGCCCAGAGGATGCGTCGGGTGGTCTCGGTCGGCATGGCGTCCCGTGTGCGCGGCGGGGTGGGTCGGAGGGCTGCGGCGCGGGCATGTTCGGCGGCCCGCCGGGGCCGGTCAAGGGGCCGGGTGCGCGGTCCTCCGCTCCTACCCCGCGCCCGCCGGGCCGGGTTCCGTCCCTAGTCGCCCAGCCGCCGCAGCAGGTCCTGCAGCTCGGGGCTGCCCGGGACGGCCTCGAGCCCGCGGCGGAGCACCGCCTTCGCGCCCGCCACGTCGCCGCGCGAGGCGCGCAGGCGCGCCTCGGTGGACCAGCCGCGCGGGTTGCCGGGCTGCAGCCGCTGCGATTCGACGAACGCGCGCTGCGCGCCCAGCGTGTCGCCGGTCCCGAGCGAGGCGAGCCCGCGCTGGTGCGACGCGTCGGCCGCGAGCGCCGAGTCCGCGCCGGGCGCGATGCGCCCGAGCGCCTCGAGCGCCCCGGCGTAGTCGCGGGCGACGCGCCGGCGGTCGGCGAGCAGCAGCCAGCCGCGGCCGAGCCCGGGGTCGGTGGCGAGCGCGCGCTCGAGGCGCGCGAGGCCGTCGGCCTCGTGCCCCATCGCCATCGCGTTCATGGCCTCGGTGAGCAGCGCCTCGGCCCGCACGCGCAGCAGCCCGGCGCGCACCTCGCCCTCGAGCCGGCCGGCCAGTTCGCCGAGCCCTTCCTCGCGGGCGCCGGCCACGGCGGCGCGGGCGCGCGCCGCGTCGGCGCTCGCCGCCAGCCGCCGCACCCGCCGCGTGTGCCAGTC
>CAZUEM010000210.1:0-5593 GCA_964619155.1 uncultured bacterium
GTCGCGCCGCCGCGCCGCGCCGCCGCTCGCGCGCGCGAGCGCCGCGAGCGCGAGGCCGGCCAGCGAGCCCGGACCGGCCCAGAGGATCGCGAGCAGCGCCGGCACGCCGCTCACTCCCCCGGCTCCGGCCGGATCGCGAGTCCCGCGATCGCCTCGCGGGCGATTCCGCGCGGCACGCCGAAGCGCGCCTCGAGCGCGTCCGGGATCGCGTCCGCGCCCGGCAGCCGTTCCTCGCGCGAGGCCGCGCCCTCGAACTCGTGCAGGCGCAGGTCGCGCAGCACGAGCGAGCGGCCCGGGAAGAAGCGCATGAACGTGACGCGGTTCATGAACGTGGCGTCCGGCGCGAACGAGGCGGCGACGACGCCCGCGAACTCCTCGATCCGCCGCGGCGCTGGGTTGACGTCGTAGCCGTGGCGCCGCTCGCCGTCCCAGAGGTGGTCGAGCCGCGACCGCCCCGCGGCGTCGCGCGGATGCAGCACGTAGCGCTCGCGCCCGAGCGCGACCTCGTGGGCCCGCGCGAGGTCGCGCGGCAGGGGCTCGAGGAACGGCGCGCCGTAGCCGCCGTCCACCAGGTACTCGCGGCGGTCCACCCGCACGAGGTTGACGAGGTGGACGTCCGGGCGCGTCATGTCGGCGCCGCACAGGGTCACGCCGTAGCCGAGCGCGGCGAGCAGCCGGTGGAAGTGGAAGTTGTTCGCGTAGCAGGTGCCGCCCAGGTTCCAGCGCTCGATCGCGTCGAGGTGCTCCTCGATCGGCGGGATGCCCGCGAAGGCCGCGCGCCGGAAGCGCAGGAGCTTCGAGACGTTCTCGAACGGCACGCGCCCGAGCTGCGCCTCGACCAGTTCGCGCAGCGCCGCGAGGCCCGGCGCGCGCCGCGGCACGCCGAGCACGCGCAGGTAGCGCTCGAGCTGCGCGCCGGTCAGTGGATCGTTCACGGGTCGTGCCTCCCACGGGCCGGCCGCGCCGGCGCGGGCGGGCTTCGGCCCGGCCGCATACGCGGCCGGGCCGTCCGGAGGTTGCGATTCGCTCTACGCCGCCCGCTTGAGGATCGCCAGCAGGTACTCCCAGTACTTCGCGACCGCTGCGATCTCGACGCGTTCCTGCGGCGAGTGCGCGCCCTTGATCGTGGGCCCGAGCGAGACCATGTCCATGCCCGGCACCTTCTCGCCGATGATGCCGCACTCGAGGCCCGCGTGGATCGCCTCGACCTTGGGCTCGCGGCCGTAGAGGTCGCGGTAGGTGTCCACCGCCGACTTGAGGATCGCCGAGTCCATGTTCGGCTTCCATCCCGGGTAAGGGTCGGTGCCCGACACCTCGGCGCCGCCCAGCTCGAGGATCGTGCGCACCGTGACGATCATCTCGGCGAGCGCGGTCGCCACGAGGCTCCGCTGGCTCGTGGACAGCACGAGCGCGCGCGGGCCCTGCGCGAGCACGGCGACGTTGGTCGAGGTCTCGACCAGGCCCGGGATCGCGTCGCTCATCCGCTGGACGCCGTGCGGCAGCGCCGCCAGCGTCGCGAGCACCCTGCGCTGCATCGCCCGCTTCCAGACGCGCGCGGGCCGCTTCGCCGCCGGCGCCACGACCACGTCCAGGCCCGGCTCGATCGCCGACAACTCGGCGCGGAACGCCTCGCGCAGGCAGGCCGCCACGCCGCGGGCTTCCGCCTCTTTCGCCTTCGGCAGCGAGACCACCGCCACCGCCTCGGCCGGGATCGCGTTGCGCTTGCTGCCGCCCTCGAAGCGCGCGACGCGCGCCCCCAGGTCCGCCCACTCGCGCAGCAGCCGCGCCATGAGCTTCAGGGCGTTGCCGCGCTGCGTGTGGATCTCGACGCCCGAGTGCCCGCCCTTCATGCCGGTCACGCGCACCTCGAGCGCCGCCGCGCCCTTCGGGGCCGGGTCGGCTTCGAGCTTCCAGGTGGCGAGCGAGTCCGCGCCGCCCGCGCAGCCCACGGTGAGCACGCCCTCGTCCTCGGAGTCGAGGTTGATGAGCGTGCGGCTCTCGAGCATCGCGCCGTCGAGCTCGCGCGCGCCCGTCAGGCCCGTCTCCTCGTCGGTCGTGAAGAGCAGCTCGAGCGGACCGTGCTCGAGCGAGCGGTCGGCCATGATCGCGAGGCAGGTCGCCACCGCGATGCCGTTGTCGGCGCCGAGCGTCGTGCCGTCGGCGCCCAGCCACTCGCCGTCGCGCACCAGCGTGATCGGGTCCTTCGTGAAGTCGTGGCTCTTGCCCGGCGAGGCGACGCACACCATGTCGAGGTGTCCCTGCAGGCAGATCGGGGCGCGGCCCTCGTAGCCCGGCGACGCCGGCTTGCGGACGACGATGTTGCCTTCCCCGTCCTGCTTGTAGGAAAGCCCCAGCTCCTTCGCCACCTTCGCCACGTAGCGGCCGGCGGCGGCTTCGTTCTTCGACTCGCGGGGGATGCGGGACAGTTCGGCGAAGTACTTCCACAGGAGGGCGGGCTCGAGTCCTTCGATGGCGCTCACGGTTCGGCTCCGGGGGTGGTCGTTGGCGTTCGGGATCGGGGGCGCGGCGGACGCCGCGTCGGCGCGCGCATGGTAGCCGATGGCACGCCGCGCGGCCCCGCCGCGCCGTTCGCCCGCGGGCGGCCTACTCGATCCGCGCCACCTTTCCCGTCAGCGTGCGGCCGCCGAACGTGAGCCGGGCCAGGTAGAGCCCGCTCGGCACGCGCGCGCCGCCCTCGCCCGTGCCGTCCCAGCGCACCGCGTGTTCGCCCGGGGCGAACTCCCCGTCCGCCAGCACCCGCACCAGCCGGCCCGCCGCGTCGTAGAGCTCGAGCTTGACCGCGCCCGCCGAGGGCAGCGCGAACCGGCAGGTGGTCGCGCCGCGCGAGGGGTTGGGCGTCGCGGGCGCGAGCGCCAGCGCCGCCGGCGCGCCGCCCTCGACCGCCAGCGTGCCCGAGGGCGAGAGCAGCGTCGCGCCGCTTTCGTTGCCGTGCGAGTCCACCGCGGTCAGCTTGTAGTAGTAGCCCGCCGCGCCCGCGTCGGCGTGCCCGGTGTCGGGCGGCGAGGCGACCAGGTTGCCCGGCCCGGGCACGAAGCCCGCCGACGTGCCGCGGTAGAGCCGGTAGTGCGCGAGGTCGGGCTCGGAGTTCGGAAGCCAGTGCAGGTACGTCGTGCCGCCCGAGTACGTGCCCGTGAACGGCTCGGGCGGAGCGGGCGCCAGGTCGTCGGTCGAGTAGGCGCTGTCGGGGTCCGAGTCCCAGTGGCGCGCGCCCCCCCAGTCCTCGGCGCGGACCATGAACAGCGTGCGCGGCGCCGAGCCCGGTACCGAGTCCTGCGCCGTCGGCGCGAGGACGCTGTAGCCCGCGAGCTGCGTCGCGTAGACGTTGCCGACCAGCTCCCAGTAGACGGTCGCGCCCGCGAGCGCCGTCGTGACGAACGCGCGCTTGCCGGGCGCTGCCCCGGCCGCGGCGACCGCCCGGCGGGCAGCGCCGCGCGCGGCCGTCGCGTCCTGCCGATCCGCGCCGCCCGCGGCCAGCACCGCCTCGCCGCGCTCGAGCGCCGCGAGCGCCGCCTGCGGCGGCACCGAGCGGTAGATCGAGTAGTTGGAGACGCCGTTCGAAGGCCACGCGTCGAGCGGACTGCGGTCCCACGAGAGCTTCACGGCCCCGCCCTGGTCGTTCGGCACGTCCTTCACGCTCGCGATGCGCGGCTGCGCGCCGAGCTGGCCCCAGCGGTCGATCTTCTGCGCGTAGCCCTGCTGCGGCGAGTCGTTGTGCTGCCAGGTGAGGATCGCGCCGCCCGCGCCGTCGGTGCAGACGCTCCGGCCCTGCACCCAGTGCGCCGTCGCGACCGCGTTGCCGTCGGCCTCGAAGCCCGGCGCGATCGAGCCGTCCGCCAGCACGCGCAGCGCGTAGAGCATCGCGGGCGAGCCCGCGCGCGTGTCGAGCCAGCCTGCGACCGCTCCGCCCGCCCCGTCCGAGACGAGGTCCACGTAGTACTGGTCGCCCCCCGCCAGCGAGAGGAACACGCCCGCGGCACCCCACTGCACCGCGCCCGCGCCGCTCACGCGCTGCGCCCAGAGGTTGTAGCCCGTGTAGTCGTAGTCCTCCCAGGCCAGCACCGCGCCACCCGAGCCGTCGGCCACGATGTCCGGGCTGAACTGCTCGTTCGCTCCGCTCGACACCTGGAGCCCGTTCGCCGGCCAGCCGGCCGCGAGCGAGCCCTGCGGCGTCAGGCGCGCGAGGCGAACCTTCGCGCCCACGCCGCGCCAGTCGGACCAGCATGCGTAAGCGCCGAACGAACCGTCGGAGGCCAGCGACGGGTAGCCCGAGATCGTGCTCAGGCCGCTCATCACCGGGTTGCCGTTGGCCGACCAGCCCGGCCGCGCCACGCCTCCCGCGCCGAGCCGCATGGCGTAGATTTCGTCGAAGCCCGAGCGCTGGTCGCGCCAGCAGACGTACGAGCCCCCGACCGTGCCGTCCGCGAGGATCGCGGGGGCCTGCTGGCTCTGCGCCGCCGTGCACACCGCCACGCCGTTCGCGGTCCAGAGCGGTGCGCCCGCGTCGTCGATCCGCTGCGCGTAGACGTCGAGGCTGCTGGCGAAGAAGTCCCGCTCGTCGTTCCAGGTGACGATCGCGCCGCCGGCGCGGTCGGAGCAGACGCGCGTGTTGTACTGGTTCTCCGTGGCCGCGCATGCGGCGACGCCGTTCGCCGTCCAGTACGCAGCGCCCGCGGCCGAGACGCGCTGCACGTAGGCGTCCGCGTTACCCGCGCGGTAGTCATCCCAGCAGACGAGGAAGCCGCCCGCGCCGTCGGGCACGAGGCCGGTCGGGTACTGGCCGCCCGAGGCGTTGCAGATCACGATGCCGCCCGAGGGCCAGCCCGGGGCGACCATGCCCTGCGCGGTGACGTGCTGGGCGTGGAGGTTGTTGTTCTCGACCCAGACGATGAAGGCGCCGCCCTCGCCGTCCTCGGTGTTGATCATGTAGGACTGGCTGCTGGCGCTCGGCGCGAAGCGGAAGTTGACGCCGGGGTCGTTGGGCCAGCCCGCATGAGCGGAGCCGGCGGCGATCAGAGCAGCAGCGATGGCGGAGCACAACGCGGCGCGTGCGTGCGTCATGGCGGCCTCCGGGAGGATGGGAAGGTCGGCCGGCGGGGGCCCGGCGGCTGCGGAACGCCGTCCATGGTCCGCCCGCGGCCCACCCGGCGTACAGGGAAATTCTGTCCATTTCCTGACGTTTCAGGGCGGGGCCGGGATTTCACCCTGCGTTTACGCGCGATTTGTTAGATTGCCGCCCGGCAGCACACCCCACCCTCATGGAGAGAGCTTTGGAGAGCACGATGCAGGACAAGCCGAAGAAGCGCGCCAGCACGCGCGCGGCCAGCACGACCGCCACGAGCAAGACCGCGAAGGCCACCACCGCGCGCACCGCCAAGCCGAAGACGGCCACGAAGGCCCGGGCAGCCGCCAAGAACGGGACCGCAACCGCCGTGCTCGATGCTCCGCGCATGCCGAGCCACGACGAGATCGCCGTCCGCGCCCACCTGCTCTACGAGCGGTCGGGCTTCACCCACGGCCGCGACGCCGAGTTCTGGATCGAGGCCGAGAAGCAGCTGATCGAGGAGATGAACGG
>CAZUEM010000211.1:0-5546 GCA_964619155.1 uncultured bacterium
CCGCCCGAGTAGCCGACGAGCCAGGTGAAGATGTAGCCCTTCGGGTCGGCGAGCAGCCGCCACGGCTGCATGGCGATGCCGAGCAGGCCGGTGATGAGGCCGCCGGTCTTGAACGAGATCCAGCGCGGCATCGCGTTGGCGAAGTCGTTGGCGGGCGAGACCACGTTGGCGGCGATGTTCACTGCCAGCGTCGCGACCACGACCGAGAACATCGCGAAGCCGACGACCCACGGGTTCTCGAAGCGGCCGACGAGCTTCACCGGGTCCCAGATGGGCTCACCGTACAGGATCGCGCTGGCGCTGGTGATGAGCACGCCCATGGCGGCGAACACGAACATGGTCGTGGGCAGCGCCACCGTCTGGCCGATCGCCTGCTCGCGCTGGCTGCGGCCGAAGCGCGTGAAGTCCGGCATGTTGAGCGACAGCGTCGCCCAGAAGCCGATCATCGCCGTCAGCGACGGCACGAACACCGGCAGGAACTCGGACCATGTGCCGAACTTCCCGGGCTGCGAGAGCAGCGGCCCGAAGCCGTTCGCCGCGTCCACCGCCCACCACAGCAGGATGCCGGTCACCACGAGCACGTACGGCGCGGACCAGTTCTCGACCACGCGCAGCAGCCCCATGCCCTTGTAGATGATGCCGATGTTGAGGCCCCAGAAGAGCAGGAAGCTCAGCCACTCGGTCGTCGTGTGCCCGCCGAAGCCGGGGCCGAGCAGGTGCGTCCAGCCGGGCACCAGCACGACGAAGAAGGTCTGCAGCGCCTCGCCGCCGATCCACGCCTGGATGCCGAACCAGCCGCACGCGACCAGCGCGCGCATGAGCGCCGGCAGGTTCGAGCCGGCGGTGCCGTAGGCGGCGCGTGCGAAGACGGGGAAGGGGATGCCGTACTTCGTGCCGGGGTGGGAGTTCAGCAGGATGGGCGCGAGCACGATGGTGTTGCCGAGCAGGATGGTGAGCAGCGCCTGCAGCCAGGTCATGCCCTGCGTCATGAGGCCCGACGCGAGCATGTAGGTCGGGATGCAGTGCGCCATCGAGATCCACAGCGCCGCGTAGTTGTAGGTGTTCCACGTGCGCTGCGCGACCGGCACGGGCGCCAGGTCGCGGTTGTACAGGGGGCTCCCGGCGATGGCCGCCTCGTCGATCAACTCGACGCGGCCGTCGGGGAGCGCGCGCTGGTTCGGCTCAGCCATGCAGTCCGCCGGGCACCTTGTCGGTGCCCTTCGCGATGCGGTCGTTCCAGCTCTCGAAGGGCTTGCCGCGGGTGTCGTCCATCATGGTGATGCAGCCGGGCACCGGGCAGACGTGCGAGCACAGGTTGCAGCCCGTGCACTCGTCCCAGTCCACCCACGTCACCTTGATCCCGGTCTCCTTCCAGCGGGCGATGGCCGCGTCGCGCGAGGGCGCGTGGTGGCCCGCCGGCAGCGGGTGCTCGCCGGTGTGGATGCAATGGACCGACGCGTCGCGGCAGGCGACCAGGCACAGGTCGCAGCCGATGCACTTCCTCGGGTCCACCGCGGCGGCGACCTTGTAGTTGAGGTCGAGGTCGCCCCACTCGGTGTACGCGGGCAGGGCGCGGCCGCGCAGCTCGTTCACCGACGCCATGCCCTTCGCGTCGAGGAAGTTCGAGAGCCCGTCGATCATGTCCTCGACGATCCGGAACCCGTAGTGCATGACCGCGGTGCACACCTGGACGCTGGTGCAGCCCATCGCGATGAACTCCGCCGCGTCGCGCCAGGTGGCGATGCCGCCGATGCCCGAGATGGGCACGGTGACGCGCGGGTCGCGCGCCAGCGCGCCGACCATGTGCAGCGCGATCGGCTTGACCGCGGGCCCGCAGTAGCCGCCGTTCGTCGAGCGGTGGCCGACGACGGGGTAGGGCACCATGCGGTCGAGGTCCACGCCGACGATGCTCTTGATCGTGTTGATGAGGCTGAGCCCGTGGACGCCGGCCTCGACGGCCGCGACGCCGGGCACGGTGATGTCGCCGACGTTGGGCGTGAGCTTGACCAGCACGGGCAGCTTCGAGAACTCGACCGCCCAGCCGGCGACGATCTTCAGCACCTCGGGCTCCTGCCCGACCGCCGAGCCCATGCCGCGCTCGCACATGCCGTGCGGGCAGCCGAAGTTGAGTTCGAGCCCGTCGGCGCCGGTGTCCTCGACGCGCCGGATGATCTCGCGCCAGTCGTCCTTCGACTCGACCATGAGCGAGACGATCAGCGCGTGCTTCGGGTAGCGGCGCTTGCACTCGCGGATCTCGCGCAGGTTCAGATCGAGCGGCCGGTCGGTGATCAGCTCGATGTTGTTGAAGCCCGCCATGCGCTCGTTGCCGATCGTGATCGCGCCGAAGCGGCTCGAGGTGTCCACGATCGGATCGCCCAGCGTCTTCCACACGGCGCCGCCCCAGCCGTGGTCGAACGCCCGCATGACCTGGTCGCCCGTGTTGGTGGGCGGCGCGCTCGCGAGCCAGAAGGGGTTCGGCGCGGTGATGCCGGCGAAGTTGATCGAGAGGTCGGCCATGGGCCCTCGCTCCGGTTCACTCGTGCCCGGCGCGCAGCGGCGAGCCGGGGCGGATGTCGATGCCGAGCGCCGCGCAGATGCCCCGCGCGGCGCGCTTGCCGTCCTGCACGGCCGTCACGACCAGCTCTCCGCCGCGCATCGCGTCGCCGCCGGCGAAGACCTTCGGGTGCCCGGTCGCGCCGGTGAGCGGGTCGGCGACCAGCGAGCCGCGCGCGTCGAGTTCCACGCCCGGGAAGCACTCGGCCAGCTCGTTCAGCCTCGCCTGCCCGATCGCCACGACCGCGAGCTCGCAGCGGTGCGTCTCGCCGGACTGGAGGGTGACGCCCGTCAGCACGCCGGCCGCGTCGCGCACGAACGCCGCGGGCACCGCGCGCTCGACGAGCACGACGCCGGCGCGCCGCGCCTGTTCCAGCTCGTGCGCGTAGCCGCTCATGTCCTTGGTGGTGCGCCGGTAGAGCATGCTCACGAACGGCACCCCGAGCCCGGCCAGCTCGCGGGCGGCGTCGATGGCGGTGTTGCCGCCGCCGATCACGACCGCGCGGCGCACGCCGGCGGGCAGGCCCTCGGGACCCAGCTTCATGCGCTCGATCCACGCGACCGCGCCGACCACGCCGTGGCCGTCCTCGCCCGGGACCCCGAGCTTCGCGTCCACCCCGAGCCCGGGCCCGAGGAACACCGCGTCGAACTCGCGCACGAGCGCCTCGGCCGTCGGGCCGGTGGTCACTTCGATGCCGGTGCGGATCTCGACGCCCAGCGAGCGTACGAACTCGACCTCGGCGAGCGCGTCGTCGGCGGGCATCTTGTAGGGCGCGACGCCCGAGGTGTTCAGGCCGCCGGCGAGCGGGCGCTTCTCGTAGATCGTGACCGCGAAGCCCTCGACCGCGAGGTAGGCCGCGCAGGCCAGCGACGCGGGCCCGGCGCCGACGCACGCGACGCGCCGCCCGTTCGCGGGCGCGCGGTCGAGCAGCGACGCGGCGCGCCCCTGCAGCACGGCCGCCTCGGTCGCGTAGCGCTGCAGGCGGCCGATCGCGATGGGCGGGTCGCGGTGCCAGGCGTTGTACACGCACGCGCCGGCGCACAGCACCTCGACCGGGCAGACGCGCGAGCACGAGTAGCCGAGCACGTTCGCGGACAGGATCGTCCGCGCCGCGCCGGTCACGTTCTCGTGCGCGATGCGGCGGATGAACGTCGGCACGTCGATGCCGGTCGGGCAGGCCGCGACGCAGGGGGCGTCGTGGCAGTACAGGCAGCGGTTCGCCTCGACGACCGCCTCGGCGGGCGTGTAGAGCGGCTTGCCGTCCGCGAGGCGGCGCTCGAGCCGGTCCTCGGGCAGCGGGGGCGTCGGGGTCACGGGCGGACTCCTCGGGCGTCGGCCGCCGTCACGGGCGGACCTCCGGGTGCTGCGCGAAGTGCGTGGCCTTGCGGGCGATGAAGCGGCCGGCGCCGCGCGTGGGGGTGAGCTTCGAGCCGTCCCACACGGTGACGCCGCGGGCGATCGTGCGGGCGACGCGGCCGTGGACCTTGAAGCCCTCGAAGATGCTGCGGTCGGCGTGCGAGTGGTGCGTCTTCGCGCTCAGCGTGCGCTCGCCGTTCGGGTCGAACAGCACGACGTCGGCGTCCATGCCCACGGCGATCGAGCCCTTCTTCACGAGGCCGAAGATGCGCGCCGGCGCGGTGGCGCCCAGTTCGACCATGCGGCAGAGGTCGAAGCGCCCGGCCCGCACGCCGTAGGTGTAGAGCAGCGCCAGCCGGTCCTCGATGCCCGCGGCGCCGTTCGGGATCTTCGTGAAGTCCCCGAGCCCCATCTTCTTCTGCTCGAACGTGAACGGGCAGTGGTCGGTGCCGACCGAGTCGAGCATGCGGTTGGCGAGCCCGTTCCAGAGCGCGTCGTGGTGCCCGACGTGCCCGGGCCGGATCGGCGGGCTCATGACGTACGAAGCGCCCTCGAAGTCGGGCTTCTCGAACACCGTGTCGTCGAGCAGCAGGTACTGCGGGCAGGTCTCGCCGTAGCAGCGCTGGCCGGAGAGCTTGGCGCGCTCGAGCGCGTGCACGGCCTCCTTGCAGGTCATGTGCACGATGTAGGCGGTCGCGCCGTGCAGGCGCGCCATCATCAGGGCGCGCTCGGTGGCCTCTCCCTCGACCGCGCTGGGCCGCGACACGGGATGGTACTCCGGCCCCATGCAGCCCTTCGCGGTCAGCTCGCGCTGCAGGTGCCAGACCGCCTCGCCGTTCTCGGCGTGCACGGTGACCACGGCGCCCAGCGCCGCGGCGGTCTCCATGACCTGGTAGAGCTGGCCGTCGTCGACCATCAGGGCGCCCTTGTAGGCGAGGAACACCTTGAAGCTGCTGATGCCGTGCTTCTCGACCACCTCGCGCATCTCGGCCGTGGTGTTGGGGCCGAAGTCGGTGATGGCCATGTGGTACGAGTAGTCCACGCACGCCTTCTTCGCCTTCGCGTGCCAGTCGGCGACCGCCTTCGTGAGCGGCTCGCCCCTGCCCTGGATGCAGAAGTCGATGAAGCAGGTCGTGCCGCCCGCCGCGCCCGCGGCGCCGCCCGCTTCGAAGTCGTCGGCGCTCACGGTGCCCATGAACGGCAGCTCCATGTGCACGTGCGGGTCCACGAACCCGGGCAGCACGTACTGCCCGGAGGCGTCGATCACCTCGTCGCCGGTCTTCGGCTCGAGCTTCACGCCCAGGTCGCTGATCGTGCCGCCGTCGATGCGCAGGTCGGCCGCGAACCGCTCGGACGCGGTGACGACCTCCCCGTTCCTGATGACGATGCCCATGGCTCCTCCGGACGTACGGCTGCGAGCGGCCCGCGGGGGCCGCGATGCGTGCGATGCGGGGCGCCGGCCGCGCGGCCGGCGCCGGCGCGGTTACAGCTCGACCAGCTCCCCGTAGGTCTCGGGGCGGCGGTCGCGGAAGAACTGCCAGACGTTGCGGACTTCCTGGATCATGTCGAGGTCCATCTCGGCCACGACGAGCGCGTCGTCGTCCTCGTTCGCCTGCGCGAGGAAGTTGCCGCGCGG
>CAZUEM010000212.1:0-5545 GCA_964619155.1 uncultured bacterium
CATGCGCTTCTATCGGACTTAACCGCTCTGTCGTAACGTAACAGAAATACTCATTCGGTCGCGGCCCGGCCGGCCGCCGCCCCGGCGCACCCGCGCCTGGCGGCGCTGCTGTCGGCCGCCTCGCCGCTCGTCGCCGTCGCGGCGGCGCTCGCGGCGGGCGCGGTGTTCATCGCCGCCATCGGCGAGAAGCCGCTCGAGATCTACGCGCTGCTCGCGGGCCAGGCGTTCGGCACGGGCTATGGGCTCGGCCAGACGCTGTTCCGCGCCACACCGCTCCTCTTCACCGGGCTCGCGGTCGCGCTCGGCTTCCGGGCCGGGCTCTTCAACATCGGCGTCGAGGGCCAGATGTACCTGGGCGGGTTCGCGGCCGCGCTGGCCGGCGCCTACCTCGACGCGCCGGCGCCGCTGCTGCTGCCGGCCGCGCTGCTCGCCGCCGCTCTCGCGGGCGGCGCGTGGGGCGCGGTGCCCGGCGTGCTCAAGGCGCGCTTCGGTTCGCACGAGGTGATCAACACGATCATGCTCAACTTCGTCGCGTTCTCGATCGTGTCGTGGGCCGGGCACGGGCTCTTCCAGACCGCCACCGTGCGCACGCGCGAGATCGCGGTGGCGGCCGAACTGCCGCGACTCGACGCGCTCGCGCCGGCGCTGCGCGGCGCGCCCGCGAACGCCTCGCTGTTCCTCGGCCTGCTGCTCGCGGCCGGGATCGCGGCCCTGCTGTTCCGCACGCGGCTCGGCTACGAGCTGCGCGCCGTGGGCCTCAACCCCTCCGCGGCCGAGTACGGCGGCGTGCGCACCGGAACGGCTCAGGCGCTCGCGCTCACGATCTCGGGCGCGGTCGCGGGCCTCGGCGGCACCAACTTCGTGCTCGGCTACAAGCACTACTTCGAGCTGGGCTTCTCGGGCGGCGCGGGCTTCATCGGCATCGCCGTCGCGCTGCTCGGCCGCAACCACCCCGCGGGCGTGGTGGTGGCGTCGCTGTTCTTCGGGGCGCTCTCCTACGGCGGGCTGGTCGTGAACCAGCGCGTGCCGCGCGAGCTGGTCGAGGTGCTCACCGCGCTGGTCATCCTGTTCGCGATCACCGCCCGGCCGCTCCTCGACCGCGTGGCGAGGAGGCTCACCTGATGGAGGCGCTGCTCTTCCTCGCCGCCGCGGTCCGGATCAGCGTGCCCTACGCGCTCGCCGCCATGGGCGCGGCGCTCAGCGAGCGCGGCGGCGTCATCTGCATCGCGCTCGAGGGCATCATGCTGACCGGCGCGCTCGGCTACACGATCGGCGCGCACTTCACCGGCGACCCGTGGGCGGGCGTCGGCGCGGCGCTGGCCGTGGGCGCGCTCATGGCCTGGCTGCACGCCGAGGCCACGGTGCGCTTCCGCGCCGACCAGATCACGAGCGGGCTGGGCCTGAACCTGCTCGCGGCCGGGCTCACGCGGCTCGTGCTGGTGCAGGTGTTCGACTCCTCGTCCAACTCCGAGCGCGTGGTCGGGCTGCCGCAGTGGGACGTGCCGTTCGTCTCCGCCGTGCCCGGCGTGGGGGCGCTGCTCGGCTCGCCGCTCGTGCTCGCGACCGCGGCGCTGGTGTTCCTCGTCCACCGGCTGCTGTTCCGCACCGTGTTCGGGCTGCGCCTGCGCGCCACCGGCGAGCGGCCCGAGGCCGCGGCGACGCTCGGGCTGTCGGTGACGCGGATCCGTTTCGCGGGCGTGCTGCTCTGCGGCCTGCTCGCCGGTCTCGCGGGCGCCTACCTGGCGAGCGAGCAACATTCGTTCACCGACGGCATGACGGGCGGTCGCGGCTACATCGCGCTCGCGGCCATGATCGTGGGCAAGTGGAACCCGGTCGGCGCGGCCGCCGCGTGCCTGATGTTCGGCGCCGCCGAAGCGCTGCAGATCCGCCTGCAGGGCTCGGCGTTCCCGAGCGAGCTGCTGCAGGCCCTGCCCTACGTCGTGACCATGCTGGTGCTGGCCGGGTTCATCGGCCGCGCGGTCGCGCCCAAGGCCGTCGGCGTGCCCTACGACCCCGAGGAGCGCTGACGGCGCCCGTCCGCCCGCGCCGCGACGGCGGCCGCGCTGCGTGCGGCTTCTCACGGGCGGCCCCGTCGTCGTG
The DNA here is from genome assembly GCA_964619155.1 of uncultured bacterium. Taxonomy (GTDB): domain Bacteria; phylum Eisenbacteria; class RBG-16-71-46; order RBG-16-71-46; family RBG-16-71-46; genus CAIXRL01. The sequence continues at coordinate 2,101 of CAZUEM010000212.1, forward strand.
TCGGCCAGAACTAACGAGGGCATTACACGCGTCAGGAAATCCCCCGCCGGGCCCCGCGAGGCGAGGTGTATAGTCCCGGCCACGCGCGGCGCCATGGTGACGCCGACGCGGCACTCCGGAAGTCCGCATGACGCACGCCGCCCGGATTCGTCGCCCGCTCTTCTCCCTCGCCGCTCTGGCCATGGCCGTCGCGTTCGCCGGCCCGGCCCTCGCCGGGGACCGCGCGACGCCCGGGTGCGCCGAGTCGCCCGCGCGGGCCAAGGGTGGATCGAGCCTCGAGGGCGCGACGCCCGCGGCTTCCACGCCGGTGCGCCGCGACAACGCTTCGATCGAGCCGGGCGAGGGCTACGTCCCGCTCTCCCGCACCGCGACGCCGTCCGCCACCCCCGCTCCGAAGCCCTCCGAGACGACGCCGGCCCCGGTCCTCGCGCCGCGCACCGAGAAGCCCGCGGTGAAGGCGAAGGCGACGAGCCGCGCCGAGGCCCCGCCCGCGGCCGGGCGCCGCGCGAAGGCCGGCCCGGCCACGACCGGCCCCGCGAAGAGGAGCCTGCCGAACCTGCCCGCGACCCCGGGCATGGGCACGCTCCTGCGGGTCGGGATCAGCGCGGGGCGCGAGATTTCTTAGCGCGCCAGCCTCACTCGCCGAAATCGCAGTCACGCCCCGCCCGCGGCCTCGGCCGCCGCCGGCGGGGCTTCGTCGTCGCGGTGGACAGGCCCACCTGGCAAGGCGGCGCGAGGCTGGGCATCGCACTCCCGAGTGCCACTCCGGTGCGACTTGACGAATCATCAAGTCGGCCGCAGGCTGGCTCCCGCCATGGACGAGCCGCTGGCACCGGAAGCCGCGAAGAGGCTGATTCGGGACATTCTCGCGTCCGGCTTCTTCACGTACTCGAGGCATGCCAGAGACGAGTTGCTGGCGGACGACCTCACGACGGTCGACTGCGAGAACGTCCTCCGTGGCGGGGTGGTCCGGCCCGGCGAGTTGGAGTTCGGCACGTGGAGATACCGAATCGAAACCAGTCGGATCACCGTCGTGATCGCATTCCGTTCGGAACGACAGTTGGTCATCGTGACGGCATGGAGAAACCGCCGCTGAGTATCGGGCGCGAAAGGGAATGGAGAGCGTGATGAAGTGCCTCGAATGCGGAACCCCGATGAAGAGCCGCAAGGAGGACTACCGTTACGACGAGTGCGGCCTCACGCACGTGACGCTCGTCGGTGTGGAGGTCGCCCGCTGCCCGAGCTGCGACAACTACGAAGTTTCCATTCCCCACATCGAGGAGCTCCACAGGCTTCTGGCGAAGGTCCTCATCGACAAGTCCACTCGATTCACCGGAGAAGAGGTGCGGTTCCTCCGGAAGAGCCTCGGCTGGTCCGGTTCCGACTTTGCCAAGCACATGGGTGTCGCGGAGGAGACCGTGTCGCGCTGGGAGAATGACGCTGCACCGATCGGTCCCCAGGCGGACCGGTTGCTGCGGTTCCTCGTCGCTCAGGGACGGCTCACGACCAGCTATCCGACCGAACGGCTCAAGGAGATCGACCTCAAGCGGGCGACGGCGACCCGCATGAAGGTGGCGACGCGAAGGGCGCAGTGGACGGTCCAGGCGGCATAGCCACGGGTCCGGTCGGTCGCCTCAAGAGTTGACCGCGCGGTTGCGCCTCACTCGACCGGAGGACTGGGGCTTCGCCCGCGACGACGCCAGCGAGTCGGCGGCCTGACGCTCGCGTTCGGCCAGGCCGGGCATCTTCGGCTGGATCGAGCGCACCGCGGCCAGTTCGCGCACGGCGTCGTCCCAGCGGCCTTCCAGCATCGCGAGGTTGGCGAGCAGGCTGTGCGCGTGGCCGGAGCGCTTCGAGTCGCGCACCGAGCGCTCCAGTTCGGCGCGCAACTCCGGCCGCATCGCGGGGTTCGCCATCACCGTGTCCCCGAGCGCGCCCATGCCGCGGTAACTCGCGGGCAGCCGGCGGTAGCCGAGGCTGTCGGCGAGCCGGGCCATCGGGCCCTCGCGGCGCAGGAAGACCACCCAGTCGTCGTCGAGGAACGCGGGCACGTAGAGCGTGTCGGCCGCCACGAAGTCCACGGTCCGCGACAACGTCTCCTGCTCGCGCGCGAGCAGCACCCAGTCGAAACGGTGCCGCGTCGCCAGTTCGGTCCACGCTTCGCGGCTGCCAAAGAGGTACGCCATCAGGTCGCGGTCGCGCCGCGTGCCGGTCTGGTGGATGTCCATGAACGGCAGCCGGTCGCGCTGCGGCCACCAGCGCCACAGGAAGTAGCCGCCCTTGTCGAACGGGTTGAACGCGCGCCCGCGCACGTCCGCGCGCTCGATCCAGTCGCAGGCCGTGCCCGGGTAGGCCCTCTCGATGAAGCCGGGGCCGATCTTCGTCGTGGGCCGCATCAGGTCGGGCACCGCGACGAGCAGGCAGGCCGCGGTCGCGAGGCCCGCGCGCGCGAGCGGCGCGCGCGCCCACGCCGGCGCGCGCAGTGAGCCCGCCCAGCCGGCCAGGTCGCGCGCGAAGAACGGCGCCGCCACGGCCATGAGCGGCCCCAGGAACCGCACCGCGCCCAGCGCCTGCGGGATGAAGATCACGTAGAGCGCGAGCTGGGCGATGTCGAGGCGCTTGCGCCAGCGCACCAGCGCGAGCGCGGGGATCGCCGCCAGCAGCAGCGGCAGGCCGCTCCGCAGGTTGTCCTTCCACGGGATCGGGTGCAGCTCCCCGATCGAGAGGAAGATGGGCTCGTGGCGCTGGTTGAGCACGTAGTCGAACGGCTGCCAGAGCGCCGCGGCGCCGAACGGGTTGACGAAGCAGGCGGCGAGCGCGAGCGCGAGCGCCGCGGCGAGCGGCCCCGGGCCCGGCCCGCCCTCGCGGCGGCGGAACCAGGCGTCGGCCAGGTAGGCGAGCCCGATCTCGAAGAAGAGCGTGTACGAGATGTGGGCGTTGATCCACACCCACGCGAGCGGCACGAGCGCCCAGGTGATGCGGGCGTCGCCCGCACGCCGGCGCTCGAGCATCCACACCTGCACCACCATGAAGAGCGCCGCCAGCATCTCGGGCCGCATCATCGAACGCTGCCGCGAGGCGATCGCGCACCAGAGCAGCGCCGCGAACGGCGCCAACCCCTTCGCGCCGAGGCGGCGCGCGACCACCCAGCCGAGGCCGAACGTGCCGAGCGTGAGCAGCCAGCGCCAGGCCATCAGCCCCCACTCGCCGCCGGCCTGCCAGAACGGCCACAGCAGCGCGCGGAAGAGCCACGAGGGCAGCAGGTACGGTTCGCCGTAGGACGGCCACGTCCAGAGGTTCTCGGTGGGGACGCGGTGCTGCTCCCAGATCACCCGCCCCACCGCGAGGTGCTGCCAGATGTCGGGGTCGTCCATTTTGAAGCTCACCCCGAGTCCCGCGAGCACCGCCGCGAGCAGCGCGACGAAGGCCACGAGCGCGGCGGGCG
>CAZUEM010000213.1:0-5533 GCA_964619155.1 uncultured bacterium
GCGCCCGCGGCGCTCGCGGCCGCCGTCGCGGGCGACACGGTGCTGCTCGCGCGCGGCGTGCACGCCGGCCCGCTCACGGTCGCCGCGCCGGTCGTGCTGCGCGGCGAGCCGGGCGCGGTCGTGGACGGCGGGGGCCGGGGCTCGGTGGTGAGCGTCGGCGCTTCGGGCGCCGTCGTCGAGGACCTCTCGATCCGCGGCAGCGGCAGCTCCGTGATGGGCATCGACGCCGGCGTGCGCGTCGTGATCGGCTCGCACGTGCGGCTTTCGCGCCTCGCGATCACCGACGTGCTCTACGGCGTCTACGGCGAGCGCGCGGACGGGCTGCTCGCCGAGCGCGTGGACGTGACCGGCCGCTGCGCGCCGCGCGACGAGCGCGGCGAGGGCAACGGCATCCACCTCTGGTACTGCGCGAACGCGGTCGTCCGCCACTGCCGCGTCACGCGCATGGTGGACGCCATCTACCTGTCGTTCGCGCACGGCGCCGTGATCGAGGACAACCTGCTCCACGACTGCGGGCGCTACGGCTTCCACACCATGTACTGCCAGGGCGGCCGGCTCGCGCGCAACCGCTTCACGCGCAACCTCGCCGGCTGCGCGCTCATGTTCTCGAACCACCTCGTGGTCGAGCGCAACGCCTTCGTGCGCAACCAGGGCCCGCGCACCTACGGCCTGCTGCTGCGCGACTGCAGCGACGGGCGCTTCGAGGGCAACCGGATCGCGGTCAACACGATCGGCGTCTTCCTCGACGGCTCGAACCGCAACACCTTCCGCGGCAACCTCGTCCAGGACAACGGCTGGGGCGTGTTGATGTTCGCCTCGTGCGCGAAGAACGTGTTCGCCGCGAACGACTTCGTGCAGAACGACTACCCGGTCGCGCTCGACATGCGGCGCACCGACAACCGCTTCGACGACGGGCGCGAGGGCAACTGGTGGAGCGCGCACGCCGCCTACGACCTCGACGACGACGGCTCCGGCGACACCGAGTACTCGCCGGTCGGCGCGTTCGCGTTCCTCTCCAAGCAGTCGCCCGACCTGACGGTGCTCGCGCAGAGCCCGGCGGTCGCGGCGCTCGGGGTCGCCGAGCAGATGTTCCCGGCCCTGCGACCGAGCGAGGCGGTGGACCGCTTCCCGCGCGTGCGGCCCGTCGCCATGGCCCCCGACTCGACGCCGCCGCTCGCGGGCGACGACGACGCGCCGCGCACCGGGCGCCGCGCGTGGGCGGGGGCGCTGGCCTTCGCGCTGCTCGCCGGGGCCGGCGCGGCGGCGGTCGTGACCGGCGGGGGGTGGCGCACGTGATCCGGGTCGAGGGACTCGCCAAGCGCTACGGCGCGGTGCGCGCGGTGGACGGCCTGTCGTTCGACGTGCGCGCGGGCGAGACGTTCGCGCTCATCGGCCCGAACGGCGCGGGCAAGACCACGACGCTCAAGTGCCTGCTCGGGCTCGTGCGCCCGGACGCCGGGACGATCGCCGTGGGCCGCGACGGCCTCGCGCCCGACGACCCGAGCGCGCGCGCCTCGATCGGCTGGGTGCCGCAGCGCGCCGAGTTCGCGCCGGGGCGCACCGCGGAGGACGTGCTGGCGTTCTTCGCCGAACTGCGCGGCCTGCCGCGCGCGTCGGTGGACGCCGCGATCGCCGCCGTCGGCCTCGGCGGGTACGCGAAGCGACGCGCCACCGAGCTCTCGGGCGGCTACGCGCAGCGGCTCTCGCTCGCGCAGGCGCTGCTCGGCGACCCGGCGCTGCTCGTGCTCGACGAGCCGACGGCGAGCCTCGACCCGCAGGCCACCTGGGAGTTCCGCTCGCTCGTGCTCGAGCTCAAGGCGCAGGGGCGGACGATCCTGCTCTGCTCGCACCTGCTCGACGAGGTCGAGCGCGTGGCCGACCGCGTGCTCATCCTGGTGGGCGGCTGCGCCGCGGCGCTCGAGCGCATGGACGACCTGCGCGCGCGCCAGGCCGGCGCGACGCGCCTCGTCGTCGGGCTGCACGAGCCGCCGGAGCGCGCGCTCGCGCTGCTCGCCGCGCGCGGCGTCGCGGGCGCGGCGGTGAACGGCGGCGCGGTCGCGATCGAGGCGCGCGACGGGCGCGTGCTCGAGGCGCTCGACGCGCTGCGCGACGGCGGCGTGCGCGTGCGCGGCGTCGAACTGCAGCGCCCGACGCTCGAAGAGGTTTTCCTCGCGGCGGTGCGCGGGGAGCGGGAGGCCCGCCCGTGAACCGCCGCTGGCTGTTCCTCGCGATCGGCGTCCTGGCCGGCGCGCTCGCGTTCACGCTCGCCGGCCGCCTGCCGCGCCGGGCGCCGGCGCCCGAGGCGCCCGCGCCGCCGCCGCCGCTCGACGCCGCGACGCTCGTGATCGAGGGCGGCGCCGCGAGCCCGGCCGTCACCCCGGGCGTGCTCGGCCACCGGATCGCGATCACGGTCGTGAACCGCGGCGCCGCGCCCGCGCGGCTCGCGCTCTCGGGCTACGAGCACGCCTTCGCCGCGCGCGTGCTGGCTCCCGGCGAGTCGCGCACCGACACCCTGCTGCTCGACCTGCCCGGCGAGGACTTCGCCTGGATGGTGGACGGGCGTCCCTCGGCGCAGCTCCGGGTGGCGGGCTCGCACCTGGCGGAGGGACGGCACTGATGGCCGCCCGCACCGCGTTCCGGCCCGGCCGAGCGTTCGTCGTGGCGCGCGAGGAGTACCGCCGCGCGCTCGAGAGCCGCTGGCTGTTCGGCTTCGCCGCGCTGTTCGCCGCGTTCGTGCTCGGGCTCTCGTTCTTCGGGCTCGCGCAGAGCGGCGAGGTGGGCTTCACCGGCTTCGCGCGGGTGACGCTCTCGCTCCTGAACCTCGTGCTGTTCGTCGTGCCGCTGGTCGGCCTGCTGCTCGGCGTCACCAGCGTGACCGGCAGCGCCGACGCGCTGTCGCTGCTGCTCGCGCAGCCGGTCTCGCGCGCCGAGGTGCTGGCGGGCAAGTTCGCGGGCGTGGCCTCGGCGATCGCGGTCGCGCAGCTGCTCGGCCTGGGCGGCGGCGGCCTCGTCGTCGCGCTCAACGCCGGGCCCGACCACCTCGGCGGCTTCGCCGTGCTGTGCGTGGTCTCGCTCGCGCTCGCGGTGCTGAGCGTCGCGACCGCGCTCGCCATCGCCTCGATCTGGCCGGACCGCCTGCGCGCGACGGGAGTGGCGCTCGCGCTGTGGCTGGTGATGGTCGTCGCCTACGACCTCGCGGTGCTCGGGCTCACGACCACCTTCCGCGGGGTGGGGCTGCAGACCGTGCTGCTGCCCGCGCTGCTCCTGAACCCGGTGGACCTCTCGCGCGTGCTGGTCACGCTCGCCGTGGGCCGCGGCGCGCTCTTCGGGCCCACGGCCGCCGTGCTCGTGCGCTCGCTCGGCACCGCGCCCGGCATCGCGCTCGCGCTCGCCGCGCTGCTCGTGCAGACCGCGCTGCCGCTCGCGGTCGCGCTGCGCGTCTTCCGCCGCCGCGACTGGTAGCGCCGTTTCGGGGTACCGCCGCCGGGCGGGGGCGGGGTATGGTCGCGGCCGCCGTCCTCCCCGCGAGACGCCAGTTCCACCACGGAGGTCAAGCCATGGCGACGTTTCCGCGCAGGCTCCGGTTCTGGACCGCCCTCTTTCTCGTGACCTGGTTCGGCGCGCTGTACGCCGCGCCGGCCGCGGCCGGGCTGGCGCCGTCCACCGCTTCGGGCGCGACCACGATCGCCTCGGAGCGCTCGGCCGACCTGCTGATCGTCCAGCGCGCGCTCGAGCACCGTGTCGTGGCGCAGAAGCTCCGCGACTACGGCGTCTCGCCCGCCGACGTGCAGATCCGGCTCGCCTCGATGTCGGACCAGGACGTGCACACGCTCGCGAGCGCCTCGAAGGGCCTGCCGAGCGGCGGCGACGGCGTGGGCACCCTGATCAGCCTGCTCGTCGTCGTGCTGCTCGTCATCCTGATCCTCAAGCTGCTGAACAAGGAGATCGTGGTGCGATGAGCGCGGGGCGGGCGGGCGCGCGGCTCCGCGCGCCGCTCGCGGCGGCGCTCGCCGCGCTGTTCGCCGCCGCGGCGCCCGTCGCGTCCGCGGCGGGACCGCCGGGTGCGCTGCGTCTCGCCGTGCCGGTCGTGGCGCAGGCGCCCGAGCGCTGCGGGCCGGCGGCGCTGGCGATGGTGCTGCGCTTCCACGGCGCGGACAGCGCCGCGCTCGCCGAGGCCGACCGCGCGTACGACCGCGCGCTGCGCGGCTCGCTGGTCACCGACCTCGCCGCGGCCGCGCGGCGCGCCGGCTTCGAGGCGGAGGTCGGGACGCTCGGTCCCGACTCGCTCGTCGCGCTGCTCGCCGCCGGCGTTCCGCCCATCGTCCTCTACCAGGCCGGCCGCGGGCCGCTGACGCGGCCGCACTACGCCGTCGTCGCCGGCTGGGACGGCGCGCGCGGCGAGTTCGTCCTGCACGACGGCCGCGAGCGCCCGCGCGCGATGCGGCGCGACGAGCTCGCCCGGCGCTGGCGCACGGCCGGCTCGCAGGCGCTCATCGTGCGCGGGAGGGCGAAGTGAAGGCGCGCGCCGTCCTCGTCGCCTTCGCGCTCGCCGCCGCGCTGGCCGGCTGCGCGCACCTCGTGGTGCTGCACGACCCGCTGACCGCGGTCGAGCGCGGCGACCTCGGCGTCGCGTACGAGGCGGCGGGCAGGCCCGAGCTCGCCGAGAAGCAGTACCGCCGGGCGCTGAAGCTCGACCCAAGCCAGAGCCGCACGCGCGTCAACCTCGGCAACGTGCAGGCCGCGCGCGGGGACTGGCGCGGCGCCGAGCGCTCCTACCGGCGCGCGCTGCGCGACTCGGCGTCGAACGCCGACGCGATGAACAACCTCGCGGTCGCGCTGCTGCGGCTCGGCCGCGACGCGGGCGAGGCGCGCGCGCTGGCCGGGCGGGCGCTCGCGATCGGCGGCGGGCACGAGCCGCTCTACCGGGCGACGCTCACCGAGATCGACTCGACCGAGCGCGCGCGTTCGGCAGCGGCGAGGTGACCTCCCCCGCCGCTTGCGGTCCGGAGCGTGGCACTCGCGGCGGACCTGCGATAGGTTCCCGTCCGTCGCGCCGTGACCCGTTAGCTCAGTCGGTAGAGCACCTGACTTTTAACCTGATCAGCCCAAGTTGCCACCCGAACCGGGAGGATGTTGAGCCAGAAGGAAACAGCAAGCGCCTCCATGGGTTAGGTCCGTGGGGGCGATGGTCATCTGGGTCCCTGAGCGGCCTGGAAACGACCCGAAGGGCCGGTCATCGTCACCCGCCCCGTCACCCGCTGGCACCCTCCCTGACGGTCCGAACGCGCTCCGAAGCCAGTGTCCAAACCAAGTCGCTGGGCGCTACCGAAGTACTCGCCACGATAACGGATTGCACGCGATTCCGGAGGGGCGGAATTCCGAGGACTCTCGAGGACTCGAATGGACTCGATCAAGCCTGCGCGAGCAGGCGCCACCCAGGGCTGTGGATGCTCGGACCGGGGTCCATTCGATCGCGCACTAGACAGTATGGAGCGACCGGCCTGCGGTCGTAGCGTCGCGCTCTCGCGAGCGA
>CAZUEM010000214.1:0-5507 GCA_964619155.1 uncultured bacterium
CGCGCGCCGTTCGCGGGCACGGTGCTGCGCAAGGACGCCGAGGTCGGCGAGATCGTCGCGCCCTCGTCGGCCGGCGGCGGGCTGACGCGCACGGCGATCGTGACGATGGCCGACCTGCAGACGCTCGAAGTCGAGGTGGACGTCAACGAGGCCTACATCGCGCAGGTGCGCAACGGGCAGGGCGCGCGCATCACGCTCGACGCCTACCCCGACACGTCGTTCACGGGCCGCGTGCGCCAGGTGGTGCCGACCGCCGACCGCCAGAAGGCGACGGTGCTCGTCAAGGTCGCGATCCTCGATCGCGACCCGCGCATCCTGCCCGAGATGGGCGCCAAGGTGGTGTTCACCGCGCGCGAAGGCGCCGCGGCCGTCGCCGCCCCGCGCCGCGTGCTGGCCCCCGCGGCCGCGGTCGTGCGGTCCGCGGACGGCGCGGCGGTGTGGGTGCTCGAGGACGGCGCGGTGCGGCGCGTGAGCGTGGACGTGGGCGAGGCGCGCGGCGAGCGGCTCGAGGTCCGGCAGGGCCTCTCGGGCGGCGAGAGCCTCGTGCTGGAGCCGCCGGCGGGACTGAAGGACGGACTCAAGGTCAGGGTCGAAGGCCGCTGAGCGCCGCGCGCGCCGGCCACGGGAGGAACGACATGGCGTGGATCGAAGTGCGCGACGTGCGCAAGGTGTACCGGCGCGACACCCAGGACATCACCGTGCTCGACGGGCTCTCGCTCTCGATCGAGGAGGGCGAGTTCATCGCGCTCATGGGTCCTTCGGGCAGCGGCAAGACGACGCTGCTGAACCTCATCGGCGGCATCGACGAGGCGACCTCGGGCGAGATCGTCGTGGCGGGCTCGAGCCTCAAGGGCCTGCGCGGCGACGCGCTCGCCGCGTGGCGCTCGCACACGATCGGCTACATCTTCCAGCTCTACAACCTGCTGCCGGTGCTGACCGCGCTGCAGAACGTCGAGCTGCCCCTGCTGCTCGCGAAGATGAGCGGCGCCGAGCGGCGCAAGCGCGCGACGTTCGCGCTCGAGCTGGTCGGCCTCGGCGACCGGCTCGGCCACTACCCGCGCCAGCTCTCGGGCGGGCAGGAGCAGCGCGTCGCCATCGCGCGCGCCATCGTCTCCGATCCCAAGGTGCTGCTCGCCGACGAGCCCACCGGCGACCTCGACCGCAAGTCGGGCGAGGAGGTGCTGGCGCTGCTCGAGCGGCTCAATACGGAGTTCAAGAAGACGATCGTCATGGTCACCCACGACCCGCACGCCGCCGAGAAGGCGCACCGCATGGTGCACCTCGACAAGGGCGTGCTGTCGGCCTGAGCGGCCGCGGAGGGACCATGCTCCAGCTCGTGTTCGTGAACCTGTTCCGCAACCCGCTGCGCACGTTCCTGACCATGGCGAGCGTGACGGTGGCGATCTTCCTGTTCTGCGCGCTCGGCGGCGTGCTCGACACGCTGCAGGAGTCCATCCGCGTCGGCAGCGAGACCCGGCTCGTGACCCGCAACAAGGTCTCGCTCGTCTTCCCGCTGCCGATCGCCTACCGGGCGCGCCTCGAGGCCGTGCCCGGGGTGAAGCGCGTCGCGACCTCGAACTGGTTCGGCGGCACCGATCCCAAGGCGCCGCGCGAGTTCTTCGCCCAGTTCGCGGTGGACCCGGAGTACTTCGCGGTCTACCGCAAGGACATGAACATCGTCGAGGCCTCCGAGCCCCAGGCCGCCGCCAGCGTGCCCGAGGGCGCCGACCCGAAGCTCGCGGCCTACTTCCTCGAGCAGAACGCCTGCGTGGTCGGCGAGAAGCTCATGCAGAAGAAGGGCTGGAAGCTCGGCCAGACCATCACGGTCGCCGGCACGATCTACCCGGGCGACTGGGCGTTCACGATCCGGGCGGTCTACCGGGCGACCAACAAGTCGTTCGGCGAGGAGGTCGTGCTCTTCCCGTTCCGCTACCTCGACCAGCGCGGCATGGGCGGGCAGAGCATGGTCGGCGTGTACGTGCTCGAGCTGTCCGACCCCGCCCGCGCGGCCGCGATCTCGAGCGAGATCGACTCGCAGTTCGAGAGCTCCGCGCCGGCCACGCGCACCGAGAGCGAGCAGGCGTTCCAGGCCGGGTTCGTCAGCATGTACGGCAACCTGCCTTTCGTGCTGCGCGTCATCGGGCTCGCGATCGTGTTCAGCATCCTGCTGATCGCCGCCAACACCATGATGACGGCCGTGCGCGAACGGACGAGCGAGTTCGGCGTGCTCAAGACGCTCGGGTTCACCGACGGCGCCGTGTTCGCGATGGTGGTCCTCGAGGCGGCGGTGATCACGCTCGGCGGCGGCCTGCTCGGGGCGCTGCTCGCCAAGTTCGCGGTCGAGGGCTCGGGCTTCAACATGCTCGGGTTCCTGCCGCCCATGTCGGTCTACTGGTCCACGGTCGCGATCGGCGTCGCCATGTCGGTCGGGATCGGCGCGGTCAGCGGCCTCGTGCCGGCCTTCCAGGTCTCGCGGCGGCGCATCGTGGATGCGCTGCGCCGCGTCGAGTGAGCGAGGGAGCCATGGCCATTCCCCTGATCTACAACGTGCGCAGCGCGCTGCACCGGCCGGTCTCGACGGCCACGACCGCGCTCGGCATCGGGCTCACCGTGGCGATCTTCGTCGGCGCCCTGGCGCTGGCCGAGGGCTTCAAGGCCTCGCTCGTCGCCACCGGCTCGCCCGACAACGCGATGGTGCTGCGCAAGGGCGCCGACAGCGAGATCTCGAGCGGCGTGTCGCTGGAAGCCGCGAGCATCGTCCGCGCGCATTCCGAGGTCGCCACCGGCGCCGACGGCCGTCCGCAGGTCAGCGCCGAGATGGTGGTCATCGTCAACAAGCCGCGCCTCGGGCAGGCGGGCTCGTCCAACGTCACCACGCGCGGCGTGGACCCGGCCTCGGTCGCCGTGCGCACCGGCATGAAGGTGGTCGAGGGCCGCATGTTCACGCCCGGCAGCGACGAGATCATCGTCGGCCACCGCATCGCCTCGCGCTTCGCCAACTGCGGGATCGGCGACCGCCTGCGCTTCGAGCAGCGCGACTTCACCGTGGTCGGCCACTTCGAGGCCAGCGGCTCGGCGTTCGAGTCCGAGATCTGGGGCGACGCAGCGGTGCTCATGCCCGCCATGCACCGCGAGGGCGTCTTCCAGACGCTGGTGTTCCGCATGAAGGACCCGAAGCAGTTCGAGCGGATCAAGAAGGAGCTGGAGTCCGACCCGCGCCTGCAGGTGCAGGTGAAGCGCGAGTCGGACTTCTACGCCGAGCAGTCGCAACTCTTCACCACGATCATCACCGTGCTCGGCTCGTTCATCACCGCGATCATGGCCGTGGGCGCCATCTTCGGCGCCGCGAACACCATGTTCGCGAACGTGTCGTCGCGCACGCGCGAGATCGCGACGTTGTTCGTCCTCGGGTTCCGCCCCTGGGCGGTCGCGGTGTCGTTCCTGTTCGAGTCGGTGTTCGTCTCGCTCCTGGGCGGCGTGCTCGGGTGCCTGATCGCGCTGCCGGTCAACGGCATCACCTCGAGCACGACGAACTTCCAGTCGTTCAGCGAGCAGGCGTTCCGCTTCCAGGTGACGCCGGGCATCCTGCTGACGGCGCTGGTGTTCTCGGCGATCCTCGGGCTCGTCGGCGGGATGATCCCCGCGATCCACGCCGCGCGCCAGCCGATCGCCCGCACGCTGCGCGGCGGCTGACGCCCGCGGCTGACGCCGAACCGACGCGAGGCCGCCGGGACCGCCCGGCGGCCTCGCCCGTTTCGTGCGGCGGGCGGCCTCGGCTAGCCTGACCGGGCCATGTGCGCCGCACCCCGCGAAGGCGTCATCCGCTTCGACGTCCGCCACGAGACCCGCCCGCTCGAGGAGCGCGTGCTCGGAGAGACCGCGCGCGTGCTGTCGGCCTGGCGCGAGCTGCTGGCCGGCATCGGCGTGATCGGCCGCGACCCGGCGCGCTACGAGGGCCTCGGCTACGGCAACGTCAGCGCGCGCGTCGGCCCCTTCGGCGACGTGCCGCGCGGCCGGCGCCGCTTTCTCGTCTCGGGCTCGCAGACGGGCGGCCTCTCCCGGCTGACGCTGCGCGAGTACGCGCTCGTCGAGTCGTGGGACCTCGAGGGCAACCGCGCGGGCAGCGCCGGGCTGGTCGCGCCTTCGTCGGAGTCGCTCACCCACGCCGCGCTCTACGACGTCTCGCCCGCGGTTCGCGTCGTGCTGCACGCGCACGCGCCCGACCTGTGGCGGCACGCGCGCGCGCTCGGGCTGCCGGTCTCCCACCCCGAGGCCGCGAACGGCACGACCGCGATGGCGCTCGAGGTGCAGCGGCTCTACCGCGAGGGCACCTTCGCCTCGACCCGCGTCGCGGCGATGGGCGGGCACGAGGACGGCGTGCTCGCGTTCGGCGGCTCGGCCGAGGAGGCGGGCACGGCGCTGGTCGCGCAACTGGCCCGCGCCCGGGCGGCCACGTGGTGAGCGCGCGATGAAGGCGGGCGGGCGCGAGACGCGCGCGGCCTGGTGGGCGGACGGCGCCATCGAGTACCTCGACCAGCGCGAGCTGCCCGCGCGGCTCGCCACCGGCCGCGCGGCGACGGTCGAGGACGCCGCGCTCGCCATCGAGCGCATGGCGGTGCGCGGCGCGCCGCTCATCGGCGTGGTCGCGGGCTACGCGCTGGCGCTGGCCGCCGCGCGCGGCGAACCGCTCGACCCGGCGTTCGCGCGGCTCGCGCGCACGCGCCCGACCGCGGTCAACCTGTGGGCGGGCCTCAAGGCCGTGCGCGCCGCGGCGCCGGACCCGGCGGCGATGCTCGCGGCCGCGCGCGCGTTCGATGACGCCGAGGTGGCCGCGGCCGCGGCGATCGGGGAGCACGGGCTCGCGCTCATGAAGCCCGGCATCCGCGTGCTCACCCACTGCAACGCCGGCTGGCTGGCGGTGCAGGACTGGGGCACGGCGCTCGCGCCCGTCTACAAGGCGCAGCGCGCGGGCCTCGCGCCGTTCGTGTTCGTGGGCGAGACGCGCCCGCGCCTGCAGGGCGCGCGCCTGACGGCGTGGGAACTGCGCGAGGAGGGCGTCGCGCACGCGCTGATCGCCGACAGCGCCGCCGCCCACCTGATCCAGCGCGGCGAGGTGGACCTCGTGCTCACCGGCGCCGACCGCATCGCCGCCAACGGCGACGCGGCGAACAAGATCGGCACCTACGGCCGGGCGCTGGCGGCGAAGGCGCACGGCGTGCCGTTCTGGATCGCCGCGCCGCTCACCACGTTCGACCGCGCCACCGACCGCGGCCGCGACATCCCGATCGAGGAGCGCTCCGCCGACGAGGTGCTCGAGGTCGAGGGCGTGGACGAAAAGGGTCGCGTGCGCCGCGTGCGCGTCGCCCCCGAGGGCACGCCGGTCCGCAACCCGGCCTTCGACGTGACGCCGCACGAGCTGATCGCCGGGTTCGTGACCGAGGCCGGCCTCGTGCCCGCGACCGTCGAAGGCGTCGCCGAGGCGTTCCGCCGCGCCGGGCGGGACTGAG
>CAZUEM010000215.1:0-5419 GCA_964619155.1 uncultured bacterium
CGCGCGCGGCCGGTGTCCGCCACGAAGCCGTCGCGGCGCCGGCGGAGCGGGGCGCCGTCCAGGGTCAATTCGTCCGGTAGTTGCCGAACTTGAGCTCGACGCCGAAGTCGTGGCCGCGCAGCAGCGCCATCGCGCCCTGCAGGTCGTCCTTGCTCGCCGAGGAGATGCGCACGGTGTCGCCCTGGATGGCCGACTGCACCTTCTTGAGCTTGGCGTCCTTCAGGAACTTCACGATTTCGCGGCAGAGCTCGCTCGAGAGCCCGGTGGTGAGCGTCACCACCTGGCGCAGCGACGAGCCGGCGGCGGGCTCGGCGGTGCCGCGCGTCAGGTTCTGCACCGGCACCTTGCGGCGGACCATCTTGGCCTGCAGCACCTCCCACACGGCGCCGAGCTTGTAGTCGTCGGGCGCGGCCAGCGTGATCGTGCCCGCCTTCTCGTCGAGCGTGATCTCGGCCTTGACGCCCTTGAAGTCGTAGCGCTGGGTGATCTCCTTGGTCGCCTGGTCCACGGCGTTGCCCACTTCCATCATGTCCACGCCGGTGGTGACGTCGAACGAGCTGGTGCTGGCCACTGCGGTTCTCCTCGCGGTTTCGGTGGACGCGCGCTCAGCGCGCGCGGGGCCGCTTCGCCCGCGCGCGGCGGGCCGGGCGGGCGGCGATGCGGTCGGTGATCTCGCGCGCGGCGGCCGACGCGCCGCCCGCGAGCACTTCGTCGCGCACGGCGCGCAGCGCCGCCCGCTGCGTACCCCACAGGACGCGGCGGGCCGCGACGGCGGGGGAGACGAACGCGTAGCGGTCGTGCTCGCGCGAAAGGTGCACGGGATCGGTCCATGCCACCTCGGCGGCGAAGACCGGGAGCGCCAGCACCGCGTCCTTCGCGGGCGAGTAGAAGAGCGTCAGGTGCTCGAGCGCCCACCAGCGGACGGGCGCGAGGCCGGTCTCCTCGAGCACCTCGCGCGCCGCCGCCTGCCAGGCGGTCTCGCCTCGCTCGATGCCGCCCGTGACCGGCTGCCAGACGCCGGGCAGGGTGCGCTCGGCGCTCCGGCGCAGGAGCAGGAACTCCGTCCGGCGGCCGCGGCGGCGGAAGAGGTGGACCTCGATCTGGCGACAACGCACGGGAATCATGGCGGGGCAGAATAAGGTGGTCCCGCGAGCGGGCGCCAGCGGCAGGTGACCGAGCCCCCCGGCGCGACGGGGACATGTGCACAAGCCGTGTGGATGGCGGCCAAACGGCTGGGAAAACGGCATTTCGCGCGACCCGCGGCCCCGTGGGAAGCGGCCGGCGAAGATTCCGTGAGAATTCCCGGCCCGCCGCTTGACCGCCCGCGGGGGCATCGCCTACTTTCCCGCCCGCCATTGTGACCCTCACGCGAAGTGACGGGTCGGCACTGGCTTGTGAAAACTTTCACCGGGGTGGGTTGCATGCCTCCATCACGCACTCCCAGGCGGGACCCATCGGGCCTGCGGAGCGCGGGCATGTTGCTCGCCATCCCGTCCTTGCTCCTGGTCTCACCCCTCGTCGGCTTCTTCCTGGGCAAGTTCGTGGATCGGTGGCTCAAGACCGAACCGGCGTGGTCCATCGTCGGGGTGGTCTTCGGGTTCATCGCCGCGGGGCGGGAAATCTACCTCATCATTCGCCGCGTTCAGGCTGAAGAGGAGCGCGACAGGCGCTGACCCTCCGGGGTCGGGCGCCGCCGCACGCATGGGTCTCGAATTCCTCCGCAGAATCCATCGCACGTCGCTCATGGCCACGGTCATGGGCGGGCTGTTCGCGGCCGTCTACGTCTCGTACACGGCGGGCCTCGCGTTCGCGGCGGGCGCGGCGTGGTCGCTCGCGAACCTCCGGCTGCTCGAGGTGCTCGTCACCAGCATGACGGGCGGGGCGCACGCGAAGCGCAAGGCCGCGGTCGCCGCGGTCGCCAACGTCGCGCTCATGGTCGCCGGCGGCTTCCTGCTGCTGAAGCTCCCGGTGCTGGCGCTGGCCGCCGGCTTCACGCTGCCGTTCGCGGTCATCTTCCTCAAGGCCGCCTCGCGCGTGCTGCTCGAATCGTCGCTCTGGGCGCGCGTCACGCGCAGCCCGTGGGCCGCCACCGCGCTGGTCGCGACGATCGCGGTCGCGGCCTGGTTCGCGCTCGTGCCGCTCACGCGCGCGCAGACGGGCCTCGTCGCGGGCAACGCCCCGGCGGCCGAACACGCCGCCGACCCGCACGCCGCTCCCGCCGACGCGCACGCGGCGGACCCGCACGCGGCCGCCGGCGACGCGCACGGCGCGGCCGGAGCGGCGCACGGCGACGGCCATCACGAGGCCGGCCCGAAGGAGTTCGACAACGTCATCACGGTCATCGCCAAGGCGATGAAGCTGCCGATCGCCGCCGACCACAAGAAGCTCGGCAACCTGGACAGCGTGATCTTCGCGCTCCTCGTCGGCCTCATCCTCGTGGTGATCGCGGGCGTCGCCGGGCGCGACAAGGGCCTCGTGCCCGGGCCGTTCCGCAACGCCGTCGAGGCGATCTTCGAGCCCGTCTACAACGGCATCGTGGACATCCTCGGCCCCAAGTACGGCCCGCGCTACGTGCCCTTCCTCGGCACGCTGTTCGTCTACATCCTGACGATGAACCTGTTCGGCGTCCTGCCGATGATGAAGTCGCCGACGTCGAACCTGAACGTCACGTTCGCGCTCGCGATCACGGTGTTCTTCTACGTGCAGTACACGGCGGTCACCGAGCTCGGGTTCCTCGGCTGGCTCGACCACCTCGCCGGCAGCCCGCGCTCGCCGATCGAGTGGGCGCTCGTGCCGCTCGCGTTCCCGATCCACCTGATCGGCGAGCTGGCCAAGCCCGTGTCGCTCTCGTGCCGTCTGTTCGGGAACATCTTCGGCGAGGACATGCTGCTCGTCGGGTTCGCCGGCCTCGGCATCACGCTCATGACCACGCTCGGCCTCGGCGCCGTGCCGGTCGGCGTGCCGTTCCAGTTCGTCTTCCTGTTCCTCGTCCTGCTCACCAGCACCGTCCAGGCGCTGGTGTTCACGATGCTCAGCACGATCTACTTCCTCCTCATGCTCCCGCACGATCACGACCACGGTCACGATCACGGGCACGGGGCGGAAGCGCACCACGCCCACTGACCCACTCCCAGGAGGTATCAACGATGGAAGCCGCCAGCGCTCTCGGTCTCGCTCTTCCCCTCGGCGTCGGCCTCGCCGCGATCGGCTCGGGCATCGGCCTCGGCATGATCGGCAACGGCGCGCTGCAGGCGATGGGCCGCCAGCCGGAGGCGATCGCCAAGCTGCAGACCGCGATGATCATCATCGGCGCGTTCGCCGAAGCCCTCACGATCTACGCGTTCGTGACCGTGTTCCTCCTCATGGGCAAGATCTGACGTTCGTGTCCCGACCGTCCGGGCGCGGCGGCTCCGGCCCCGCGCGCCGCGAGGAGCACGCATGGAAAACCTGATCGACATCAAACTCGTCCTCACCCAGGTCCTCGGCTTCGTGATCCTGGTCGCGATCCTCGGGCGTTTCGCCTGGGGGCCGATCGTCTCGGGTCTCGAGGCTCGCCGGCAGAAGATCGCCGGGGAGTTCGCCGAGGCCGAGCGGCGCCAGAAGGAGGCGGACGCGCAGAAGGCGAAGTTCGAGGCCGAGATGCGCGGCATCGACTCGCTCAAGCGCGCGAGCATCCAGGAAGGCATCGCCGAAGGGCAGCGCGTCGCGGCCGAGATCAAGGAGCACGCGCACGCCGAGGCCCACGCGCGGCTCGAGCGGGCCGAGGACGAAATGGCGCGCGAGCGCGAGAAGGCGAAGGAGCTGCTCAAGGAGCAGGTCGTGTCGCTCTCGATCCGCACCGCCGAGAAGATCCTGCAGTCGAAGCTCGATGACCCGGCGCAGCGCAAGCTCGCCGCCGCGTTCATCGACGAGGTCGGCGGCGTCCGATGAACGACGCGCACGTCTCCGGCCGCTACGCGAAGGCGCTCTTCCTGCTGACCGAGAAGGTCGCGAAGAAGGAAGGGCAGCCGCTCGCCGCGCTGCTCGAGCGCACGCTGGCGGACCTGAAGGCCGTGGCCGAGCTGGTGCGGCCGGGATCGCGCCTCGGCGGGTTCCTCGGGAACCCGCAGGTGAACCCGAACGACAAGCGCCGGGTGCTGGAGAGCGGGCTGAAGGACCGCGCGATGCGCAGCGTCGCCGTCTTCGCCGACCTCCTCCTGCGCAAGAAGCGGCTCAAGTTCGCGGACGAGATCGCCAAGGAGTTCCAGGAGCTCGTCGAGCAGGCGCAGGGCCTGCAGCGGGCGCAGGTCGTGAGCGCGGTGGCGCTGGAGCGCGGCGAGGTCGCGCGCCTGCACGCCGAGCTGGAGCGCACGACCGGCAAGAAGATCGTGCTGACCGAGACGGTGGACGCGGGCCTCGTCGGGGGCGCCTACGTGCGCATCGGCGACCGCATCATCGACCGCAGCGTCAGGACCCTGCTCGAGACCATCTCCCATCAGCTGTACGACGTCAGCGTGTAGCCGGCGTCGCCCGACCCACACCATCACGATTCGGGGTTCGCACCGATGTCCTTTCGACCGGAAGAAGTGAGCGCCATCCTGGCGCAGGAACTCGAACGCTACGAAGCGAAGCTCGAGACCAAGAGCGTCGGCAGCGTGCTCTCCGTGGGCGACGGCATCGCGCGCGTGTGGGGCCTCGAGGACGCGATGGCGGGCGAACTGATCAAGTTCCCCGGCGACGTCATGGGCATGGTCCTGAACCTCGAAGAGGACAACGTCGGCGTCGTGCTCTTCGGCTCCGACAAGAACATCAAGGAAGGCGACCGCGTCGAGAGCACCGGCCGCATCGCCTCCGTGCCCGTCGGCAAGGCGATGATCGGCCGCGTCGTGAACGCGATCGGCATCCCGGTGGACGGCAAGGGCCCGATCGGCGCGGACAAGTTCCGCCCGGTCGAGTTCAAGGCCCCCGGCGTGATCGAGCGCCAGCCCGTCGTCGAGCCGCTCCAGACCGGCATCAAGGCCATCGACGCGATGATCCCGATCGGCCGCGGGCAGCGCGAGCTGATCATCGGCGACCGCCAGACCGGCAAGACGACGATCGCGATCGACACGATCATCAACCAGAAGGGCACCGGCGTCGTCTGCATCTACGTCGCGATCGGCCAGAAGGAGTCCACGGTCGCCAACGTGGTCTCGACGCTCGAGAAGTACGGCGCGATGGACTACACGATCGTCGTCACGGCCTCCGCGTCCGAGTCCGCGCCGCTCCAGTACATCGCGCCCTACGCCGGCGTCGCGATGGGCGAGGAGTTCACGTACAGCGGCGGCCACGTCCTGTGCATCTACGACGACCTCTCGAAGCACGCGACGGCGTACCGCCAGCTGGCGCTGCTGCTGCGCCGCCCGCCGGGCCGCGAGGCGTACCCGGGCGACGTCTTCTA
>CAZUEM010000216.1:0-1589 GCA_964619155.1 uncultured bacterium
GTGCTCATCCGTTCCTATCCTTGGAGCGGCCCCTGCGTTTACTTGATGACGATATCCCCTTCCGCGTACTTGCGGGCCAGCGCGCGTGCGCCTTCGTGGTCGCCTGCGGCGTGGTACTTGTTGAGGATGTCGTCGTACTGCTGCTCCGTCATGATCCGTTCGGCGGCTTCGCGTGCGGGCATGGGGCGCGCGTGCGCTTCCACGTCCTGCACGAGCCTCGGCCGGGGGGCCGGGGCCGCTGCGGGTCGTGCCGGGCCAGCGGTGGGCGTTGCCACCGGCAGCGGGTTCTCGGAGCGGTAGCCCTTGTACGCGAGACGGGCCGCATCGAAGTTCGCGTAGTTGTGCCGGTTGCCCTTGAGCCACGCGCGGAAATCGTCGCGCTGGGCCTCGGGCATGGCCGCGATCTCGATCTTCTCGTTCAGGGCACCGATGGCGTTGCCGTAGAGCTGGCGCTCGCGGAGCCGTTCACGCTTCTCGGCCACGAGCATCCGCGCGAGCGGATCCTTGCTCTTGGCGAGGGCGGCGATCTCGGCTTCCAGGATGGCGGTGTCCTCGTCCTGCTCGTAGGTCCGCCCGGTGTCCGGCGTCGGTGGGTGTTGACCGGCATCGGGCTCGGCGACGTTCATGCGGGAGAGGAACTGTTCGTAGGCCGCCAGTTTGGCGCGGAGTTCGATGACTTCCGCGTTGGGCTGCTCTGCGGGTGCGTCGGGCTGACCGTTGCCGCCGCCGTCCGGGGGCGTGACGCCTGCGGGGGCCGCAGCCCCGTCGCCGCTCACGTCCGGGCGCGTCCCGGTGTCGAGGTCAGTTTCGCTCATGGATGAAGCCTCGCTGTGGGGTGGTTACTGCGGTACGGCTTGCGGACCAAGAATCTCGGCGACGAGCGAATCCACGTCGTATCCGTCCTGCTCGGGGGAAGGTGGCGGCAGCGCGGGGCCCGCTTCGGGGTTGCCCGCGCCCGGCCCCATTGAGCCGTTAGCCGCCGGTGTGGGCATCGCTGCCGCTCGCGCCATGCGCGCCTCGGCTGCGCGCTGGAAGCGGCGCACGAGGCTCGGCGGGATGTGGTAGACGCTCGCTGCCAGCTCCAGCATCTCGGGGCCTTCCTGCGCCGCCGCCATGAGCTGTTGCAGGCCCTTCGCCTTCGCCTCGTCCATCGCCGTGAAGTCCGGCGTGTCCATGAGCACGAAGTCGAAGTTGGGCATCGTCGCCGCGTCCAGCGCCCGCACCGCGTCCGCACCGTCCGGGCCGCGCAGGCGCATCACCCGCTCCGCCGGGTACGTCGCCCGGATGTAGTCGTAGACGATGCCGAGGAAGCGCGCCTTCTCGCGCGCGATGCGCCGCTGGTAGTGCGCCTGCGGGATCTCCTGCTGCTGGATCTGCTGCGACACCGACGACGCCGCGATGTCGCGCGACTGGTCCGGCCCGAGGCCGAAGTCCGCGATGCCCTGATGCGACAGCAACCCTTCGCGCGTCGCGCGGTAGACGGGCGACCACGACGCCGGGATGCCCGAGCCCTCGAGCAACTGGACCGCGCCGGCCGGGGTGTTGGCGTCGCGGAACATGACCGGGCCCTGCTCGTCCGAGAACTCCCA
>CAZUEM010000216.1:1689-5370 GCA_964619155.1 uncultured bacterium
ACTCCTCGACGCCCGCGTAGGGCGCGACGATCTGGAGCCGGATGTCCGGGTAGCCCCAGATGGCCGTTTCGTCCTCGACCGCGTCCTGCCGCTCGGCGATGTCGCCGCAATGCGGGCAGGCTTCCGCCTCCTCGTAGCCGACGCCGGAGGCCGCCTCGGGGTCGGACTGCCAGCCGCAGGTCGCGCACAGCAGGAAGCGCCCGCCCTCGGGGAGCGGTCGCACGCTGCCGGGTATGGGCCGCTTGGCCTTGCCCGTGCCGCGGGACCACACGAAGTACAGCGTCACCGCGTCTTCGTCGTTCCAGTCCTGCTCACTCGAGGGACCACCGACGCGCGCTCGCAGCGAGGTCTCCAGCGTGCGGAAGAAGTCGGCGCGGTAGCCGCCGTCCGCCTGGAGCTTCGAGACGACGCCGCGCTTGAGGCCGCGCATCCGCTTGACCTCGGACAGCCTCGGGCGACGGCGCACGATCACGCGCGAGCAGCGGTGCTCGTGGATGGACTTGGCGCGCGGATCCCACATGAAGTCGCGGATGTCCTCCGCGAAGTACGACAGCTCGCCCCACGGGCCTTCGTCGGGCATGAACTCGACGGCGGCGACGCCGTACCCGGCCGCCGAGGCGCAGGAGACCGCGTCCTCGATGGCCTCCTCGAAGCACTTCTGCGGGTTCTCGACCTCGGCCTCGACCATCGCCACGGCCTGCTCGCCCTGCTCGTCGTCACCGTACTGGTCCACGGCGCGGGCCTGCACGCTGGTGCCGTGCTGCGTGACGGTGCCCATCTCGTGCCGGTGGACGTTGGTGGTTTCCTGTCCGACCCAGCGGGCGAGGCGGCGGTCCTTCTCCAGCTCGTCGGTGCCGTTGTCGTCGTAGTGCTGGCCGTCGAACAAGAAGGCGACCTTCTCCTCCACGGCTGCGTGGATGGGTCGCCAGTAGGCTTCGTACTTGCCGATGTCCTTGACGGTCTCGACGTAGCGTTCGTTCACGCGCGGGGGCTTCCCTCGGCCTTGTGGTTCCCGGGTTGGCGCTGCGACGGGTGCGGGGCCGCTCCACAGTGACCGCCGCAGCGCTTCCCCCGATTGCGCTACCGCTTGAACTTCTTGATCACGACGCGCGCCGACGGCACGGCCGCCGAAGTACCCCACGTCACGATGGCCCGCATCGCCGGGGCGTGCGAGTCGAACGGGTGCGCGAGGTCGATGCCGAGGTCCGTGGTGATCGCCGCGAGGCGGTCCCAGATCGGCACCACGAGGATCTTCGCGGCGTCCGTGGCGAGCGGCGACAGCGCCGAACGCACGGTCATCCAGC
Source organism: uncultured bacterium (assembly GCA_964619155.1). Lineage (GTDB taxonomy): Bacteria > Eisenbacteria > RBG-16-71-46 > RBG-16-71-46 > RBG-16-71-46 > CAIXRL01. Next base: position 2,994 of record CAZUEM010000216.1, read on the forward strand.
CCGCCGAACTCTGGCCGTAGTTGACCTGGAGCGTGACCGTCGTGTTCTTGAAGTTGACGGACGACGCCACCGACGAGTCGGCCTGGATCACAAAGTACGCCGAAGCGATCGAGTCGGCAGCCGCCGAGCCCTGCTCGATGTAGCCGATGGCGTCCACGTCGAGCATCGACCACGAGGCCGTGGTGTCCGCGCGCGCCGGGGCTGCCGAGACGTACATCGTGTCCGACATGCGCGAAGTGCCCTGCTCGGAGAAGCCGAGGTTGCCGCGACCGAAGTGCCGCCACTTCACGTCTTCGACGGTCCACCCGGCGTTGGCGGTCGCGGTGAACGACGCAAGCGCAAGCGCCGTGAGCGCGAGCGCGATGAAACGCTTCATGTGTGTTCTCCCGTGTTGATGGGTTCCCACCGACAGCGGGAGCGATACCGCAGGCGCAGCGCGGCGCAGCGAGACGCCTTCGCGTACCTACCTCCCGCGACCCGGCACCCGGATGCGCGGTCGCTGGTACGGCCCCGGCCCGCGCCGCACCGGCTGGCCCACGCTCTCCGCCAGCCGCTTCAGGCCCGCTTCCCTCGGCGTCTCGCGCTTCGCCGCCGCCTGCACCGCCGCGAACGGCCGCCGGTCCGGCAGCAGCAGCGACGCCGCTCGCCCCGCGCAGATGAACCCCTCGTCGTGCATCCCAGCGCCCGTGACCGGCTTGTCGTTCTTGAGCACGAGGTCAACGAGGTCCGCGAGCACCCAGCGGGTCCGCAGCCGCAGCCAGGGCGTGCCCTGCGCCGACGCGAACAGCGCCTCGTTCAGCGCCGCCGCGAACTCGGCCCGGGTCGCCGCGTTGATCGTGAAGCCCATATCGCGCCGGTCCATCGCCCGGTCGGACCCCTGCGGCTGGTGCGTCACGACGCGCGAGTACCCGGCCGCCCGAAGCCCGCCGAGGAACGCCGAGCCGTAGCCGCCCGAGGTGTCGCCGTCCACCAGCGCCTCGCCGTACTGCCGCGCCAGCCCCGCGCACAGCACGCCCAGCCCGTACTCGCCGATGTACCCCCGGTACGCGCACACGTCCTCGCGCGCCGTCATGTCCACCACGAGCGCCGCGCCCGGGTCGTGCTCGCCGTCGTCAATGCCGTAGCTCGGGTCCGCGATGACCCGGTAGACGTGCCCGGGCACGTAGTCGGCGTGGACCTCGACCTCGACCGACTCCCGCACGAGCTTCATGCCTTCGGGGCTCGCCACCTCGCGCGTGACCTGCCACTCGCGCACCTCCCCCGCCACCGCGCCCGCGAACCACCGCTCCAGCTCCGCGTAGTTCATGCGGAACGGGCTCGACCCCTCGGTGTTGACCTCCTGCCCGTAGAGCCGGGCGAGCTTCAGCGGGTCGTTGCGGTACTTGCGCTCCAGCTCGCGGATGTCCCGGGGCGTCAGCGCCTCGTTGTCGTACACCGACCCGCGCAGGCGCAGGAACCCGTCGTGGATCACGCCATCGTGCTCGACCGGGTAGTCCTCCCGCAGCGGCCACCACTGGCTGCGCTTCAAGGGCGTGCCCCGGATGGACAGCGGGAAGATGGTCCCCGCCTCGCCGGCCTTGCGGACCTCGCGCAGGATGGGCATCGGCGGCGGCTCATCGAACCCGGCACCGTGGAGCCGAGCGCCCACACCGGCGTTCGGGTTCTCGCACGAGTACACGGTCAGCAGCGACCAGGTCTCGGGGTTGTCCGACCGCCACGCCCGGGGCTTGAGGCGCACCCCCACCAGCGTCTGCCCGACCCGCTCGAACGTGTGCGGCCAGTTGCCAACCAGCGCCTCGAGGATCGGCTGCGTGCTCGAGCGGTGGGCCTTGTAGTCCGGGACGAACAGCCCCCAGCGGGCGGGCGTGGGCACGCGCGGCAGCGGAATGCCGTCGAGTTCGGGCAGGTCGCGGCAGATGGCGAGGTCGGTGGCGACGCCGATGGTGCTCTTGCCGAACTTGTTCGCGGCGTGCAGGTAGATCTCGGCGCGGCCGAGGTTGCGCGTGAAGGTGCGCTGGACCTCGGAGGTATGGCGGAAGTGCGCGAGCGGGTCAGCGTCGAGCAGCTCGAGTCCGCGCGCGAGGACGAGCGAGGTGCGGGCGAGGTCGGCGTCGCTCACAGGTAGGGCGCGAGTCGGCCTCGTCCCACTTTCCGCAGCCGCAGCTCACCGCGCAGGACGGCCTCGACGGCGGCCCACGCTTGCTCGCGCTGCTCGCACGCCCCGGCCGTCACGGTCAGCCCGTGGCAGACGGACCAGTGCCACACGAGCGGACGCAGGCCGGACTCGGTCCTGTGCTCCACGCGGCAGTGGATGTCGGCGGTGGCGGCGCTCACGCGGCGACCTGCTTGGCGGCGCGGTAGGCGGCGTGCCAGCGCG
>CAZUEM010000217.1:0-5346 GCA_964619155.1 uncultured bacterium
CCGGCGCGAGCGCCAGCGCGGCCAGCAGGGCCGCGGCCGCCCGGGCGAGCGGCCGGATCACGGCCGGCCGGCGCCCTTCGCCGCGCGGTCCGCGCGCAGGTCGAGCCAGAACGACACCGGGCCGAGCAGCCAGGCGGCGCCGAGCAGGACCGTGCCCGGGCCGGGCACGCTCAGCACCTTGAAGTTCGCCATCTTCTGGTAGCCGATGATCGGGGGCATGAAGGCCTCGAGCTTGATCGCCGCGCGGGGGTCGAGTTCGTGCCCGTAGCGCCACAGCCACAGCGCGTAGTCGCGGAACATGAACACCGCGAACACGCTGAACGCGACCCAGCCGAGCACCGCCAGCCAGCGGCGGTTGAAGAGCCCCGCGAGCAGCGCCAGCACGCCGAAGCCGGTGAGGGCCTGCGGCAGGAAGCGGAACTCGCGGAAGTCCTCGTTGCGAAGCGCCTTCATGCCCACGTAGTGGTTGAGCGTGTTGATCTTGTCCACGTCCCCGCGGAGCTCGTTCGTGTAGATCTTGAGCACGAGGCCCTCGCGGTACTGCGGGGCCCACATGCGCATCTCCCAGATGTGCAGCACCGGGAAGAAGAAGACCGGCAACAGGACCAGCGCCGCGAGGAAGATGGAGCGGCGCTCGGACGGCCGGAACGTGCCGGCGAGATAGGCGGTCACTTCGGGACTCCTCGGGAATCCCGCGCCGGCCGGGGGGCCCTCCCCCGGCCGGCCGCGGGCCAGACTACTTCCGGCCGATCTCGGCCGCGATCTGAGCCGTCTTCGCCGGGTCCGGACGCTGCACGCTCGCGACGGCCGAGCCGCGCGGGCGCACCTCGATCAGGCCCTGCATCTCCTGGTGCAGCGCGCTGCAGAAGTTCGAGCAGTAGAACGGCACGATGCCCGGCTTCTCGGCCTTCCAGTGCATGGTCTTCGTCTCGCCCGGCTCGACCTGCATGTTGCAGTTCGACCACAGGATGCCGAAGCCGTGCGCGATGTCGTCGTCCTGCTCGAGGTTGGTGACGTGGAAGTACACGTCGTCGCCCTCGTTGACCGTGACGATGTCGGGCGTGAAGTGCGTGCGGACCGCGAGCATGTAGACGTCCACGCGGCTGCCCTTGCGCTCCACCCGGGCGTCCTCGGCCTTCTTGATGGCGTGCGGCTTGTGGTTCTCCTCGAGCGGGTAGATCTTGAAGGGCTTGAGCTTCTCGGCCTTCACCATCTGCGCGTAGTGCGGCTCGAGGTAGGTCGGGAAGTCGTACAGCAGCTCCATCTTCGGGCCACGCAGGTCGATGAGCTGCGCCGCCTCGGGGTGCGTCGGGCCGACGTTGAGGTAGCGGTCCTTCGAGATCTTGTCGAGCGCCACGACGTACTCGCCGGTCGGGTTGCGCGTGTCGCCCTCGGACGCCATCAGGTGCCCGATCGAGTAGTAGACGTCGATCTTGTCCACGACGTCCCACGGCGGGCCGACCTTCCACTTCGCGATCTGCGAATCGAGGAAGAGCGACGTGTACGCGAAGCCCTTGTCGTCGAACTGGGTGTGCAGCGGGCCCAGGCCGACCGGCACCTTGGCCTCGAGGCAGTCGTCGTACTTGAGCACCGGCACGCCCATGCGGTCGCCGTCGAACGCCTTCGCCTCGATCGCCTTCATCACCTTGGCGAAGCTGTAGACGCTGGTCTCGGCCTGCAGCTTGCCCGAGCACACGACGTACTCGCCGCTGGGGTTGACGTCCACGCCGTGCGGGCTCTTGGGCACCGGCACCAGGTAGACGATCCCGGGCACCTTCGCGGGGTCGAGCACGGGAGCGCCGCCGATCATGTCGGCCTTGCCCTCGTCCACGGCCTTCTGCGCGGCGCGCCAGTCCACGGCCGCGAAGTAGTCCATCTCGTTCTGGGAGGCCTTGACCTCGAGCGAGTCGAACGCCATCTCGCTGTTGTAGCACGTGAAGAACGTCCAGCCGTGGCTCGGGCCCTTGCCGGCGTCGGCGAGGTCCCAGTCGAACGGCGGCATCAGGATCTCGAAGCCCATGGACATCGTGCCGTCCTTGGGGTCCACCTTGATGCCCGCGATGATGCCGCGGAAGTCCTTGCCGTAGTCCTGCACGCGCGCCGGGCGGTTCGGCACCGGCACCGAGAAGCGCGAGGCCGCGAACACGTACTCCGTGTTCGGCGTCGGGAACGGGCAGGCGTGTGCCGCCGAGAGGTTCGGGATCGGCCCGAAGATCTGCTTGGTCTTGAAGTCGCCCAGGTCGATGCGCGCGATGCGGGCGCTCACCATGTCGTTGATGAACAGCCAGCGCCCGTCGTAGTTGCCGTCGGTCTCGGAGAGGCCCGGGTGGTGCGCGTCGCCCCACGTGCGGCCGCCGAGCATCGCCTTCGATTCCTCGTCGTAGCCGTAGCCCACGGCCGGTTCGGGCGTGAACACCGGGATGGTGGTGATGTGCCGGCACGACGGGATGCCGTAGACGTAGATGTTGCCGTGGTGCCCGCCCGACAGGAACGCGTAGTACGCGTCGTGCTCGCCGGGCTTCACGTACGTCTTGCCCGCGGCGTCGCCGCCGCCGCCGCCCTTCGCCGCCATGCAGCCGGCCGCGGCCGCGAGGATGCCCGCGGCCACGAGTGCCATCTTCCAACGGTGTCGCATCGCTGCCTCCTTTCGAGGAACCCGCGCGGTTCCGGGACCCGGACGGGCCCCGGCGGTCCGAGCCGCCCGGGTCTACTTGCCTTCCGCGTCGCGCTTCTTGAGGTACTCGATCACCTGCTTCGCCTGCTCGTCGGTCAGGCCCTGCTTGGGCATCTGCAGCGCGTACTGGGCGAACAGTTCGCGCGCGATGGGGTCGGTCTTGATCATCACGTCCGGGTGGAGGATCTGCTGCTCCATCCACGCCTGCGTGCGGCGCTTCGTGACGTCCTTGAGGTCGGGGCCGGTGAGGCGCTTGCCCCAGGCGTGGCAGGCCGTGCAGCCCTTGGTGGAGAAGAGCTTCTCGCCCGCGGCCGCCGCGGCGGCGTCGACGGGGGACTCGCCCGCGCGCGGGCCGTCGTCGTAGAGGGACTTCGCGAGCAGCTTGCTCGCCTCGGGCGTGGACGGGGCCGCGGTCTCCTTCGAGGCCTGGTCCCCGGCCGGCTGGCCGCCGCAGCCGGCCAGCAGCGCGAGGAAGAGCGCGAGCACGGGGAGGATGGGCGCGCGTCGGTGCATGATCGTGTCCTTTCAGCGCCCCTCGGGGGCGCGGGGGTCGTGGGTCTCGCGTCGGAACGCGTCGAGCCCCGCCGCCATCGCCGCCAGTTCGGCGCCCGTGAGGACGCGCGAGGCCACGTCGAGGACGAGGGACTCCTCCTTCCGGATGTGGAGCCGGAGCAGGTCGGTGAAGTCGCGGGCCAGCACGGCGATCTGCTCGTCGCGCACGCCGTCCCGCGGGCGCCCGAGCGCGGCGCGGAGCTCGGCCAGCGTCGCACGCAGCTCGGCGTGGTCCGCGAGCAGCGGATCGATCGTGCCGCCCGCGACCGGCAGCGCGGCGCGCAGCGCCGGGTAGAGCACCGCGTCCTCGGCCGCCATGTGGGTGGCGAACTGCCGTTCGAGCAGCGCGACCAGGTCGCGCAGGGCCGCCGGGTCCGGCGCGCCGCCGAGCACGCCCGCTTCGAGCGCTTCGAGCGCTTCGAGCACGCGGGCGTGGTCGAGGCGGAACGCCTCGAATGGATCGTCGGAAGCCGCCGGGCCGTGTGGCATGGCCGCAGGATCGCCCCGCGGACGGGCGGACCCGTATGACGGCCGTCATAGCGCATGCACTTTTCGCCGCGAGCGGGAAGCGCTTCTCACGCCTTGTCTTCGCGACCCCGCGGGGTTGCGCGAGCAGGGCGGGTGACGCATCCTCCGGCCCCGCAAGCGAAAGGCCGCCGTCGCCGGGCCCGCGGGGCCCGGTCCATCCCCGGAGGCACTCCGTTGCACGACCCGCGCGCCGAGAGAATCCGGGCCGCCGTCCGCTCGACACCGATGTTCCGGGGATTGCCGGAACGGGACCTCCAGCGCATCGAGTCGATCGCCAGCCTGCGCGACCTGCACAAGGGCGACGCGCTCTGGAGCGCGGGCGATCCGGCCGAGACGCTGCACCTGATCGTCGGCGGGCGCGTGAAGATCGTGCGCCACGGCGCGGGCGGCGACGTGATCCTCGAGATCTTCGGGCGCGGCGAGTCGGTCGGGGCGGTCGCGGTCTACAACCGCATCCCCTACCCGGCCTCGGCCTACGCCATGGAGCCGACGGCGGTCCTGTGCCTGCCCGCCGCGGACTGGTTCGAGCTGCTCGAGCGCCATCCCGACCTGTCGCGCGACCTCATCCTCGAGCTCACGCGCCTCAACATGTCGCTCGCGCGCAAGGTCGAGGAGATGCGCGGCCAGCGCGTCGAGGTCCGCATCGCGCAACTCTTCCTCGGGCTCGCGGAGCGCACCGGGCGCCGCACCGCCGAGGGCACCGAGATCCCCATCGCGCTCTCGCGCCAGGAGGTCGCCGAGCTGGTCGGCACGACCGTCGAGAGCGCGATCCGCACGCTCTCGCGCTGGAACCGCGAGCGGCTGCTGGTCACCGGCGACCGCCGCTTCTTCGTGCCCTCGTGCGAGAAGCTGCGCGCCGTGGCCGAGGGCCGCGCGGAAGGGTGATTCCCGCGGGCCGCTCAGGCTTCGCGGTCCGGGCCCTTCGCCGGCGGGACGTCGTCGTCCTCGACCAGCGTCCGCATCGGCGGCGTCGTGGTGTCGTCGAACTGGCCGCTGCGCGCGGCCCACACGTAGGCCGCCACTCCGGCGGCCACGACGAGCAGGGCGAGCGGCAGGACGATGTAGATCACGCTCATCGGTACGTGCCCTCGAACGTGCGGCCGCGCCAGGCGACGAGCACGACGGTCAGCGAGCTGGCCGGCATCATGAGCGCGGCCACGAAGGGGTTGATGAGCCCGGCGATCGCCAGCGCGGCGCCGGCGACATTGTAGACGATGGAAATCGCGATCCCGAGGCGGATGACGCCGAGCGTTCGGGCCGCCCCCTCGACAAGGCGGGCGAGCGGCTCGACGCCCGGCCGCGCGAGGAACACGTCGGCGGCGGCGAGGCACGCCTCGGCGCCGCCCTTGACGCCGACGCCGACGGTGGCGCGTGCGATCGCCGCCGCATCGTTGACGCCGTCCCCCACCATCACGACCGGGCCCGAGGCGGCGAGCGCCTCGACGGCCACGAGCTTGTCCTCGGGCGAGGCGGCGCCCGCGCACTCGGCGGGCGCGAACCCGAGCCGCGCGCCGACCTCGGCCACCACCTCGGGCGCGTCGCCCGAGAGGAGCCGCGTGCGCCAGCCGCGCGCGCGCAGCGCGGCGAGGGTC
>CAZUEM010000218.1:0-5332 GCA_964619155.1 uncultured bacterium
CCGCTGCCCCGAAGGGCCGCGGGCCGCGCCATCTGCAATCTTCAGCGCACAACCCTCGGGTTGACCGGCGCTCGCGCGCGTCGCTAGTGTGCCCGCGAATGCCGTATCGAACCCGGGGCGGAGGGGAGGCGAACGATGCGCAACGTGATGGCGCTGATCCTGTCGGGCGGCGGCGGAGAGCGGCTCGGAGTCCTGTCGGCCGAGCGGGCGGTGAGCGCGCTGCCGTTCGGCGGCAAGTACCGCGTCATCGACTTCTCGCTGAGCAACTGCTGCCACTCGGGCATCGAGCGCGTGGGCGTGCTCGCGCAGCACGCGCCCGCCTCGCTCAACGACCACATCGGCGCGGGCCGGCCGTGGGACCTCGACCGGCGGCAGCGCGGCGTGGTGATCCTGCAGCCGTTCCAGACCCGCAGCCACGCGGGCTGGTACCGCGGCACCGCGGACGCCATCACGCAGAACTGGCACTACCTCGAGGAGACGCGGCCCGAGCGCGTGCTGGTGCTCTCGGGCGACCACGTCTACCGCATGGACTACCGCGCGCTGGCGCTCGCGCACGAGCAGCGCGGCGCCTCGGTGACGATGGCCGTGACGCGCGTGCCGGCCGACCAGACGCACCGCTTCGGCATGGTGACCACCGACCGCGGTGGCCGCGTGCGCGCGATCGAGGAGAAGCCCGAGCGCAGCGCGTCGCCGTTCGCGAACATGGGCGTCTACGTGTTCGAGCTCGAGGTGCTCGGCGAGATGCTGCGGTCGCGCCCGGTGGACGTCGTGCTCGACGTGCTGCGCCCGCTCGTGGACGCCGGCGAGCGCGTCTACGCGCACGAGTTCACGGGCTTCTGGGAGGACGTCGGCACCGTCGCCTCGTACTACCGCGCCAACCTCGAGCTCGTGCAGCCCGAGCCGCGCTTCCAGCTGCACGACGCGCGCTGGCCCATCCTGACCCGCGACGAGGAGCGCCCCGCGGCGCTCGTCTCCGGCACGGCCGAGATCGAGAACAGCCTGATCGCGAACGGCTGCCGCATCGACGGGCGCGTGCGCCGCTCGATCCTCTTCCCGGGCGTGCGCATCGAGCGCGACGCCGACGTCGCCGACGCGGTCATCCTGCCCGACACGGTGGTCGGCGCCGGCGCCCGCGTCGAGCGCGCCATCCTCGACAAGTACGTGCGCGTCGGCGAGGGCGCGGTGGTGGGCGAGGGGACCGACCCGGGCCCGCCCGAGTTGTCGTGGCTCGCCGGGCTCGTGCTCGTGGGCAAGGACGCGTGGATCCCGCCCGGCGGGCGCGTCGAACGGCCCGCCTCGATCGGCGTGGGGGGGCGCTACGAGGACTTCGTGGACGGCCGGCTCGCCTCGGGCGCGCTGGTCCCGAACCGGCTCTGGTTCGAGGAGATCCGATGAACCCCGGACGCTACGCCTTCATCCTGGCCGGCGGCGTCGGCAGCCGGCTCTGCCTGCTGTCCGAGAAGCGCGCCAAGCCCGCGGTCCCGTTCGGCGGCAAGTACCGGATCATCGACTTCACGCTCTCGAACTGCGTGAACTCGGGCATCTACGACATCGGCGTGCTGACCCAGTACCGGCCGACGTCGCTCAACCAGCACATCGGCATCGGCCGGCCCTGGGACCTCGACCGCACGCGCGGCGGCATCCAGCTGCTGCAGCCCGCGCCCGGCGCGTTCCAGAGCGACTGGTACAAGGGCACCGCCGACGCCATCTACCAGAACCTGCAGCACCTGAAGCGCCGGCGCGTGGACGAGGTGCTCATCCTCTCCGGCGACCACGTGTACAAGATGGACTACAACGTCCTGTATGCGTTCCACCGCGCGAACCGCGCGCTCATGACCGTGGCGGTGACCGAGGTGCCCGAGAAGGAAGTCAGCCAGTTCGGCATCCTCGAGACCGAGCCGAACGGGCGGGTGTCGGCGTTCAAGGAGAAGCCGAAGGGGCCGGTCACCTCGCGCCTCGCCTCGATGGGCGTGTACCTGTTCGACCGCGAGGCGCTGATCCGGCTGCTCGTCGAGGACGCCGCGGTCGCCGAGTCCTCGCACGACTTCGGCAAGGACATCCTGCCGCGCATGGTGGCGCGGAACGAGGGCGTGTACGCGTACCGCTGTCAGGACTACTGGCAGGACGTCGGGACGCTCGATTCGTACTACGACGCGAGCCTCGCGTTCCTGTCCGGCCACCCGCCGCTCGACCTGCATGACACGTCGTGGATCATCCACACGCAGAGCGCGGACCGGCCGCCGGTGCGCGTCGAGCACGGCGCGAGGATCGCGCACAGCATGATCGCGAACGGCTGCCGCATCGCGGGCGAGGTCACGAACTGCGTGCTGTTCCCGGGCGTGGAGATCTCGCCCGGCGCCGTCGTCCGTGACAGCATCATCATGCACGACACCGTCGTCGGCCCGCGGGCCGTCGTCGACCGCAGCATCGTGGACAAGGAGGTCGAGATCGGGCCCGGCGCGCGGCTCGGTCACGGCGAGGAGTGCGTCCCGAACCGCGCCTGCCCCGAGCACCTCTCGAGCGGGCTCGTGCTGGTCGGCAAGCGGGCGCGCATCCCGGGCGGCATCACGATCGGCAAGAACGCCCGCATCGGCGCCTCGGTGACCGAGCAGGACTTCTCGGCGCCGGTGCCCTCGGGCGGCGTCGTGGACGGACCCGAGTCCATGCACTAGGCGCCGCCCCGGACGGCGAGGGCCCGGCGGCCGCTGCGGCCGCCGGGCCCTCGTGCCGACGCGCCGGGCGCGTCAGGCGGGCAGGCGCAGCCTCTGGCCGGCGCGGATGCGCGTCGTGGAGAGCCCGTTCGCGCGCTTGAGCGCGGTGACGCTCACGCCGTGCCGCTTCGCGATGGTGGAGAGCGTCTCGCCCGCGCGCACGACGTGCGTTCCGCGCGAGACGGCGCCCGCGCCGGACTTCGCCTTCGCCGGCACCCGGACCTTCAGGTTCGCGATCGCGACGCTGTCGGCGGCCGCGCGGGCGAGGGCCGCTTCGTCGCCGGCCTCGGCCCGCACGCGCAGGCGCTGGCGCGCCCGCACGGTGGAGCCCGTCAGGTTGTTCCAGCGGCGCAGGTCCTCTGCGCTCACGCCGTAGGCGGCGGCGATCGAGGCGAGTGTCTCGCCCTTCTTCACGACGTGCGTCACGCGGTCCACCGGCTCGCTGTTGCCGGCGATCTTCGCGGGCAGGCCGATGCGGCGCTCGGGCACGTAATCGGTCGAGGTGCGCGGATCGTCGGCCGGCTCGAGCACCGCGGGCGGCGGGGCGGCCATCGAGGCCGGGATCGTCAGCATCATGCCGCGGCGCAGCGGCTTCTTGCGCGAGATGCCGTTCACCTTCGCGAGCTTCGTCGCGCTGACCGAGTACTCGCGCGCGATGCCGGCCAGCGTCTCGCCCTTGCGCACGCTGTGGCGCACGGTGAGGTTCACGGCCGGAAGCTTCGCGCCCTCGGCCAGCTTCTGCTGGATGATCTCGCTGCGGCCCTCGGGCACGCGCAGCGTCGTGACGCCGCCCGAGCCCGCGAGATGCGTGGTCCGGACGGCGGGGTTGAGCTCCTTCAGTTCCGCGACGGTGCAGTCGGCGAGCTTCGCGATGGCGCGCAGGTCCACGGCGCCCTTGAAGCTCACCTCGTCGAACTTCATCGGGTCGTCGAACTGCACCTCGGTGAAGCCGTACTTGACCGGGTCGCGCGTGATCGCCATCGCGGCCATGAACTGCGGGACGTACTGCTCGGTCTGCTGCGGCAGGCGCAGGTCCCAGTAGTTCGTCGTGCCCTGCGACTTGATCGCACGCAGCACCCGGCCCTCGCCGGCGTTGTACGACGCGAGCGCGAGCGGCCAGTCGCCGAAGATCGAGTAGAGGTGCTTGAGGTAGCGGGCGGCGGCGACGGTCGCCTTCTCGGGATCCTTGCGCTCGTCCACCCACTGGTTGACGTTGAGCCCGAAGAGGCGCGAGGTCGAGCGCAGGAACTGCCACGGGCCGACGGCGGCCGCGTACGAGCGCGCGTTGACGTTGAAGCCGCTCTCGACGAAGACGAGGTGCACCAGGTCGGGCGGCAGGCCCTCCTTCTGGAGCACGTTGCGGAACAGCTCCATGTAGCGGCCCGAGCGCTTGAGCCAGCGTTCGAACGTGCTGCGGCCGGCGCCGGTGAAGAACTCGATCCAGCGCAGGACGTCGGAGTTGACCTGAAGGGGAATGTCCTCGATCGCGGGCTGCTCGAGCAGCGCGCGGTCGGCGAGCGCGGAGTCGGCGACCTCGGGCGCGACGGCCGGCGGCGCCGGGGAGACCACGGCGGGCGTGTCGGCGGGAGCGGGGGCGGCCGGCGCGATCTCGCTCTCGGCGGCCCACGCACCGGCCGGCGACAGCCCCGCGAGGAGCAGTGCGGCCAGGAGGGCTCGCCGGAAAGTCATGCGGTCGGTCATCTGCAGGCTCTCCGTCGGCGGGTCCATCCACGATCGGTTCAATCAGCGGGCAACCTAGCGCGCCCACCGTGCAAACCGCAACGCAAGGAAGCGTCAACTTGCACGGCGGGAGACTCCCGCCGCGCGGCTGGCCGGGGAACGGGCCCCGGGGGCCACCCGGAAGGGCAAGGCCCATGCCACAACCCCGCATACCGTTGACACTTGCACCACCGTTGGCTAGCGTGCGCCAGCGGTTCACGTTCGCGACGCGGCACGCGTCCCACGCGCCTGGGGAAGGAGCCCCTCGGAATGAGCCTGGCCAGCAGACCCGCTTCGCGCTGGGCAGTTTCCACCCGCGCCAGCGGCGAAGTCCTGACCGTCGGCATCCGCCGGTCCGAACTCGAGCTGAGCGTGCTCGGCGTCCCGGCCGGGTTCAGCCCGGTCGAGGTCGAGAGCTGGCTGCACGACCTCGCGGGAGTCGCGGTCGAGACCTCGCGCGCCGACACACGCGCGCGCGCGATCCCCGCGCTCATGCACCACGCGCTGAGCGGTCTGCTGTTCTCGCACGCCGAACTCTGGGACCGCCTCGACTCGCCGCGCCCGTGCTCGAGCGCGTTCGTGGACCTGCCCGAGGGCGCCGCGTTCGGCTGGGTCGGGGAGGCGCGCGTGCACGTGCTCGTGAACGGCGATCCGGTCGAGCCGCAGTGGGTGCGCGTGCGCGACGAGGCCGGGCGCGAAGGCCGCGCCGCGGTGTTCGCGCCCGGCGCCGACGTGGTGGTGACGCTCGGCTACTGGCCGCAGGGCGAGGCGGAAGGGGCGCCGCCGGCGTCGCTCGAAGCGGAGTGGAACGGCGAGGCCGGCGTGCGCGTCTCCGGGCCGCCCGCGCCGGCGGCGGCCGTCGCGACGCCCGCGTGGCCGGATCCCGCGCCCGCGCGCGAAGC
>CAZUEM010000219.1:0-5316 GCA_964619155.1 uncultured bacterium
GGTGCGGGCTGCCGGTGTGCGAGGCGGCCATCACCGCGAGCTGCTCGTCGCCGAAGCCGAAGCGCTCGGCGTGGCCGCGCTCGACGAACGGCAGGAGCTGGAACGGCTTCGCCGAGGAGCGGAAGGTGGTCACGAGGCCCGGCTCGGCGGTGCCGCCCACGAGCGTCCCCTGCACGTCGGCCACGGCGCACTGCAGGCGGTGGCGCGATTCGAGCACGGCGCCGCGCCGCACCAGCACTTCGAGGTCGAATCTCATCGCTCTCCGGCCGGAAGGCCGCTGGGGGGAGCGCGCTGGCGCCCCCGGTTCGGGTCCGGGCCCCGCGGGCGGCGCGCCCGGCCGTACCGGCCGGCGCGTCCCGAAAGCCCATCGGCGCCGGGAGGATGGCCGCCCCGGCGCATCGGTGTCGCGCGACATTGTGACACAGCCCGGGGCCCGAACGCGCGCGGCGAATGCGCCGCCGGGCCCCCGGGCGCGCAAGGAACGGCAAAGTCAGCGCCCCGGCAGGGCGCTCCGCCCCGCCGGCGAAGCCCGGCCCGATGCGCGCGGCGCGGACGCCGGGGCGCTGCGCGACATGCCCCAGATGTCCTGAAGGACGAAGTCCACGAGGCCCTGCACGTCCCGCCGGGACCAGGTCCACAGGTCGAAGCCCGAGAACACGAATCGCGGCCCCTCGACGCCGTGGTAGTAGGTCATCGCGACGGGCCGCCGGCCGGTGGTGGCGGTGGCGAGCAGGCCGCCCTGCAGCTCGTAGAGCGTGTCGAGCGCCGCTCGCTGGTCGTCCACCAGCGGGCTCGGGTCGAAGTCCTCGATGATCGCGTTTTCGAGCGTCAGGTATTCGACCGGCGGCCACGTCGTCGTCGAGTAGAACGCGGTTCCGTCGGGGCGCGTCGGCGGCAGGGAGTCGCCCAGGGCCAGCGAGCGCCGGCGCAGCGCGGGCGGCAGGCGCGAGTAGTCCGGGGCCCGGATCGTGCCCGCGTACCGCCAGCCGGGGTTGGACCAGCCCCCCACCGCGGCGCTCGAGCGCCTCGGCACCGTGTTCGGCTTGCTGGACGCGACCTCGCTCCGCCACCCGGCGTGGTCGAAGAGGATGCGCCCGGGCACCAGCTCGCCGGCCGTGTAGCTGTAGACCGGCGAGTGACTGGGGCCGTACTTGCCGTCGTTGTTGCGCGAACCGCCGGCGTTGAAGCCCGACTGGGTGCACGTTCCCGCGGTGCCGCCGGCGAGCCAGGCCTCGCCGCCCGCCTGCAGGTAGGCGGCGAGCGTGCTCATGCGGCCCGGAGCGCTCATCCAGCGCAGCGTCGAGATCGGGTCCACCAGCGACAGCGAGCCGTAGGGCGTGATCGCCCCCGTCACGTCGGTCAGCCAGATCAGGCGGCGGTAACGGCCGAGCAGGCCCAGCGGCACGCCCGTGCTCGCGACCTCGAAGCCCTGGCGGGTGCCGAGCGTGTCGAACGAGTAGCCCGCGAAGATCCCGGGCTTCGAGAGCGGCAGCGCCCCGGAGACCCCGTGCGGGCCGCGCCAGGGGAAGCCGCCCCGGGCGAACAGGAAGGTGTCGAGCTCGGCCGCCGAGGGCCACGGGTTGTTGCCGTAGGGCAGGAGCGCGCCCCCGGCCCGCCGGTCGGGCAGCAGCCGGGTGTCGTCCACGACCAGCAGCTCGCGGTCGAACGCCGGCTGGATCGTGCGGAAGTGGACGACCGCGAGGCTCGTGAGCCCGTTGTTGTCGTGCGCCTCGATGTAGAGGAAGTGGTCCTGGCCGCCGGGAAACGGGCCCACCGTGCACGTGCCCGTGAGGTGGCTCCTGCGGCTCCAGCGGTACCAGTCGGTGTCCTCGTTCGAGCGCTGCGTGTCGTCGCTGAGATCGCCGTCCAGCTTCCACCGGTACCACTCGATCGTCCCGCCCTGCGGAGGGCTGGCGAACCAGTTGAACGTGAGCGGCTGGCCGGCGGGGACGTCGAGGTTGATCCACGCGAGCGGGTCGAGCGTGTAGCCGCCGGACTGGTATTCGTAGGTGATGAACGAGTTGAAGACCGTGAACGTCGGCCCGAGCGTGTTCGCGAACCCGGGCGTGAAGCGCAGCATGTTCGACTCGAGCGAGAAGTCGGGCGAGTAGGCGCCGGCTTCGTCCACGCCGATGACGACGAACACGTAAGGCGAGTTCGGCGTCAGGCCGGTGTACTGGGCGAAGGTCGTGTCGCCCCCCACCGAGTCCCAGCCGGCGAAGTTGCGGGCCGCGTGGAAGCGCCGCAGGGAGTCCGGGTCGCTCAGCGCCTGCTGGAAATCGAAGTCGGAGTCGCCGGGGCGCAGGAGGCGGTAGCGGTAGTGGACGGGCTTCTGCGTGAACACCCCGTCGTCGTCGCGTCCCTCCCACTGGATGCGCAGCGCCGGGGCGACCATCTTCGAGAAGAACTTGGTCGGCACCGGCGAGGTGATCGAGACGATCGGCGCGATGGTGTACGAATAGAACGAACGCACCGCCGGGGCCGAGACGCCGCCCAGGTTGTCCACGGCGCGCAGCACGAACCGGTGCAGGTCGTTCGAGCGCCAGCCGTGCCGCGGGCTGTAATAGGCGTTCGTCGCGCGGAAGTGGATCTGCAGGTCGTTCTTGCGGGTCGCGATCCAGAGCGTGTCGGCCTGCGGGCCGGCGGGCGGGTCGATCGCGTACTCGAAGCGCTCGACGCGGCCGTCCGGGTCCTCCCCCGACCAGTAGACGTGGTACGAGTACCAGGCCGTGTCGGCAGTGCCCACGGGCGCCGCGGTGAGCGTGACGCGCGGGCGCTGGTTGGCCACGAACGTGCCCATCATCACCGACTTCTCGCAGCCGAGCGCGCCGAACGCCGCGAGCGCCGCCAGCAGCGCGGCGCCGCGCAGCGCCGCGCGGGCGGCGGCCGGGACCGGCAACGGGCTCACCGGCCGGACGCGCCGGGAAGCGCGCCGCGGCGGGCGGGCCGGGACGCGGCCGCGGGGGCCTGCGGGGGACGGGTCATGTTGCGGTTCATACCCCAGATCTCCTGCAGGACGAAATCCACCAGGCCCTGCACGTCCTGCCGCGACCAGGTCCACAGGTCGAAGCCGCTCATGACGAACTTCGGGCCCTCGACGCCGTGGTAGTAGGTCATGGACGCCGGACGCTGGCCGGTGGCGATCGTCGCGAGCTGGCCGCCCTGCAGTTCGTAGAGCGTGTCGAGCACCGCGCGCGCGTCCACGACCAGCGGGTCGGCGTTCACGTCCTCGAGGATGGCGTTCGGCTGCGTGAGGTACTCGACCGGCGGGGCGACCGCGGTCGAGTAGAAGCTCGTGGGATTGTTCGCGCGCGTGGGCGGCAGCGAGTCGCCGAGCGCGAGCGCGCGGCGCCGCAGCGACGCGGGCAGGCGCGTGTAATCCGGGGCGGCGATCGTGCCCACGTACCGCCAGCCGGGGTTGGACCAGCCGCCGACGGCGGCAGCGGACCTGCGCGGCAGCGTCTGGGCCTTGCTGTAGGCGAACTCGCTCCGCCAGCGGGCGCCGGCCCAGGCGAGGCCGAACTCCGGGATCTCGCCGTTGGCGGCCGAGAAGACGACGTGGCCGGGTCCGTAGAGGTTGTCGTTGTGCGACGGGCCGGAGCGGTTGTACGCGAGCGTCGCGCACGTGAGCGCCGTGCCGCCCGCGAGCCACACTTCGCCGCCGGCCTGCAGGTAGGCGAGCAGCGTGTTCATGCGGCCCGGCGCGCTCATCCAGCGCAGCGTCGAGATCGGATCCACCGGGGAGTCCGGGCCGTAGGTCGTGGTCGCCCCGACGACGTCGGTGAGCCACAGGACGTGGCGGTAGCGGCCGAGGAGCGAGAGCGGCACCGCCGCGCTCGGGTCCGTGAAGCCCCGGCGGGTGCCGAGCGTGTCGAACGAGTAGCCCGCGAAGATGCCCGGCCTCGAGAGCGGCAGGTCGCCGGTGACGCCGTGCGGGCCGCGCCAGGGGAAGCCGCCGCGCGCGAACAGGAACGTGTCCAGCTCGGCCGCCGCCGGCCAGAGCGTGTTGCCGTACGTGATCGGCACGGGGTTCCCGGACTGGAACCGGTCGGGCGCGAAGCGCGTGTCGTCCACCACCAGCAGTTCCTTCTCGAACGTGATCGCGACGACGCGGAAGTTCACGATCACGAGGCTCGTGAGCCCCCAGGAGTCGACGGCCGACAGGAGGAGCGTGTGTTCCTCCCCGCCCGCGAACGGGCCGAGCGTGCAGGAGGTCGAATCGCTCGGCCCGTGCGCCGGCCCGTCGTCGAGCCTCCAGCCGTAGGAGACCACGCGCGTGCCCTCGAGCGGCGCGGCCGACCAGCGGAACGCGACGGGCACGCCGGAGGGCACGTCGAGCCGGAACCAGGCGAGCGGGTCGGTGTTGATGCCGCCGCGCATGAACGAGTTCCAGCCGTAGTCGGTCCAGACCGTGAAGACGGGCCCCATCGCCGATGCCTCGGCCGGGACGAACTTGAGCATGTTCGTCCACAGCGAGAACTCCGGCGAATAGGCGCCCGCTTCGTCGAACGCCACCACGACGAACAGGTGCTGCGCGCCCGGTTGCAGGAGCGGCAGGTGCACCGAGGTCGTGTCGCCGCCCACCGAGTCCCAGCCCGCGAAGTTCCGCGCCGCGTAGAAGCGGCGCAGCGAGTCCGGGTACATCTGCGCGAGGCCGAAGTCGAACTCGGGATCGTCCGTGCGGAAGACGCGGTACTTGTAGCGGACCGGCTTCTTCGAGGCGATGCCGTCGTCGTCGTCGCCCGTCCACTCGATCCGCCCGCCCTGCGGGACCAGGCGCGAGACGAAGACGCTCGGCGCCGGCAGCGTGATGCGCACGGCCGGCGCGACCGTGTACGAGAAGAACGCGCGCGAGGCCACCGCCGACCAGGCGCCCCGGTCGTCCACGGCGCGGATCGCGAACACGTGGAAGCCGTTCGCGCGCCAGCCGTGCACCGGATCCCAGTACGCCTCGGTCGCGCGGAAGCGGAACGTCTCGTGGTGCTTCGTCGTCGCCACCCAGAGCGTGTCGCCGACCGGCCCGCCGGGCGGGTCGATGGCGTACTCGTAGCGCTCCACGCGCCCGTCGGCATCCTCGCCCGACCAGTGGATCTCGTACGAGTACCAGGCGGTGTCGGCGACGCCCACGGGCGCGGCCGTCAGCGTCACGGTCGGGCGCTGGTTGAGGTAGAAGCCCGGGGTCCAGAGCTTCGTGCCGTCACAGCCCGCGACGAACACGGCGCACGTCGCGAGCGCGGCGGCGAACGCCAGCGCCGTCGCGGCGCGGAATCGGGAACGCATGGTCGCGGCCTCCTGACTGGGGCCTGGGCCCCTCCC
>CAZUEM010000220.1:0-5305 GCA_964619155.1 uncultured bacterium
CGCGGGCGCCGGCGAGGAGGCGGGCGAGCCCGAGAAGCCCGCGTCGCTCAGCAAGGCCGAGATCGAGGAGTGGGCGAAGCTGTTCCGCGAGGGGCGCGGCATGCCGGCCGACGAGTAGCCCCGCGCGCGAGCGAAACGGGCGGCCCGGCATCGCCGGACCGCCCGTTCGCGCGTTCGGGCTTCAGCGAGCGAGCTCGTCGTCCGCGTCGAAGACCACGAAGGCGAACAGCCACGCCTGCGAGTCGTACGGCGCCGCGTCGTCGAACAGCGTGCCGCGCGAGAGCGCGTTCACGCCGAAGTGCCGCAGGCCGCGCTCGGAACCGGCCGTCCAGCGGAACGTGTACGCGCCGTTGCCGTCGTTGTGGAAGCGCGCGCGGTGCATCCAGCGGTAGAAGAGCACGAGGTCGTCGGGCGCGCCGGTCTGCACCGTGACGCGCACCTCGGCGCCCGCGGGAACGTGCAGCACGCGGCGCATGCGGTGCATCTGCAGCGGGTCGGTGATCGTGGTGTCGAGCGCGCCGGCCTGCACGCGCACGCTGCGGATGCGGGTGACGGCGTTCGCCGAGGTGACTTCGACGCCGCTCGTGCCTGCGAGCCGCCAGCGGGCCTGGCCCGTGCTGTCCACGCGCACGCGCTTGAGCAGCAGGCGGCGCACCCAGCGGTCGTCGAGCGGCTTGCGCACGAGCGAATCGGGCGTGGCGAGCGAATCGCCGGCGAGGACGTTGAACGAGCCCTGCAGGCGTTTGCGCACGGTCACCACCGCGGTCGTCGGGCGGCCGGCCGAATCGGGATCGAGGTACTGCGTCTCGAGGTTCCGCGTGACCGAGCGGATCGTGCGCCACCACCACAGCGGCCGGATCGCGGCCATCGCGCCGTCGGCGGGGTCGAGCCGCGCGGGATCGTTCCCCTCGTAGACGTCCTCCTCGACGTACGGCGTGTTGGCGGAGACCTCGGCGTTGACCTGCGCGATGTCCTCGGCGGTCGGCGTGGCGGTCGAGCCGGAGCCGAGGCCCGTCGGTTCGCTCGGCGTGGACCTGCCGCAACCGGCGGCGAGCGCACCGGCGAGCGCGAGACCGAGGGCGAGCGCGAACAGCTTCTTCATGGTTCCTCCAGCGTTGCGGCCGGCTCGCGGCCGGCGAGGGTCACCCAGGGCAGGGTGCGGATGTCTGGCTGGCGAACCCGACCTGCACCGGACATGCCACGGCGCGCGCGCGCTCAACGCGTTGCGGCCCAAGCGGGCCCGTGCGACCGGCCGGACGCCGGTGTACCGCCCCGGCCACGCGGGCGCGGGGCGCGGTACGCCCCGGGACAGCGTGGCGCGGCCCCCGTGAGGGAACCGCGCCGCGTCCGACGAGCCGGGATCGGCGGCGAAGGGCCGCCCGGGAGCTTCACCCTGTTACAGCTTCACCTTCGTGTCGGAATCCACGCGGAAGACGACTTCCTGGCCCTGCTTCACGTCGACCTGGAAGCCCTTCGAGGCCGCGACCGCGCCGGTCGCCGCCGCGCCGCCGAGGACGCCGCCGATCACCGCGCTCTTGCCCGAGCCGCCGATCGCCTTGCCGAGCAGCGCGCCCGCCGCGGCGCCGCCGGCGATCGCGCCGACGTTCCGCTTGGTGGTCGAGCCCGCGATCATGCTGTCGGCGGTGGCGCCGAGTTCGTGCGTGCGGCCGTTCGACTCGATCGAGGTGACGCGCAGCACGAAGAACGCGCGCGAGCCCTTCTCGGCGGACTTCACCGCGGCGACGACGCCGTGCACGACGCTGCCCGCGGGGAACGGCGCGGCCGAACCGATGGTCACGGCTTCCTTGATCGTGCCGCTCCACGGGTCGCCCTGCTGGGCCGTCTCGGTGTTGAGCGCCACGTCCACGGCCACCTTGAGCGCGGTGCCGGCGGGCACGGTCGCGGTCGGCGCGGCCGCGGGCTTCGGCTTGGCCGCGGGCTTGCTCGCGGGTGGCGTGGTCGAGGGGGCGGGCGTCGCGGGCGCCGTCTCGGGCGGAACGCTGGCCTGCGGATCGATGCCGCCCTCGGGCTGCTCGATGGGGTTCGTGGCGAGCAGGCTGTCGCTGGTGGCGGTGCCGGCGGTCTGGTCGGCCTTCTGGCCGCAGCCGGCGGCGAGCGCGGCGAGGGCGAGGAGCAGGGCGAGAGCGACGAGGGAACGGCGAGTCATCATGGTTCCTCCATGTGTTCGGGACGGCTTCCGTGCCGTGGCGAGTCCGTGTCCGGGGAGCCGGAACGACGGCGCTAGATTGCCGGGCGCCGCGCACGGGCGCAAGGCCCGAAGGCCTCGCGGTCCGCGTGCGCGCCGCGTCCGGGGCCGATACTCTGCGCTCATTCCGTGCCGACCACCGGGGCCGCGGCCCCGCCACGAGGAGGTTTTTCATGGACGTGACCCTGCGCAGGTCCGCGCTCGCGGCGCGGCCCGCCGACGTGCTCGCCGTCGGCGTCGCCGCGGGAGGGCGGCCCGGCGCCGCGGCGCTCGCGCTCGACCGCGCCACGCGCGGCGCGCTCCGCGCCCTGCTCGCGAGCGGCGACTTCGAGGCCCGGCCCGGCGAGACCGCGCTGCTCTACCCGAAGGGCGTGAAGGCGAAACGCGTGCTGCTCGTGGGCACGGGCCGCGGCGGCGGCGACGGGGCGCAGCGCCTGCTGCTCGCGGCCGCGCAGGCCGCGCGGCGCGCGCGCGAGTTCGGCGCCCGCTCGCTGGTCCTGGCGCTCGATCCCGACGGCGTCGCGGAGCCCGAGGCGGCGCGCGCGATCGGCGAAGGGCTCGTGCTCGGCCACTATCGTCACACCGCCTACCGCCGCGAGTCGAAGCCGCCGATCGCGCGCGCCGAGGTGCTGGCCGGTCCCGCGGCGCCGAAGGACCTCGCGGCCGAGCTCGAGCGCGGCGTGCGGCGCGGCGAGGCCGTGTGCCTCGCGCGCGACCTCGCGAACACGCCGGCGCAGGACCTCGTGCCGGCGCAACTCGCCGAGCGCGCGCGCGAGGTGGCGAAGGCCGCGGGCGCGAAGGCCACCGTGCTCGATCCGCCCGCGATGGAGCGCCTCGGCATGAACGCCGTGCTCGCCGTCGGGCGCGGCAGCGCGCACCCGCCGCGGTTCGTGGTGCTCGAGAAGGACCCGGCCGGCCCGCCGCCGCGCCGCGGCGCGAAGCGCCCGGAGACCGTGGTCGTGATCGGCAAGGGCGTGACCTTCGACACGGGCGGCTACTCGCTCAAGCCGCGCGAGGGCATGAGCCGGATGAAGTACGACATGTCGGGCGCCGCCGCGGTCCTCGGGCTCTTCGCCGCGAGCGCGACGCTGGACCTGCCGTTCCGGCTCGTCGGGCTGGTGCCGAGCGCGGAGAACATGGTGAGCGAGCGCGCGCTCAAGCCGGGCGACGTGATCCGCGCGTTCGACGGCACGACGATCGAGGTCACGAACACCGACGCCGAAGGGCGGCTGCTGCTCGCCGACGCGCTCGGCTACGCGAAGCGCTTCGAGCCGGGCGTGGTCGTGGACCTCGCGACGCTGACGGGCGCGATCTCGGTCGCGCTGGGACGCATGGCGGCGGGGCTCTTCACGCGCGACGACGCGCTCGCCGCCGAACTGGCCGCGGCGGGCGAGGCGACCGGCGAGCGGCTGTGGCGCATGCCGCTCTGGGACGAGTACCTCGCCGAGATGAAGGGCGACACCGCCGACCTCGTGAACTCGTCCGAGAAGCGCGAGGGCGGCGCCTGCACGGCCGCGGCCTTCCTCGAGCATTTCGCGAAGGGCCTGCGCTGGGCGCACCTCGACATCGCGAGCACGGCCTGGACCTACGCCGACCGGGCCGACTCGCCGCGGGGGGCGAACGCGTTCGGCACGCGGCTGCTCGTCCGCTGGCTCGAGGCGCGCTCGCGCGCCTGAGGCGCTCCGGCGAGCGGCGCGAATAAAACCGGCCCGGGAGCAGGCTTCGCTCCCGGGCCGTTCGCGTCGGCCTTTCCCCCGAAATTGGCCGGACGTTTTCCGCGTCACGGGCGACCCACGACTCCCCCGCGCCCGGGCCCCGTCCGATGGAGGAAGGACGCTGCCCGGCCCCTCGCAGGGCGCGGGGGAGGGTGGGTCTCGGCTTACAGGTCGCGCGAGCCGCTCCCGTATGACAGGGAGAACGAAAATTTCCCCGCCCGGCCCGCCGGCGGCCGCGTCCCCGGTCATGCGGCGGGCCCTCGCGCGACCTAGGGGGTATGAGGAGCGCCATGCCTTGCCCCGCCCCGGGGCGCGCCCTAGTCTGCCCGCGGCACCCCCGGCCCCCGGCGATGGAGCCGGTCCCGGCGGCTCGCGCGTGGCCGCGCGCGGACGCGCCGGCCCTCCGGCCCATCTTCTGCGCAGGCATACGTGTCCGCCCCCCGAGACCCTTCGGAGTCCCCGTACGACTGGCAGGACCTGCGCGCGCGCGTCCGGCGCCGCGCGGAATACCTGCTGCGCGGCTGGCCGGCCGAGGAGATCGAGGACGTCACCCAGGACGTGCTCTTCAAGCTCCTGCGCTTCCTCGACCGCTCGGGCCCGCCCGAGCGCATCGAGGGGCTGGTCTCGGTGATCACGCGCCGCACCGCGGTGGAGCGCATCCGCCGGCGGGCGCGCCGGCCGGCGGACGCGCCGCTCCCGGAGGCGGACGCGATGGGCGCCGATGACGCGGCCCGCGCCGAGCTCGCCGAGCTCGAGGACCAGGTGGCCTGGAGGGCCTTCCAGGTGACGGAGTTCTTCCGCGCGACGCAGGCCGGGTGCCTGGAGCTGGCCGAGGCCCGCGCCCGGGGCATGGACTTCAAGCGCCTCGCCGGCGAGACGAAGCAGTCGCACGCCGCGCTGCTGCAGCGCTGGTCGCGCTGCATGCGGCGGCTGCGCGCGGCGATCGCGGACGGGCGCGTGCCGTGGGACGGACCGGGAGGGACCTCGTGACGAGCGTGCCCGCGAACGAACACGACTGGTTCCGGCGGCACCTGCCGGACCACCTGCTCGACCTGCTGGCCGAGGGCGACCGGCGCCGATTCGACGCGCACGCGCGCGCCTGCGAGACGTGCGCGCGCGTGCTGGCGCGCGCCGAGGGCGCGCGGCCCGACTGGTGGGACGGCGCGGCACACCCGTCCGTCGCGCTGCTGCTCGAGTGGGACGCGGCGCCCGGCGACGGCGTCACGCGCGAGGCGGTGCGCGCCCACCTCGCGCACTGCGAGGACTGCCGCCGCGACCTCGAGGAGCTGCGCGGCCCCGGCGCGGCGAGCAGCCTCGCCCTGGCCGCGGTGCCCGGGGCCTCGCGCGAGCGGCGGCCCGCGCCCGCGCCGCACCCGCGCTGGGG
>CAZUEM010000221.1:0-5305 GCA_964619155.1 uncultured bacterium
CCGGCACGGCCCGCGCGGCGAGCGCGGCGGCCGTGCGCGCCTCGTAGCGGTCGCGCATCGTCAGCGAGGCGGTCGCCGGATCGCGGCGCAGCGTCGAGATCACCTGCGCGGCGACGAGCGAGTTGCCGCCCAGGTCGAGGAAGAAGTCGGCGTCGGGCGGGACCGCGCCGGCGCCGAGGTGGCGGGCGAGCGCGGCGGCGACGCGCCCGGCGAGGCCGCCTTCCGCCGGCCGCGCGGACGCGGCGCGCGACCGCGAGCGCTCGCGGGCCGCGCGCGCGAGGTCGGGCAGCGCCGAGCGGTCGAGCTTGCCGCTCGCGTCGCGCGTCGGCAGCTGCGCGACCAGCGCGTAGTGCACGGGTTGCATGTGGTCCGGCACGCGCTCGCGCATGCGGTCGCGCACGCCCGCGAGGTCGGCCGGCCGGCCGCCGTCGGTGACGAGGAACGCCGAGAGCTCGCGCGCGTGCGCCTCGCCCTGCAGCGCGCACGCCGCGGCGACGATCCCTTCGCACTCGCACAGGTGCGCCTCGATGGCGCTCAGCTCGACGCGGTGGCCGCGGATCTTGACCTGCGAGTCGGAGCGCCCGAGGTAGGCGAGCGCGCCCGAGGGCAGGAGCCGCACGAGGTCGCCCGTCCGGTAGAGGCGCCCGAAGCGCGGGTGCTCGACGAAGCGCTCGGCGGTCAGCTCGGGCTGGTTCAGGTACCCGCGCGCGAGCCCGGCCCCGCCGATGCACAGCTCGCCCGGGACGCCGGGCCCGACCTCCTCGAGGTTCTCGTCCAGCACCCGCGCGTGATTGCCCTCCACGGGCCGGCCGATGGTGACGGGCTCGCCCGCGCGCACCGGCGTCCGGACCACCGTGACCGAGCACTCGGTCGGCCCGTAGCCGTTCTCGAGACGGCGGCCGGGGGCCCAGCGCGCGGCGACGTCCGCGGGCAGCTCCTCGCCGCCCACGTAGAGAAGCTTCAGCTCCGGCAGGTCCCGCTCCGGGTCGTCGCAGACCGCCATGCGCAGCAGCGTCGGCGGCGGGCAGAAGACCGTGATGCGCTCCTCGCGCAGCCACGGCACGAGGTCGGGCCCGAGCCGCACGGTCTGGTCGTCCATCACGACCAGCGTCGCCCCGCAGCCGAACGCGAGCCAGATCTCCTCGACCGACGAGTCGTAGGCGCACGAGGAACTCTGCGCGACGCGGTCACCGGGGCCGAGCCCGAAGTAGGAGCGGTCCGACTCGACCAGGTTCACGACGCCCCGGTGCTCGATCATCACGCCCTTGGGGCGTCCCGAGGTGCCCGAGGTGTAGATGACGTAGGCGAGCGAGCCGGGGCCGGCGGCGTGCCCGTGGCCGTTGCGGGCCGGCGCGGGGGACGCGGGCGCGTCGACCGCGACGACGCGCTCGCGCGGCACGCCCATCGCCACGAAGCGCCCGGCGTCCGCGGCGCGCACGAGCACGGCAGCCGCGCCGCAGTCCTCGAGCAGGTCCCGCGCGCGGTCCGCGGGCAGGTCGGGGGCGAAGCAGGTGTAGGCCGCGCCCGCCGACATCACCGCGAGTTGCGCGACGTAGATCGCCGACGAGTCGCGCGGCAGCGCGACCGCGACGACGCACTCGCCGTGCACGAGCGGCGCGATCCGCGCCGCCAGCGCGTCCGCGCGGCGCGCGACCTCGGCGTACGTCAGCCGTTCGCGCGCGGGACGAGCCGGGCCGGGGGGGACGTCGATCGCCACGCTTCCGGGATGCGCGAGCGCGGTGCGCCGGAAGACGTCGTGCAGCAGGAGCGTGGCGGCCCCGTGCGGGGACGGAGCGGGCGCGGGAGCGACCGGACCTCCGTGTCGGGTGGCTGAGGGCGGCACGCGCGCATTGTGCAACCGCGCGCGCGCGGGCACAACGGATAGATGCGCTTCGCGACGTGGAACCGGCCGCGCTCGACGGGACCACCGGCTCCGGATAGCGTGTCGTTCCGCTCGACCTCCGTCGCACCCCCGCGAGCGGCGAAGAACCCGCCCGCGACCCGGCGACCGGCGCGCGGGGCTTGCGCAAGGAGCCGCCATGAACGTCCTAGACGCCATCGGGAACACGTCGCTCGTCCGGCTGCACCGCGTCGTGCCGCCCGGCTCGGCCGAGGTGTACGCCAAGCTCGAGTGGGAGAACCCGACCGGGAGCGTCAAGGACCGCATGGCGCTCGCCGTGATCGCGCGCGCCGAGGCCGACGGCCGGTTGCGGCCGGGGGGCACGGTCGTCGAGTACACGGGCGGCAGCACCGGCGCCTCGCTCGCGCTGGTGTGCGCGGCGCGCGGCCACCGCATCCGCATCGTCACCTCGGACGCCTTCAGCCCCGAGAAGCTGAACCAGATGGCCGCGCTCGGCGCCGAGCTGACGCTGGTGCCGAGCGAGGGCGGGAAGACGACGAAGAAGCTCATCCTCGACATGATCGAGACCGCCCGGGCGTTGAGCGAGGAGCCCGGGGCCTGGTGGGTGAACCAGCTCCACAACCCGGACACGATCGCGGGCTACGAGCGCCTCGGCGGGGAGATCTGGGAGCAGACGGACGGGCGGGTGGACGCGTTCGTGCACAGCGTCGGCACCGCCGCCTCCTCGCGCGGGGTGGCGGCGGCGCTCAAGGCGCGCGACGCGGCCGTGAAGTTCTTCGCGGTCGAGCCCGCCGAGTCCGCCGTGCTCTCGGGCGGGCCGCCCGGGCCGCACAAGATCGAGGGCGTGGGCATCGGCTACACGCCGCCGCTCTGGGACCCCGCCCTGGCCGACGGCATCGAGCCGGTCGCCACCGACGAGGCGAAGGCGATGGCGCGGCGGCTCGCTCGCGAGGAGGCGCTGTTCGCCGGCACCTCGTCGGGGGCCAACGTGGTCGCGGCGCTGCGCGTCGCGGAACGCCTCGGCCCCGGCCGGCGCGTGGTCACGCTCATGGCCGACTCCGGCCTCAAGTACCTCAACACCGACGTCTACCGCGCGCGCTGACCGGCCGCGGGCCGCCCCGCGCCGGCGCGAATCCCGTGAGGGCCCCGCCGCATCCGACCGCCGCCCGCACCCCGAGTTCCGAAGGAGAACCTCCGATGCGCACCCGCCCGCACGTCCACCCGGCCGCGTTGTTCCTCGCGGCATCCCTGCTCACCGTCCCGGCCGCGGACGCGCGAGCCTCCGAGCCCCGGCCGCTCGAAACCGTGCCTCGCGTTGAGCTCGAGCGCTACATGGGAACGTGGTACGAGATCGCGAGTTACCCGCAGCGCTTCCAGAAGGGCTGCACCGGCACCGTCGCCACGTACCGCCTGCGCGAGAACGGCCAGGTCGAGGTCGAGAACCGCTGCAACCGCGACTCGCTCGCCGGCCGGCTCACGGTGGCGAAGGGCCGCGCCCGCGTCGTGGACCGCGCGACCAACGCCAGGCTCAAGGTCACGTTCTTCTGGCCGTTCTGGGGCGACTACTGGGTGATCGACCTCGGCCGCGACTACGAATACGCGGTGGTCGGGCACCCGAACCGCCAGTACCTCTGGGTCCTCGCCCGCGAGCGCGCGATGGCGCCCGAGGTCTACGCCGGCATCCTCGAGCGGCTGCGCGCGCAGGGCTACGATACGGACCGCCTGCGCGTCACGCTGCAGCCGGCCGGCGGCGGTTCCTGAGCGCGGCCGCGGCCGGCGAAGCGGCCCGGCTTCCCGGGGGAAGCCGGGCCGCGCGCGCATCCGGGGCGGAGTAAGGCTACTTCCAGACCCGGCAGAGGAACTCCTGGATCTCGGGCACGCCGCCCTGGAAGACCAGGTAGCCGTCCTGCGGCTCGCGCTCGGTGATCTCGCCGGCGATCGGCGTGGTCATCAGCGTCTTCACCGCCTCGGGGTCGTCCGGGTGCATGCCGAGCGCCCAGCCGAGCTTGATGTACGCCACCTCGGGCAGCATGTTGGCGAGCGGCACGACGCCCAGCTCGAGGATCTCGCGCCCGGTCTCGTACACGTACATCTGCACGAAGCCCCACAGCGTCTGCACCGCCATGAACACCAGCACGCCGGCGTCCTTCGCGCGCTGGAGCGCCGGGTAGAGCTTGCGGTTCACGTGCCCGAGCCCGGTGCCGGCGATGACGATGCCCTTGTAGCCCCGCTCGACCAGCGCGTCGATCATGTCGGGGTGCATGTTGGGGTAGTAGTAGACGATCGCCACGCGCTCCTCGAAGACCGCGTGGATCGCCACCTCGCGGTCGTCGCGCCGCGGCGCCACGCCCTCGCGGATCACCGTGAACTTGCCGCGCTCGACCATGGCCAGCGGGATGTCGCCGAGCGTGCGGAAGGTGCTCCGGTAGGACGTGTGCATCTTGCGCACGCGCGTGCCGCGGTGGAGCAGGTTGAAGAGGTCCGAGGTGGGGCCGAACATGCAGACCATGACCTCGGCGATCGGCCCGTGCGCGGCGGCGTAGGTCGCGTTGATGAGGTTCTGCGCCGCGTCCGAGGACGGCCGGTCCGACGAGCGCTGGCTGCCCACCATGAGGATGGGCACCGGCGGCCGCTGCACCATGAACGACAGCGCCGCAGCGGTGTGGTGCATGGTGTCGGTGCCGTGCCCGATCACGACGCCCGCGTAGCCGTCGCGGATCGCCTCGCCGACCTTCTCCGCCAGCGTGACGTACTGCTCCGGGCCCATGTTCTCGGAGAACACGGCGAACAGCTTCTCGGTGTCGAGGTTGCAGATGTCGGCCAGCTCGGGCACCGAGCCGTACAGCTCGCCGGGCGAGAACGCCGGGATCACGGCGCCGGTGCGGTAGTCGAGGCGCGAGGCGATGGTGCCGCCGGTGCCGAGCAGCTTGACGCGCGGTTTGCCCGGGTCCACCGGGAAGGCCTTCTCCGGGATCTTGTAGTGCGCCTCGCGGTAGCCCGTCTTCCTCAGCACCCGCACGGTGTCGTGGCGGATGCCGATGTTGTAGCCGCTCGAGAGCTTGAGCACGAGGTGCTCCGCGTCGGCGGTCTCGGAGCGGGGCAGCAGCAGCCCGGCGAAGTTCCCGCGCGTGGTTTCCGCCTCGACCTCGCACCACACCGTCACGCCCTCGCGCTCCATGAGCGCGCGGCACGGGTCGCGGTAGCCCTTGAACCGGTCGTCGCTCATCGCGCGGCCTCCTCGGGAACGACGCCGAGCGCGCGCTCGAGCCGCGCGCGCACGCCGGCCGGGTCTTCCACGCCGAGCAGCGCCCGCATCGCGTGCCCCATGGCGTGGCGCAGCAACTGGTCGCGCGTGCGCCCGGGCAGCCCCGCGCACGCGGCGGCCGCCTCGGCGACCGCCCGTTCGACCGCGCCGGGCCCCGCGGCCCACGGGGCGGGCGCGGG
>CAZUEM010000222.1:0-1342 GCA_964619155.1 uncultured bacterium
GTGCCGTGGTCTCCATGCCCCTTCAGCCCTGCACGCGCCAGGCCAGCAACATTCTCCGCCGCACAACCTACGTCTTCTGCTTCTTCTTCTCGGCGGCAGGGAACAGGACGTTGTTGAGGATCAGCCGGTACCCCGGCGAGTGCGGGAACTGGTCCAGCTTCGTCTCGGGGTCGCCCACCATGTGCTGGTAGTCCTCGGGGTCGTGGCCGCCGAGGAACGTGAACGTGCCGCGCCCGAACTGGCCGTGCAGGTACTTCACCTCGTCGGTGCCCTCGACCTCGCCCAGCACGACCACGCCGGGCTTGAGCTTCGAGCGCCGGAACCCGGTGCTCTGGCCGAGGAACTCGGGCACCGCGTTGACGTGGTCCTGCGTGAGCATGGTGGGGACGGGATCGTTCTTGGCGCTGAACGAAAAGAGCGTGAAGAACGTGTTGGGCCCGCGCTGGTTGGCCTCGGCGGTGACGTCGATGTCCGAGAACCGGTAGGCGATCGGGTCGGGCTCGAGCCGGAAATCCCGGAACGCGAGCGTGCGCGAGAAGTCGAGCTTCGACTGCGCCGCCGGGTCGGGCGGGTCGCCGTCGTACACGACGTCGGCGATGTCCACGCCCTGCGCGGCGAGCGCGATGTCGTAGGTGTCGGTCGCCGAGCACATGCCGAACATGAACCCGCCGCGCGCGACGTAGTCGCGGATCGCGACGGCGACGGCGCCCTTGAGCTGCGAGACCTTGGCGAAGCCGAGCTTGGCGGCCATCGCCTTCTGCACGGCCTCCTCCTCGATGTACCAGGGCATCGTGTGGTAGGCCGCCCAGAACTTGCCGTGCTGGCCGGTGAAGTCCTCGTGGTGCAGGTGCAGCCAGTCGTACTTCGCGAGGTCGCCGCGCAGCACCTCCTCGTCCCACACGCGCGCGTACTGGATGTCGGCGTACTGGAGCGCGAGCGTCACCGCGTCGTCCCAGGGCGGCGTGTTGGGCGGGATGTACACGGCCACCTTCGGCGCCTTCTCGAGCGCCACGGTCTCCATGTTCTCGTCCGCGATCTCGGCGCGGATCGCGGCCTCGGCCGCGCCGGCGAGCGGCTCGAGCGTCACGCCGCGGATGTTCGCCTCGCGTTCGGTGGCCGGGTCGTCGGCGAGCAGGAACGAGCCGCCGCGGTAGTTGAGCAGCCACTCGGCCTTCTGGCCCTGCTCGAGCACCCAGAACGCGAGGCCGTAGGCCTTGAGGTGGTTGGTCTGCGCGTCGTCCATGGGGACGAGCAGCTTCGCGAAGGCCGCCCCCGGCGGGAGCGCGCCCGCGAGCAGCGACGCGGCCAGCACGAGCGGCCAGGCCTCGACGATCTCGGCGTA
>CAZUEM010000222.1:1442-5260 GCA_964619155.1 uncultured bacterium
CGCCGCCCTTGCCGCGCGCGAACACCATCGCGGCCGCGAGCGCGAGCATCCCGAGCAGCAGCAGCGGCACGGCGGCGACGAACGCCACGGCCGCGCCCACGGGGCCGAGCGGGCGTACGTGCGGACGGCCGAGCGGTCCGCGCCCCGGGCCGGAGAGCCGGATCACAGCCGCAGCTCCCGGCGCAGCCGCTCGGCCTGGCGGCGCACCTCGGCGGCGTTCCAGGCACGCGGGTAGCGCGCGAGGCACTCCTCGAACTGATCCAGCGCGCGCTTCGGGTCGTTCAGCCGGAGCCACGCCTCGCCGGCCCGCTGGCGCGCGAGCGGGGCGAGCCGGTCGCCGGGCAGCGAGTCGGCGACCATCGCGAGCGGCCCGAGCGCGCCTCGCCAGTCGCCCGCCTCGCCGCGCAGGCCCGCGAGCTGCACCGCGGCGTGCGCGCGGTAGGGCGAATCGGCGGGCAGCATCGCCATGAGCGAGTCGGCGAGCCGCAGCGCCCGCGCGCCCTCGCCGCGCCAGCGCTCGTAGAGGATCGCGCCGAGCGCGGGCAGCGCCGGATCTCCGGGCTTCTCCTCGAGCAGGTACGTGCGCTCGAGCGCGGCGACCGCGTCGGGCGCGAGCGGGTCGCGCGCGGCGCGCTGGTAGTTGGCGAGCGCCGAGTCGAGCCGGCCGGCAAAGAACTGCGCCTCGGCGAGCGGGAAGCGCGCCGGGGGAAAGAGCCGCGCCAGCGAATCGAGCGAGGGCACGACCGCCGCGGGCGGGCCCTCGCGCAGCTGCGCCCACGCGCGCTCGAGCGCCAGCTCGGGCCGGCCGCGCATCAGCTCGGCGCCGCGCGTGAGCAGCGCGCGCGCTTCGCTCGTGCGGCCCGCCTCGCGCAGGGCGCGCGCGAGCCCGAGCAGCAGGTCCTCGCCCCAGATCGCGACCGAGACGCCCTCGAGCGCGCGCGCGAGGCGCGGCGCGGTCTCGCGCGTGCGCCCCGAGAGCGCGGCGAGCTGCTGCGCGCGCCGCGCGGCGTTCAGGCGCAGCACGGGCACGAACGCCGTGTCGCCGGCGAGCGAGACGAGCGCCTCGGCGGCCGCGGCCGTGTCGGCGGCGTAGCCCGAGAACAGCGCCTCGTCGGCGAACCACTGCCGCAGCGGCGGCCGCCAGGCCGGGCGGTCCACGGACGCCAGCACCGCGGCCGCGTCCGCCGGGCGGCCCTGGCGCGAGAGCAGCAGCGCGAGGCCGCGCGCGAAGTCGCCGCGGTCGGCCCTGCGGGCCAGCGCGGCCCGCAGCGCGTCGGTGACGCCGCGCGGCTCCTGCGGCAGCAGCCGCAGCAGCACGGTCATCGCCCACGCGCCGTCGGAGGGGGAGGCGGCCCATGTCTCGATCGCGACCTGCGCCGCTTCGCGAGGGCGCGCGAGGCGCTCGTGGCTCGTGACCAGCTCGGGCGATCCGAGCAGCGAGTCGCGCGCCGCGGCCCGCTCGGTCCGCAGCAGCGCGGCCGCCGCGGCGTGGTCCTCGAGCGCCTGCCAGGTGCGCGCGAGCTCGATCACGACCGCCGGGTGATGAGGCGCGAGCGGGCGCAGCGCGCGCAGCGAATCGAGCGCGCGCTCGGGCAGCCCCGAGAGCCGCAGCTCCTGCGCGGCGGCGAGCGCCAGCGCCGCGAGCGCCGCGGCGAGCGCGGGCGCGGCGCGGCGGGCGCTCACTTCGGGCTCCCGTTCAGGCGCTGCAGGTAGCTCTCGATGAACGCGCGGTACTGCGCCGGGTAGCGGTCGGCGTCGGCCTTGAGCAGGTCGAAGCGGAGCCGGTCGTTCTCGCGCAGGAGCGAGGGCGGCAGTTCGGCCGGCGAGGGGCGGCTCGCGTCCACGCCGGTGCGCGACTCGCGCTCGGGGTCGTAGTCGCGCCGGTGGATCGAGCGCGCGGCGTCGAGCATGCGCGAGAGGATCCGGTTCTGGCGCTCCTCGAGGTCCGAACCGGGATCGCCCGCGCGCAGCTGCTCCTCGACCTCCTGCATGTCGCGCTTCGCCTCGTCGAGCCGCCCGAGCAACTCGCGGCGCCCGGCCTCCTCGGCCTGCAGGGCCTCGAGCTCGCCGCGGATGCGCGCCTGCTCGGAGGCCATGCGCCGCATCTCGGCGGCGTCGCCCTCGGAGAGCCGCAGCTGCTCGCTCAGGCGCTTCGCCAGCTCCTGCGAGCGCTGGTTGAGCTGGCCCTGCTGCTGCCCGAGGCCCTGCATGCGCTCGGCGCGACCGGGCATGCCCTGGCCGCCCGGCTGCTGGCCGGGCTGCTTGCACATGCTCGCCTCGCTCTCGCGCAGCGCGTTCACCGCCTCGGCGAGCGCCGAACGCGCGGCGCCGTTCTCCTGCTCGCCGCGCGTGCGGTTGCCCTGCGAGAGCTCGCGGCCCGAGCGCGACAGGCCCTGCATCGCGCGGCCGAGCGCCTCGGCCACCTTCGGCGAGAGGAACGGCGTCTGCTCGGACAGCACGCCGAGCGAGTCGGCGACGCGCGCGACGCCCTCGGCGAGGTCGGTCTGCCGCCCGGCCTGCTGCTCGAGCGAGCGCCCGGCCTGCGGCGCCGCCGAAGCCTCGGCGCCGACCGTGACGAGGTCCTGCGCCGCGCGCCGCACGGCGGCGAGCTGCTCGGCGCTGCGGCGCGCCTGCGCCGACTGGCTGCTGCGCTGCATGCGCTGGCCCGCCTGCGCGAGGCTGCGGCTCGCCTGCTCGCCCGAGCGCTGCGCCTGCTCGTCCTGCCGGCCCTCCGTCTCCTCGGCCGCCTCCTGCTGCTCCTGCGCGGCCTCCTCGTCGAGCTGGGCGGCGGCCTGCTCGAGGTCCTCCTTCGCCTGCTCGCCGCTCATCTGCTTCGCGGCCTCGCGCGCGTCGCGCGCCAGCTCGCGCGAGCGCTCGGCGGCGTCGCGCTGGCGCTCGGAGGCCTTCGCGCGCTCGGACGCCTTCTCGCGGTCGGCGCCCTCGCGCCGCGCGTCCGGCTCGCGCGCCCGCTCGCCGTGCTCGCGGTTGAGCGCGTCC
This sequence comes from uncultured bacterium, assembly GCA_964619155.1. Taxonomy (GTDB): domain Bacteria; phylum Eisenbacteria; class RBG-16-71-46; order RBG-16-71-46; family RBG-16-71-46; genus CAIXRL01. The sequence goes on from CAZUEM010000222.1 coordinate 4,440, forward strand.
TGCCTCTCCTTCAACTCCTCGGCGCGCTTCGCCAGCGCCTCGAGCCGCTCCTCGTCGCGCAGCTGCTTCAGGAGCGCGAGGCTGCGCTCGAGCCGCCGCAGCAGTTCGCGGTTCTGCTCGCGCAGCTCGGGCAGCGTCTGCTCCATCGTGCGGCGGTCCATCTGCTCGAGCGCCTGGCGCATGCGCTCGAGCGCGCTGCGGAACTCGGGGCTCTGGATCTCGCGCATCAGTTCGCTCATCTCGCGCAGCTTGCCCTGCAGCTCGTCGCGGAACGCCTGCCGCTCCGCCGACTCGGCGGCCTGGCGGCGCACGTCCTCGGCGGCGCGGTCGATCTGTCGCGACAGCTCCTGCTGGCGCTCGAGCGCGCGGCGCATCTCCTCGGTGCGCTCGTACTGGGGCGCGCTCTGCACGCCGGGCCGCGGCTGCTGGCGCTGGAGCTGGTCGAGCGACTTCTGCAGCTCGCGCGCCTGGTCGGCGACCTTCTGCAGCGACTGCTGCACGCGCTCCTGGCGCGCGTCGAGGTTCGCGTAGAGGTCCGAGAGCGACGGGAAGCGCACCCGGAACTCGCGGCTCGTCGCGCGCGAGGGCCCGCCGATGCGGTTGTTGTCGCGCACCTCGAAGCGGAACGCGCCGCTCTCGCCGGGCAGCAGCGCCAGCGCGCCCGCGTCCCACGCCGCGGCGACGCGCGCCTCGCGCGGGCCCGCCGGGAAGCTCGAGAGCGGCGTGTCGCGCCACGGCGACGCCGCGTCCTTGCGGTACTGGAGGCGCAGTTCGCCGAGGCCGAGGTCGTCCTGCACGAACACGTCGAAGGGCACCTGCGA
>CAZUEM010000223.1:0-5170 GCA_964619155.1 uncultured bacterium
CCGTCCGCTTCCCGCTGCACGCTTCGGTCACACAGGCGACGCGCGACAAGCTGGCCTACGCCCGCGCGCTGCTCGGCCACTCGGTGCCGGGCGGCGACGTCGCCGAGGTGCTCGACCGCGCGCTCGATGCGCTGATCGCGCAGGTCGAGAAGCAGCGCTTCGGCGTCGGCGCCCGCACGCGGCCCGCGCGCCGCCGCACGCCCGCGAACGAGCGCTTCATCCCCATGGCGCTCCGCCACGAGGTGTTCCGCCGCGACGGCGGGCGCTGCACGTTCGTGGGCGACACCGGCCAACGCTGCGACTCGTGCCACAGTCTGCAGTTCGACCACGTCGTCCCGCTCGCCCGCGGGGGCCTGACGACGGCGGACAATCTCCGCCTGCGCTGCCGCACGCACAACCGCCTCGAGGCCGAGCGCGTCTTCGGCGCGAGCTTCATGCGGGCGAAGCGAGAGCGTGCCGTCGCCGCCCGCGTGGCAGAGCCCGAGCCCGCCTGGCAGCGCGACGTGCTCGCCGCCCTCAAGAGCCTGGGGTTCCGCGAGAAGGAGGTCCGTTCCGCGCTGCCCGCGTGCGAACTCGGCCCCGATGCCCCACTCGAGCAACGAGTTCGCGCCGCGCTGCGACACCTCGCGCCTCCCGTGACGCGCCACCCGGCTCCCGCCGCATGAGCATGTCCGGGCCGTTTGGAGTGCGGCGACCGGCGGCGTTCGGCGCCAGCGGAAGCGCGGCGCGAGTTGGCCGACCGGCCGCGCGCGGCCTGCGGTCCGCCCGCTACCCCCGTCTGCTCTCCCGGCTCAGCATCAGGATCTGCCACAGGTCCCGCCGGCTTCTCTGGCGCAGCGGCAGGATCGCGAGCAGGCCGGTCGGGCCGACGGCCTTCTCGAGGTACTTCATCTCCTCGAGGTTCGCGCGCACCGAGTCGTCCACCGGCACCTCGACGCCCGCGGCCCGCGCGATGAGCATGCCCTTCGCGCGCAGCGAGAGCTCGAGGTGAATGCTCAAGAGACAGAAGAGATCGGCCACGACCATGGGTTCGAACTTCGAGCGCAGCGTGTCGAGGTAGCGGCCCACCGGCGTCTCGCCGACGGCGCCGTCGAGGATGCTTTCCAGCATCTCCATCTCGCCGTCGAAGCCGGTGGCGAGCCACTCGCGCGTGGCGCGGTCGCTGTACTCGAACGCGGCCAGCAGCAGCACGGGGCTCGCGGCGAGCAGGATGGCGGTGGTCACGAGCGGCGAGGCGCTGAGCTGGTTGAAGGTGGCGTGGATGAGCACGGCCAGCAGCAGTCCGGGCCCGAACGCGAGCACGCCGCCACGGGGATAGCGGTCCGAGAAGGCCTTGCCGAAGATCGCGAACAGCGCGGTCGCGGTGCCGTGCATGATGGCGGTGCCGAGGCCGCGCACGAGCCACAGCGCGATCGAGGGGTCGCGCAGGGCGTTCGCGTAGTAGACGTTCTCGGCGAGCGCGAAGCCGGTGCCCATCGCGAACCCGAGCACGGCGGCGTCCACGAGGAACCCGACGCGGTTCGCGCTCACGAACCAGCCGATGAGCAGGGCCTTCAGGACCTCCTCGACGAGCGGCGCGCCCCACGCGCGCAGCAGCGTCGGCGACATCCCGGCGGCGTCGAGCAGGACGCGGTTCGCGCCGAAGGCGGCGAGCGCGGCGAGCACACCGCCGCCGATGGCGACGAACAGCGTCGTGCGGTGGACGAGCTTGTAGCTGTCCATCAGGCGCAGGCCGAGCAGGAAGGCGATGACGGGCACGAAGCCCGCGACGAGGCTCCAGAGGTTCATGGCCTGGGCATCATAGGCGAGGATGTGCCCTCCGGGCCGGTTGCACGTGCCCGCCCGGGCGAGCGGTCATGGGGGAGGCGCGGAGGCCGGGCCGCGATGCCTTCACAGGATCTTCAGCGACACCATGCTCTCCCGCGTCGGCCCGACGCCCTTCTCGAACGCCTGCGCGTAGCCGAAGCTCAGGGTCAGGGGGCTCTGCGTGAGCAGCTGCAGCCGCACGTCCACCTGCGCGCCGGCGTGGGCGAGGCGGCGGCGGGTGGCGTCGTCGTCGAGATTCACGGCGAGCCCGCCGCCGAAGAACGACAGCCGCGCCCAACTGGCGTAGAGCGCGAGCGTGCCGGCGCGGCGGAAGCGCAGCGCCGGCAGGTTCCAGTCGAGCATGGCGCGCGCGAAGTTCGTGCCCGCGACGGCGTCCAGTTCGGCGCCGGGGAAGCTGTAGGGATCGCGGTAGCGCTTGGGCTCCTGGTGATCCACCCAGTTGTTGCCGAAGCCGCCGAAGTAGAAGTTGGCGAACGGCTCCTCGCGCTCGCCGCTGGCGACCCCGCCGGCGGCGCGCAGCCAGAGCGACGAGTTGCGCACGCCGGGCACGAGCGCGCCGGCCGCGAAGCCGCCGTCGCCGAACCAGTAGCCGCGCCACAGCGCCTCGCCGCCGCGCACGAACCGCACGCCGTTCGTGCGCACGCCGCCCCACGCCTCGACGCCCTTCACGAAGTCCGGCGCGCCCATCGAGGTGCGCAGGTTCGTGTAGTGCAGATCGGTCGAGCCGGAGACCAGCTGGTCGAACCCGGCCGAGGTCGCCACGTTCTGGTTGTCGGGCAGCCGCTCGAGGCCGCCCCAGTGGCTCGCGTCCACGGACCAGGTGAGCGAGCGCGGCTTGTCGTAGACGAGCGAGCGGTGCCAGCCGAGCGAGGAGCCCCAGCCCTTGCGGCTCGTCTTCGTGGGGCCGACGAGGTCGTAGAACGACGCGGGGTTCCACCGGAACGCCAGCGCGAGGTCGTAGCGCTTGTAGCGCGCGGTCACGTGCAGCCGCTCGTTGTCGGGCAGGCCCTCCTGCGGCGTCACCGAAACGCCGAGGCCGAACTCGTGGAAGAACAGCGGGTCGCCGAAGTTGGCGTGCCAGCCCACCGCGACCCGGTCCTTGTACGCCTCGACCACGGGGTAGAGCGTGGTGAGCGAGACGTTCGCGATGCCGCTGTAGGGCCGCGGCTTCGAGCGCAAGGGGTCGAGCTGGATCTTCGACGGCGGCGGCACCGCCCACTCCTTGAGCACGGGCCGCTTCTCGACGAGCCGCTCGCCGAGGAACGAGATCGAGCTGACCTCGCCGAGGGCGCGCGGGAGGATGCGCGCGGGCCGGAAGCCCTGGCCGGTGTACTCGAACACGAGCAGCGAGTCGCCGCCCGCGGGCACGGGACGGAAGAAACCGGTCTCGGCGTTGCTCATCACGTCCATCGAATCGCGCGCGAGGTCGTAGCGGAAGACGTTCGAGACGCCGGTATAGTAGCTGCTGCCCCACAACTCGCGGCCGGTGGGATCGAACGTGAACCCGGCGGGCACGGCGTTGCCGAAGTCCCAGAGCACGCGCGAGGTGGTGTCGCCGTCGGCGAGCGCGCCGGTGTTCATGACGCGCAGCGTCTGCCGGCCGCTGATCTCGGCGAACGAGGCGGCGAGCGTGCTGCCGTCGGGCGAGACGTCGAGGTCGTACAGGTCGAGCCCGTAGGGCAGCGCCCAGACGAGGCGCCAGTTGGTGAAGGGCGGCGCGAGGCGCACGAGCGCGGAGACGCCGTTCAGGTGCCGCACGCCCCACATGCCGCCGCTCGCGCGGTCGAAGACGAGGTCGCCGATGCGCGCGTCGCGGATGAGCAGCCGGTCGCGCCCGGTCGCGAGGTCGTACTCGCGCAGGTCGCGCCAGTCGTTGTTGTCGCTCGTGTAGTAGAGCTTGCGGGCGCCGGGGTCGAAGGCCAGCGACGTCACGAAGTAGAGCGCCGGGCCCTTGATCTCCTGCAACTGCCGCTCGGGCCCGCCGTCGAGCGGGATCGCGGCGATGTGCGCGAGCGCGCCCTGGTGGAACACGCCGGCCAGGATCGAGCGGCTGGCCGAGTCCACGTAGGCGCGCGACATCGAGCCGAGCGCGAGCGGCGAGAGGTGGCGGTACTCCGTCACGGGGTGCTTCCGCACCTGCGCGAGGTTCGCGCGCTGGAACTGGTGCTCGAACTTCACCCAGTCGTTCCAGCCCTCGGACAGGCTCTTCCGGTAGACATGACTGAACTGGTTCGCGAAGTAGCGCTTGCTGCCCTCGCCGCGGCCGACCCACTCGAGCAGCTTCTCGGGGCCGTGCTCCCACGCGAGCCAGGTCATGAAGCGCGTGCCGTAGAGGTACGAGTTCGCGCCGACCTGGAAGTCCACGCGCGTGCCCTCGGACTCGAGGCCGAGCGGGTCGTAGAAGTGCGCGGAGTCGCGCACCATCGCCCGGAACACCATCTCGTCCCACGGGCCCTGCGCGCGGCCGATGCCGCCGGCCATCCAGGTCTCCATGAACGTGGCGATGCCCTCGTGGTACCAGCGCGGCGAGGCGCGCCGCGGCAGCGTGAGGTGGCCCCAGAGGATGGTCTCGGGGTGGTCGGCGGTCTCGCGCACCTTGCCGTGGAAGAACCCGCGGTAGAGCCTGTCCGCGCCGCGCGCGCCGTCGAGCGCGAGCACGTGCACGACTTCGTGGTTCATCGTGAAGTTGACGCGCTCGTTCGACGGCCCCGTCTCGTACACGAAGCTGGACGGCGCGATGTGCAGCACCATGCTGTTGCGCGGATTCACCCACACGCCGGCGTTCCCGTAGTCGGTGAAGTCGTCGAGCATGACGTTCACCGGCTCCGACGGCCGGTAGCCCCAGAGCTGCTTGTGGAAGCGCATGCTGTTCTCGAAGCAGCGCGCGGTGTAGGGCGCGATGAACGAGAGCAGCGGGGCGGGGTAGGTGAGGCGCAGGTCGTCGGTCTCCATTACCTCGAGCTGCGCGCGCGCGGGCGGCGCGAGCGCGGCGAGCGCCGCGAGCAGCAGGGCCGGAAACACGACGGCCGCGCGCGGCGAAAGGCCGGCGCGCGGCGGGAGGGCGAAGCGCGAGGCGATCCCGGGGAAGGGGCGGCGCATGGGGGCGGGGTCTCCGGTGGAAACGACGGCGCGCGGACCCGGGCGTTTCCGCCTCGGGTCCGCGCGCGGCGCGGGAGCGGCCGGGGAGAGGGCCGCTCCCCGCCGGGAGCTACGGCGTCTGGGTGAACTTGCCGGCGTCGATCATCTTCGCGAGGTCGCGGAAGCGGGAGGCGGCGTCCACGTACTTCGCCAGCTCGCTCGCACGGGCCGCCGCGTCGGCGACCTTCGCCAGGTCGAGGGCCCT
>CAZUEM010000224.1:0-5151 GCA_964619155.1 uncultured bacterium
GCGCGGGCGGCAGCGCCGGCGCCGCCGGCGGCAGCGCGGGCGCGCCGGGCAGCGCCGCGGCCGCGAACGGCTGCGCCGCCGGGGCGTTGGCGAGCGTCACGCGCAGCACGAGGTAGACGCCGGCGTTGACCATCGCCGCGGCGTGCAGGTAGGCGCTCACCGGGCTCGGCGCGACCATCGCCGAGGGCAGCCAGGTGTGGAACGGCACCTGGCCCGACTTGGCCCACGCGCCCGCGAGCAGCAGCACCGCGATCGCCACGGTCGCGCCGCGCGCGCCGCCCGGCAGGCGCGCGAACGCGTCGAAGCCCGCCGAGTGCGTGAGCGCGAGCAGCGCGAGCAGCGCCGCGAACAGCGCCAGCCCGCCGCCCGCGGTCATCAGGAACGCCTTGCGCGCCGCGCCGAGCGCGCCGTGCTCGCGGTCGTAGAAGCCGATCAGGGCCCACGAGCACACGGTCGTCATCTCCCAGAACACGAACATCTGCAGCAGCGTCGAGGACAGCACGAGGCCCGACATCGAACCGACGAACGAGAGCAGCCAGAACCAGTAGAGCCGCCGGTCGGGGGAGACGGGGGACTCGCGGTTGGCGGGCCCCACGTAGTCGAGCGAGTAGAGCGCGCACAGCAGCCCGATGCCGGCGGCCGCGAGCAGCAGCAGGCTCGCGAGCGGGTCGAGCGTGAAGCCGAAGAGCGGCACCGGGTGCCCCGCGACGCGGTCGAGCGCCGGCAGCCCGCCCAGAGGCAGCGAGAGCCCGGCGATGCCGTGGCGCGCGACCGCCGCGACGCCGGCCGCCGCGGTCGCGGTGGCGGTGGCGAGCGCCGCCGCGTCGCTCGCGCGGCCGCGCAGCAGCCCGGCGAGCACCGCGCCCGCGAACGGCAGGCCGACGAGGAGGGCGAACAGCAGCGGCGCTTCAGGCATGGGAGGCCTCCGGGTGCAGGACCGCCGCGAGCGCCGCCGCGGCCTCGTCCACGCCGGCGCGCACCGCCGGGTGGAGCGGCGCGCCGGTCGCGGTCTGCACCGGCTGGATGCCGAGCAGCCAGCACTCGACGCCGCGCGGCTCGAGCAGCCGGGCCAGCAGCTTGAGCGTCGGGGCGTGCGTGCCGCCGTGGCGGAAGACCAGGCTGTCGGCGGGCGCCAGCACGATCGCGCCCGGCGCGGCGCCGTGCTCGGCCGCGTCCACGAACAGCACGCGCGCCGGCGCGGGCGAGAGCAGCGGCCCGTACCAGTTCTCGGGCGTCGTGCCGGCGTCCACGAGCCGGACGCCGTCGTGGCCACCGAGGCGCTCGATCACGAGCGGCCCCGCGCCGTCGTCGCCGCGCAGCGGGTTGCCGACGCCCACGACGCGCAGCGGCCGGCCGTGCGCGAGGATTTCGAGACGCTGGACGAGGGTCGGCATGCGCGCGCTCCTACCAGGGGGGCTCGATGAGGTTCATGGCCTGCAGCTCGGCGAAGTCGAACACCGGGCCGTCCACGCACACGAAGCGGTCCACGACGACGCAGTGGCCGCACTTGCCGACGCCGCACTTCATGTGGCGCTCGAGCGTGGCGATGAGCCGCTTCGGCGCGTAGCGGTGCGACTCGGCCAGCTTGCCGCAGGCGATGTGGATCATGATCGGCGGCCCGCACAGGAACGCGAGCGTGCGCGCGGGATCGAGGTCGAGCCGCGGGAACAGGCTGGGCAGGAAGCCCACGACGCGCGGCGGGTCCTCCTCGCGCTGCCAGGCGTGGTCGCCCACGTCCACCGACAGCATCATCTCGACGCCGAGCCGCTTCCATTCGGACCACTGCCACGGGTAGAGCAGGTCGTGCGGCGTGCGCGCGCCGTGCAGCAGCACGATGCGCCCGTAACGCTCGCGCTCGAGCAGCACCTCCCAGAGCAGCCCGCGCAGCGGCGCGAGGCCGATGCCGCCGGCCACGAACAGCAGGTCCTGGCCGGCGCAGCGCTCGAGCGGGAAGCCGTTGCCGAACGGGCCGCGCAGCCCGACGACGTCGCCGGGCCGCATGCGGGTGAGCAGCGTGGAGGTGAGGCCGGCGGCGCGCACGGTGAGCATGAGCTCCCCGGCGAGCCCGGACGGCGAGGAGATCGAGATGGGGATCTCGCCCGCCCCGAAGACGCCGGCCTCGAAGAACTGGCCCGGCCGCCAGGCGAGGTCGCCGCGCTCGAGGCGCAGCGTGACGACCGGCTTCGTCGCGCCGCGCGCGGCGATCTCCTCGCGCGCCTCGAGCACGCGCGCGAGCCGCGGCCGGTAGAGGTCGCCCGAGTCGCGCGGAGCGCGGGGCTCCAGGGTGAGCGTGCTCACGGCGTGTCCTCCCGCGGGGCCGCGCGCTTCGTCGCGCCCGCCAGGATGCGGGCCGGCGGGGTGCTCGCGCGGCCCGGGCCCGTGAGCACCACGCGGAGCCCCTCGGCCACGGCGTCGATGCCCTCCTCGCCGAGGCAGGTCTGCACGCAGCGGCCGCAGCCCGTGCAGCCGGGGCCGTCCATGCGCTCGAAGAACTGCTGCGAGAGCTTGTGGAAGAAGCGCGTCAGGCAGCGCTCGCCGCACGAGAGGCGCGGGTAGCCGCCGCCCGCCTGGCGGACGAAGCCGGCGAGGTTGCAGCAGTCGCGCAGCCGCACGCGCTCCCAGGCGCCGTCGGCACCGGTCTCGAGCGCGCCGCCCGGGGCGAGCGGGCGCATCCCCTCGACCTCCTCCGAGAACGGCGCCTCGCCCATGCCCGCCACGTCGGCGACGTTGAAGCACCAGCAGGTGGGGCAGACGTAGGCGCAGCCGCCGCACTCGAAGCAGCGGTCGCCGACGATCTTCCAGAACGGCTCGGCGACCTTGCCGGCCGAGACCACGCGCGTCGCGGCCATCGTGGGCACGCGGTGCATGCTGCGCTCGCCGAAGCGCGCCACGGTCTCGGCGACGCGCGCGTCGCGCTCGGCGGGGGCGCCCGGGGGGGCGGCGTCGAGCAGGTCGCGCATGTCCTCGGCGAGCGCCGCGCCGCGTTCGCCCTCGATCTCGACGAGCCAGCCGGCCTCGAGCTCGGTGAGCTGCCAGTCGAATCCGCGCTCGAGCGACGGCCCGCCCTTGCAGCAGACGCACATGCAGGTGGGCCCGGGCTCGCGGCAGGTGACCGAGATGACCGTGGTCGCCGCCCGGCGCCGCATGAAGGGGCCGTCGGCGAGGTCGGGCCGCCCGAACGCGCTTCCCGAGAACCAGCGCTCGAGGTAGTCCATGCCGGCCACGTCGCACGAGCGCACGCCGAAGAGCACGAGCGGGCGCGCCGGGGCGTCGCCGTTCGCGGGCAGCTTCGGCACGCCGTCCTCGACGCGGTAGCGCAGCAGCGGCTCCGCCGTCGGCAGCAGGTACTCGCGCGGCGGCACCAGCGAGTTCACGTACGTGCGCGCGAGCTGCGCGGGCTCGGTGACGGGCAGGAACACGACCTCGCCGCCCTCGACCTCGACCGGGCCCACGAGCCGGCCGTCGCGCGCGAGGCGGGCGAGCAGCCGGGCGAGCGACCCGCGGGTGAGCCAGCGCTGCGTGGAGGCCATGACGGTCCTTTCAGGGGCGCGGCGCCGGGCGCTCGAGGCGCACGGCCCGCGGGCGGAAGACGGGAATGCGCAGGGCGGGATCGAACTCGAGTGCGCCGATCCGCGAGCCGCACGACTCCCAGCAGCGCATCGCGATCCAGACGGTGCCGGGCAGCATGCGCGGGTGGAGCCGCACGGGCAGCGTGGTGGAGCCCTGCGGGCTCGTGACCCGCACGCTGCTCGCGTACTGGAACCCGAGCCGGCGCGCGTCGTCGGGGTTGAGCGTCACGCAGCCGGGCGGGAAGTCGGCGAACACGCTGCGCGCCTCGCGCCAGGCGGTGACCGTGGCGCGCAGCAGCGCGTGCGTGTTCCAGAAGAGCGTCGTGTCGAGCGCGGCGAGGAACGGGTACTCGGCGCCCGGGCGGTCGGCCGGCGGGCCCTCGGGCCCGGGCGTGAACATCGCCCGCGGCGCGGCCGGGCCGTCCTCGCCCAGCGCGCGGATCAGGCGCGAGGCCACCGCGCCCTCGCTCCACGACGAGAGCGGCGCCGAGGCCGGCGTGAACTCCTGCGCGCGGCCCTCCGTGTTGACCACCGTGCCCGACTTCTCGGCGAGCAGCGCGCCCGGCAGCACGAGGTCGGCGGCGCCCGCGGTGAGCGACTTGACCGCGTCCACGACCAGCGACAGTTCGACGCCCGCGAACGCGAGCGCGCCGAGTTGCGGGAAGAACTCGAACGGGTCGTCGCCGAAGACGAGCAGCGCGGCGAGCCGGCCGGCCGCCGCGGCCTCGAGCATCTCCCACGCGGACAGCCCGCCGTCCACGGGGTGGAGCCCCGCCTCGACCACGCCGCGCTGGTTGGCGTAGTCGGTCAGGAACATCGCGCGGCGCCCCTCGAGCGCGCGCACGACCTCGGTGCCCTGCCCCGAGAGCGCCAGCTCCGAGGAGACCAGCACCAGCTCGCCGGGGTCGAGCGAGGCGAGCGCCCCGGCCTCGTGGCCGGGCAGCACGACCTCGTGCTCCGCCGCGACCGAGGTGAGCTGCACGCGGCGGCTGTGCACGAAGCGCACGCGCGCGCCGCGGTCCACGGCGCGCAGCACCCGGCGGCCGACCTGGGGCTGGCGGACCGTCAGGTTGGCGCCCAGCACCGTGATGCGCCGGGCGTTCTCGATCGCCTCGAGCGGCACGGCGGGGAAGTGCTGGTAGCCGATGCGCTGCAGCGTGTCGAGGTGGGGCGTGCCGAGCGCGTTCGCGAGCCGCACGAGGATGCCGGCTTCCTCGACCGTGATGCGCGCCGAGCCCAGGATGCCGATGCTCGCGCCGCCGCGCCGCTCGCGGATGCCGCGCAGGCGGTCCACCGCCTCGGCGAGGACCGCCTCGCCGTCGGCGCGCACGAGCGGGCCGCCGCGGTCGCGGCGGTAGGCGCTCGTGACGCGGCGCGGCGAGCGCAGCAGCTCGCCGGCGCTCCAGCCGCGCAGGCACAGCGCGCCGTCCGAGACGGCGTGCCGCCGCCGCGGGAACGCCGTGCCTCCCGCGAGCAGGAGCGAACAACCGGAACCGCAGAACGGGCAGACCGTCGCCGCCGGCCGAACCGAAGCGGGCGGGAGTCCCACCGCGGTCATCGGGGATCTCCTCATGGAACGGGC
>CAZUEM010000225.1:0-5147 GCA_964619155.1 uncultured bacterium
CGCAGCGCAGGATGGAATCGATCATGTCGTTGAAGACCCGCATGTACTGCTTGTATTCCTGCGGGTTGCCCGCGTAGTACTCGGCGTACTCCTTCGTGTTGCCGCCGGTGCAGAACGCCTTGTCGCCGGTCGCGGTGAACACCACGCACACGACGCTGCGGTCCATGCTCGCCTGCCGGAACGCGAGCACCACTTCCTTGGCGATCTCGGTCGTGTAGCTGTTCAGCTGCGACGGGTTGTCGATCACGATCCAGGCGTTGAACAGCCCCTCCACGGGGCGGCCCTGCGGGTCGAGCGCGTTTCGCAGCTCGTACTTCACGTGCTGGAAGTTCCAGTCGGGAACCAGCGTGTGCGACTTGAGCATCGGTGCGTCCTTTCGTGGCGCTCGGAGGCGCCCGGTCAGGCGTTCCAGTCGGGCTCGAGGATCGCCCGGCGGTGGATCTCGTGGTCGGCGACGCGCCGCAGCACTTCGGGCCCGGCGCTCATCGGGTGGCGCTCGACGAACGGCTTGAGCGTGACCTTGCCGTCCGTCACCAGCTTCAGCGCCGCGGGGTAGAGCTCGGGCAGGCAGCCCCACGTGCCCTGCACCGTGGCGTCGAACGCCATCAGGTTCGAGAGCCGCAGCTCGAGCTTGCCGAGCGTGAAGCCGACGACCATCAGCACGCCGGCCGTGCCGAGCAGCCCCCAGGCGGTTTCCTGTCCGGCGGTGTGCCCGGAGCACTCGAAGATCTTCCAGCCGTGCAGCGTGCAGCCCCACTCGGCGGCCTTCGCGCCGATCGCCTTGCGCAGCGCCTTGAATTCGGTGGTGCGCGAGTTGAGCGTCAGGCTCGCGCCGTGCGGGGCGATGGCCGCGAGCTTCGCGTCGTCCACGTCGATCGCGACGACCTTCGCGCCCATGGCCGCGGCGATCTGCACCGCGTAGCCGCCGACGCCGCCCGCGCCGACGACGATCGCGAGGTCGCCGGCCGCGAGGCCGCTGCGCACCACCGCCTGGTAGGGCGTCGTCACCGCATCGGCGATCACCGACAGCTCGGCGAGGTCGTATCCCGGGCGCGCTTCGACCACGCACAACCCACGGCCGGGCACGACCAGCGCCTCGGCGAAGCCGCCGTCGAGGTCGTTGCCCGGCATCACCTGCAGCTTGCAGGCGTTGCCGCGGCCCGCGCGGCACAGGTCGCAGTGCCCGCACGGCACCACCGCGGGCACGATGACCTCGCGGCCGACGAGCGAGCGGAAGGCCTCGCCCGCCGCCTCGACCGTGCCGCTCACCTCGTGGCCGAGCGTGAGCGGCAGCGCCTTTCGCGTCGGCACGCCGTCGCGCCAGAAGCCGATGTCGGTGTGGCACACGCCGCAACCCGCGACGCGCACGCGCACCTGGTCGGGCCCGGGCTCGGGAAGCGGGACGTCCTCGATCGCGAGCGGGGCGTTCCCCGCGTTCAGGCGGACGGCTTTCATGCGCGGACCTTTCTCGGCGCTCGGGCGCGCGCGGCCGGGCAGGGCCCGTGCGCGGCGCGCGGCCGGGCCGCGGGCGTGAGCCCGAGCACCAGCTGGTCGGCGAACTGGGCGCCGATCGCGGCGGCGTCCAGCGCGCCCTCGGGGCGGTACCAGCGCGCGACCCAGTTGATCGCGCCCAGCACGGCGAACGTCGCGACCTTGGCGTCCACGCGGCGGAACGAGCCGTCGCGGATGCCGTTCTCGATGATGCGGCGGATCTCGCGCTCGTAGCGGTCGCGGCCGGCGAGGATCTCGGCCTGGTGCTTCTCGCCCATGGCCGTGACCTCGAACGCGAGCGGCGAGCCGTCGAGCGTGTCGGTGACCTCGCGCACGTGCTCGACGATCACGTGCCGGAGCTGCTGCGGCGGCGCCGCCAGGGCGCGCGCCTCGGCGACGATGCGCTCGAGCCGCGCGAGCGAGTCCACGTGGCAGGCGTGCAGGATCGCGTCCTTGTCCGGGAAGTAGTGGTAGAGGGCGGTCTTCCTCACGCCCAGGCGCTCGGCGATGTGGTCGAGGGTCGCGCGGTGGAAGCCGTGCTCGCGGAACGCCTGCAGGGCCGCGCGCAGGATCTCGTCGCGCCGCCGCTCGCGCTTCGCCCGCACGTGCGCCGAGACCTTCGCGTTTCCGCCGTTCCGCGCCATGGCGTCCCTCCCGGGTCCGGAAATGAACCGCGGTTGGAATTTCGAACGTCGGGTCACTTTTTCGCAATGGGCCGGAAGGACCATGGCCGGGCGGTGCGGCCCGGGTTGTCCGGGCGGCGCGGTGCCGGGAAGCGTGGTGCGGAGCCGGCGCGGAGGCGCCCGGGCGCTCGCCGCCCGCGCCGGCAAGACGAAGCGCCCGCTCCTCCGAGGAGGGCGGGCGCTCCGGAAAGGCCGCCGCGTCGCGGCGGCGCAGGCGGCCCGGCTCGCGGGCCGCGCGGGGGATCAACGGTAGAGCGTCTTGAGTGCGCCCCAGGTGGACGGCTTCGCCGGGGTGGCGCAGCCCGAGGAGACCGACAGCGTCATGGTGATCATGTCCCACCACGCCCCCTCGGGCGCCGTCGGCGAGCAGTCGGTCGCGAGGAAGTCCGGGTAGTTCGCGGGCTTCACGCCGCCTGCGGCCGTGCTCCCGATCTCGACGCCGTTGCTCACCGCGAACGTCATGCACGCCGCCGGGTAGTTCGCGAAGTGCGCGGTCGCCTGCACGTTCGTGACCGCCGCCACCGGCACGAAGTTCTCGTACTGGATGGTCTCGAACTCGGTGTAGCTGTCGATGACGCCCGGGTAGTCCGGGTCGCCGTTCGCCCACGGGCCCGTGCCGCTGAGCCAGATCGTGCCGCCGACGAACTGCTTCATGTAGGTGCGGTTGCCGAAGCCGCTCGCGTTGACAGTGTTCGTGAGCAGGACGGGCGGGGCGACCGTGACCGCGCAGGTGTAACGCCACTCCGTGCCCAGGCTCGAACCGTTCCACGACTCCGCGTTGAGCGTCGTGCCGGGCAGCAGCGCGCCGCCGCCGGGGAGCCAGCCTTCGGTGTAGCGGCCCATGCTCACGACGCCGCCGATGTCGGTGGTCTGGTAGTCGCCCGGCAGCGGCGGGCCGGCGAGCGCGGCGGCCGCGAGCGCGAGGCCGGTGAGAACGAGAAGCATCGTCGCCATCTTCTTCATGAGTCGGATCCTCCGGAATCCGGGAAGTGCGAAAGGACGGGCGCGCCCCGGGGGCAGGCCGCGTCGCGTGCGCCGGTCGCCCGGGCCGAGCGCGCGGGTGGACCGCGGGCCCGGAACGGACGCCGGTTTCGCCGCAATTCTGCGCCCCCCGCACGGCCCTCCGACATGACCGAGGGCAGGCCGGAACTTGATGGTGGTCAAGTCAGCGCGGGTCGCGCTCGCCGGCCGCGCGCCGCAGCCGCGGGACGTCGCGCACGACGATGCGCTCGCGGCTGACCTCGACGATCCGGCGGTCGGCGAGGCCGCGGAGGATGCGCGAGAACGTCTCGGGCGTGGTGCCGATCATGCGCGCGAGGTCCTGGCGGCGGATCTGCCCGGAGTCGATCGGCCGCGGCGGCCCGCCGTCGGCGCCCTCGTGGGCGAGCCCGAGCAGCAGCCGCGCGGCGCGCTCGCGCACCGGCCGCCGGATCAGGTCCATCATCAGGTCCTCCGAGAGCCGCAACTCGACCGAGAGCTTGGCCAGCAGCTCGATCGCGATCTCGGGGTCCTGGCGGATGCGCTCGAAGACGACCTCGCGCGGCACGACGCAGATCATCGAGTCCTCGACCGCCTCGGCGCTCGCGCCGTAGAGCTCGTTCGCGAACAGCGGCCGGTAGCCCACGAGTTCGCCGGGCCCGAGCAGCCGCAGCACCTGCTCGTCGCCGTTCGTCCAGGTGCGGAAGACTCGCACGCGGCCGCTGTGCACGATGTACAGCGAGTGGGCGGGCAGGCCCTCGCGGAAGAGCGACTGGCCACGCTCGAAAAGGTGCGCGACCCGGGACTCGGCGAACCGGCCGGCCTTCTCGGAGCGGAGTCCGCACAGGCCGGCGGGATGCCGGGCGGTGCACAGCTCGCAGCGGGGGACTGGGGGCTTGCGCATGGCGGGGGCAATTCTGGCAGAGGCCCCGTGGCGGGCACAACGTCCCGCCCTCCGGCGGGGCAGCGCCGCGGCGGGCCCGCTACCCCTTCGCCAGCGCCAGAGCCGCGACCCCGCCCGCGAACGCCGCGGCCGCGAGCAGGCGCCGCCGCCGGTCGCCCTCCCCCAGCACGCGGCTGCCCAGCCAGGCGCCGAGCAGGATGCTGATCTCGCGCGCCGGCGCGATGTGGCTGACCGGCCCGGTGCGCATGGCGGCGAGGATCAGGATGTAGCTCAAGGGGCTCAGCAGCGCGATCCCCAGCACGCGCGGCCACTCGCGCCGCCAGAGCGTCGCGACGCCGGGCCGGTCGGCGAGCGCCGCGGGCGTGAAGACGACGACGCGCACGACCTCGCCCGCCCAGTAGAAGACGAGCGGCGGGATGCCGGCCATCTTCACGGCCCAGCCGTCCCACAGCGTGTAGACCGCGATGAGCGCACCCGTGGCGAGCCCGTAGCGCAGGCCCGGCGCGAGCTTCGCGTGGCTCGCCGGGTCGGGCCGCCAGGTGAGCACGCCGATCCCGGCGACGATGAGCAGCAGGCCCGTGACCGAGAGCGCCGAGGGTGGCTCGGCGAACAGCGCCGCCGCGGCGAAGAACGCGAGCGTCGGCCCGGTGCCGCGCGCGACCGGGTAGACGAGCGAGAGGTCGCCGACGCGGTAGCCGCGCAGCAGGAGCAGGAAGTAGGCGACGTGGATGAGCCCGCTGCCCACGACCAGCGCGAGCGCCACCCCGTCGGGCCGCCAGTCCGTGCGCGCGAACGCGACGAGGGCGAACGGCGCGTAGGCGAGCGCCGAGATCGCGACCAGCAGCCACATGAGCGGGCCGCTGCGCGCGGACGGCCCGATCTGCTTGGCCCACAGATTCCAGGTGGCGTGGACGAGCGCCGAGGCGAGGACGAGCGCGAGCGTGGCGAGGGTCACGCGGGCAACCCTAGCAGCGCGCCCGGGCGCGGGCGTCGCGCGTGCTCACCAGCGCGTGGGCGCCGCGCACCGGCGCGGCGTTACATCCGGAACACGCCGAACTTCATCTCCGGGATGGGGGCGTTCAGGCACGAGG
>CAZUEM010000226.1:0-5117 GCA_964619155.1 uncultured bacterium
GGCATCCTCACCGACGAGTCGCACTCGAACGCGCGCATCGTCTCGGTGACGCCGGGGCGCATCCGCGCCGCGCTCGAGTCCGGCCGGGTCGTGATCGTGGCGGGCTTCCAGGGCGTGAGCCCGGTGACGAAGGAGATCACCACGCTCGGCCGCGGCGGCTCGGACACGACGGCCGTGGCGCTGGCGGCCGTGCTCGCGCCCGCGCGCTGCGAGATCTACACGGACGTGGACGGCGTCCACACCGCCGACCCGCGCGTCGTCCCCGGCGCGCGCGTGATCCGGCGGCTCTCGTTCCGCGCGTGCTCGGCGCTCGCGCACCTCGGCGGCCGCGTGCTGCACGCGCGCTGCGTGGACCTGGCGGCGCGCGAGCGCGTGCCGCTCGCCGTGCGCTCGTCGTTCTCCGGCGCGCCCGGCACCGACATCGTGGAGGCCGAAGTGGAGACACCCCGCGTCGAAGCGATCGCCCACCAGCAGGACGTGTCCATCGTCGTCGCCGAAGGCAACGCCGGCGGGCGCGGCGAGGCGCGCGGCATCCTCGAGGCGGTCGCGGAGCGCTTCCCCGCGCTCGAGCTGGTCGCGCACGAGACCGCCGGCGACGCGCACGCGGCGCTCGTCTGGACGGGCCCGCGCGAGGACGCCGCGGCGCTGAAGGCCTGCTTCCGCGAACTGCGCGGCCCGGGCGGCGAATGGCGGCTCGACGTGCAGGACGGCTGCGCGTTCGTCTCGCTGGTCGGGCTCGGGCTCGGCGCGGCGCAGGCGGCGCGCGCCGAGGCGGCGCTCGAAAAGGCCGGCGTGCCGCCGCTCGCGCTGCGCGTGACGCCGGGCGCGCTCGTCTTCCGGGTGGCGAACGAGCGCTGCGAGGACGCCGTGCGGGCGCTGCACGCGGCGATGCTCCCGGCCTGAGGCCGGGTCAGAACGAGTCGCGGACGGACTCGAGCGACGGCACGCGGCCCTGCGCGACGCGGTGCAGGGCCTCCTCGTAGAGGTGGTCGTAGCCGTCCGCGCTCACGCGCCAGCTGAAGTCCTGGGCCATGCCGTTGCGCTGCAGCGCCCGCCACAGCCCGGGCTCGGCGTGCACCGCCAGCGCGCGACGCAGCGCCATGACCATGTCGTCGGCCGCGAACGCCTGGAAGACGAAGCCGTTGCCCTCGCGCGTGATGGGATCGAACTCGCGCACGGTGTCGGCGAGCCCGCCGGTCTCGCGCACGACCGGCACGGTCCCGTAGCGCAGCGAGTAGAGCTGGTTGAGCCCGCACGGCTCGTAGCGCGACGGCATCAGGAACAGGTCCGATCCGGCCTCGATGCGGTGCGCGAGCGCCTCGTCGTGCGCGGTGCCGAACCACCACTGCCACGGCCGCTCGAACGCGAGGCGGCGGAACAGGTCCTGCCAGCGCGGCTGCCCGACGCCGAGCACGACGAAGCGCGCGTGCAGGTCGCACAGTTCGCGCTCGGCCGCCTCGACCAGCTCGAAGCCCTTCTGCTCCACGAGCCGCGAGACGATGCCGACGATCGGCCAGTCGGGGTCGAGCGGGAACCCGCACGCCAGCGCGAGCGCCCGGCGGTTCGCGAGCTTGCCGTCGAACGCGTCGCGGTCGTAGTGCGCGTCGAGGAACGCGTCGGTCGCCGGGTTCCAGACGGTGTCGTCGATGCCGTTCAGGATGCCGCGCACGTCGCCGGTCCGGCGGCGGAGCACGCCCTCGAGGCCGAAGCCCAGCTCGCCGTTCGACTGGATCTCGCGCGCGTAGGTGGGGCTCACCGTGCTCACCAGGTCGGCGAACACGATCCCGATCTTCATGAAGTTCACCCGTCCCCAGTACTCGAACGGGCTCTGCGGGAAGAACAGCTCGCGCGAGAAGCCCGCGACCGGGAGCAGCCACGGGTCCACGATGCCCTGGTAGCCCAGGTTGTGGATCGTGAAGACCGTCGCGACGTTCGCGAACGCCGGCTCGTCCGCCTCGTGCGTGCGCACGAAGCACGGCACCCAGGCGGCCTGCTGGTCGTGCGCGTGGACGACGTCGAAGCGCTCGCCGAAGCCCTTGAGCCCCTCGACCGCGGCGCGCGCGAAGAACAGGAAGCGCTCGGCGTTGTCCGGCCAGCCCTCGCGCGTGGCCGGGTCGTCGTACACGCCCGGCCGGTCGAAGAACCGGCGCTCGCCCGCGTGGTCCACGAGCAGCACGCGCAGCTCGGAGCGCGGGTCCTCGGCGATCGTGAAGCGGGCCGGCTCCTGCCCCAGCCCCCACGGCACCCGAGTGCCGCCCAGGTCGTGCGTGGTCCAGCCCGCGGGGATCTCCAGCGTGCGGTAGCGCGGCAGCGCGACGAGCACCCGGTGCCCGCGCCGCGCCTGCTCCAGCGCGAGCGCCGACACGACGTCGGCGAGCCCCCCGACCTTGGCCAGGGGGGCCATCTCGCTCGCCACGTGGGCGATGGACAGGCGGCGGTCCGTCATGGACGCGGGGCGGCTCAGGCCAGCGCGACGATTTCGCGCAGGTACTGGGCGGCGTCCTCCGGCGGCGTCGGGTTGATGTAGAAGCCCGAGCCGATCTCGAATCCGGCCACCCGGGTCAGCTTCGGCATGATCTCGAGGTGCCAGTGGTAGTAGGGCAGGTCGTCGTCCGACAGCGGCGCCGTGTGCAGCACGAAGTTGTAGGGCGGCGTGTCGAGCGCGACGTTCAGGCGCATCAGCGTGTCCTTGAGGATGCGCGCGAAGTCGAGGAACTCGTCCGGGTCCGAGATGGTGTGGTAGCTCGAACAGTGGGTCCGCGGCAGGATCCAGGTCTCGAACGGGAAGCGCGGCGCGTACGGGGCGAGCGCGACGAAGCGCTCCGTGGTGCTGACGATGCGCCGGCCGTTCCCCTCGGACATCTCCTGGTCGAGGATGTCCGTGAAGACGTTGCGCTCCTTGAGCTCGTAGTAGCGGCGCGCGCCGTCCAGCTCCTGCTGCACCATGCTCGGGATGATGGGCGTCGCGATGATCTGGCTGTGCGCGTGCTCCAGGGTCGCCCCGGCGCCGGAGCCCTTGTTCTTGAACACGAGCACGTAGCGAAGGCGCTTGTCCTTCTTCAGGTCGAGCATGCGCTCGCGGTAGGCGACCAGGACCTGCTGGATCTGCTCGACCGGCAGGTCGGCCAGCTCGCGGTCGGGGTCCGAGCCCTCGATGACCACCTCGTGGGCGCCGACGCCGTTCATCTTGTCGTAGAGCCCCTCGCCGCGCCGCTCGATCTGCCCCTCGACCTGCAGCGCCGGGAACTTGTTCGGCACCACGCGCACGGTCCAGCCGGGCCCGTTCGCCTTCCCGCCCGGCGGGCGGACGGCGTACACCTCGGGCGGCGTCATGTCCTCCCGTCCTTCGGCGAAGGGCGAGAAGGTCTGCGCCACGGTGGGGTTCTCGGAGTGGAAGTTCGTCGGGCGGCGGCTGCGCTCGGTCGAGATGATGACCCAGCGGCCGACCACCGGGTCCTTGCGAAGTTCGGGCATGGAGCTTCCTTGGGGTCGGGAATCCCCCGGCGCGGGGACCGCGCGGGGCACGTCGAAACCGGGCGAGTCTAGAGAGCCGTTTCCTCCGGGGTCAAGGCCGGGGGCCGGGACTTCGTTCGCTCACGCGCCCGGCGCGCGTTCCGGGGCGGTCGCCGCGAAGAGCGCCCGCAGCGCCTCCTCGTCGGCCGGCCCGAGGGCGCGGCCGCGCCGCGCGAACGCGATACGGGCGGTGGCGAGGAAGCGCCCGAACTCGTGTTCGGCGGACGCGCGCCCGTCCCACCAGGCGAACGACGGCACGCGCTTCGGCGCGAACGCGCCGCCGCCGAACAGGTTCGCGCCCGTGCCGAGGCTCGCGCCGGTCGGGAGCAGCGTGCCGATGCCCGTCTTGACGTGCGCGCCCACGAGCGAGCCCACCTTGCCGCTGCCCGTGTCCACCTCCTCGCCGTCCACCCACGCGCGTACGGAGCCGTAGTTGTTCTTGAGGTCGCTGGTCGTGGTGAGCGCGCCGAGGTTCACCCACTCGCCGAGCACGCTGTGCCCGACGAAGCCGTGGTGGCGCTTGTTGCCGTAGCCCTGCCAGACGCTCGCCTCGACCTCGCCCGCGACGCGGCACTCGGGCCCGAACGTCGTACCCGAGACGAAGCCGCCGAGCAGCTGCGTGCCCGGCCCCACGACGCACGGCCCGGTCACCACGGTGTGCGGCGCGATGCGCGCGCCGCGGCCGACCAGGATCGGGCCCGGGCCCGCGTCGAGCACGGCGTACGGCCCGACCACGGCGCCCTCGCCCACGACGACGCGCTCCGGCTCCTCGAGGCAGGCGAGGCGGTGCACCGAGCCGCGCACGCCGCCGCGCGCGCCCGCGAGGTCGGCGGCGATCGCGGCCGGGTTCGCCTCCATCAGCTCCCAGGGCCAGCGCAGCAGCGTCGCCTCGGCGGAGAAGACCGGCAGCCCGAGCGTGAGCAGCACGTCCTCGAAACGCTCGCCCTTGCCGAGCGCGGGCGCCGCCAGCCGCAGCGGCAGCCGCGCCGCGGCGACGCGGTCGCCGGCGAGGAACAGCGCCGGCCCGCCGGCGGCGAGCGGCGCGGCGGCCCACGCGCCCGGCAGCGCGGCGGCGTTGACCGCCACGAGGTCCTCGGCCGGGTCCACGCTCGAGGTGTCGGGCACGGGCGCGTCGTGCCAGGCGGCCATGGCCAGCGCGCGCGCCTCGACGCCGAAGAGCCGCAGCCCCGCCGCGCGCAGCCAGCGGCGCGTCACGTCCGAGGCCCCGAACGCCAGCGCCGGCACCGGCAGCAGGTCGGTGAGCGGCCGCATGGACCGCCAGTGGCGGTCCTCGAACAGGAGCAGCCGGGCCATCAGCGTCCCCCCGCGAGGCGCACGAGGAAGACGCCCTTGAACCCGGAGGCGAGCGCGCGGTCGCGCAGGCTCTCGGCCGCGGCGCGCGAGAGGCAGTCGCGCGTGCGCACCTTGAAGCGGCCGCCCTCGCGGTCCACGAGCATCGGCACCATGAGCAGCGACTCCGCCGCGTCGCGGATGCTCCGCCCCCGCTCTCGCTCGGCCGGGGCGGCGACCTGCACGCGCCAGCAGGTGTCCGGCGCGGCGGCCGCGGCGGGAGCCGCCGGCGGCGGCGGCGCGGCGGCCGCCGG
>CAZUEM010000227.1:0-5019 GCA_964619155.1 uncultured bacterium
CGATCGTGCCCACGTTCACGTGCGGCTTCGTCCGTTCGAATTTCGCCTTGGCCATCTCGGCAGACTCCTGTGTCGTTCAGAGGGTTGCGATCACCGCCCGCGTGGAGCGGGCACTTGCTCGACGAGCGGCGGGGGCTCCGCCGCGCAGGAACTTCACGGGTGCATCGGTGCTGCTGTCAGTCGCCCACCCGGAACACCGAAGCGCGCTCGGCGCCGGCGGCTGCTTCGGGTGGAGCCCACGATCGGAATCGAACCGATGACCTTCTCCTTACCATGGAGATGCTCTACCGACTGAGCTACGTGGGCATCTACGACCGCTTCCCTCCCTGCGGGCAGCGTCGCGCGTGTTGTCGCGGCAAGCGGATGAACCGACCGGTGGGGAGGGTGTGCACGCGCAGGCATGCCGACGGTGAGAAGGCACACCGCCCCGACACGACCTCCTGGTGACGGAAGTCGTCGGGGCACCGCGCGAACTGCGTAATCTAGTGAGGCGCTCGGAGGGGTGTCAACGCCAAACTTCGAAAAAATGCAGGCTTGCGGGCTCGGAGGGGATTGGATCGAGGCGTCGCCCGCGGCCCTCGACGCCCCCCGACGGAGGCGGACGGAAAAGGCAAGGTCTCGGTCAGGTCACCGGACGCCGCCGTGCCCGGGCGGAGGCCGGGGCCGTCGGAACGGGCCCTCGGCCCGATCAGGAGCGGCCGGAAAGTTTGGAGCGGGAAACGGGATTCGAACCCGCGACCCTCGGCTTGGAAGGCCGATGCTCTAGCCGCTGAGCTATTCCCGCTCGAGACCTGCGCGGGCTACGGAATGGTGGAGGGGGAAGGATTCGAACCTTCGAAGGCATAAGCCGGCAGATTTACAGTCTGCTCCCTTTGGCCGCTCGGGCACCCCTCCACACCACCACCCGTGTCCGCGCGAGCGGACGAATCCGCCGCGGGGCTCCCTGCTGGTGGCCCGCCGGGGGCGTTCGAATGCGCTCCCAGGCCGGCGGGTCACGTCAGAGCTGGCGAAGGGACTCGAACCCCCAACCACCTCATTACAAATGAGATGCTCTGCCAATTGAGCTACGCCAGCACGAGCCCTGAGGCGGGGAAAAGCAGGCGGGAAGATAGTCAGCGGCGCCGGGCACTGTCAAGGACGGGGCCCGTGCGAGGCCGCGGCATCGCCCGATGGCGTCCGCGGCGCGGCCGCAGGTCGTCTCCCCCGAATTCGAAGAGGCAGCCGGCGGGCGAGTCTGACTCGCCTCCGACTGCCTCTTCCCGATGGAACAGGGAGCGACCGGGATTAACTCCTCTGTTCCAACGGCTTCGTTGACCGGGCGTATTCTGTTTTTTTTGTTGCCGTTACGAACTTCTACTCACCACTGCTGCTGGACCAACCGTCTCTAGAGCGAGTTCCCCCCTCTTAAGATCCGGCCCTCGAGCCCGCCTTCGCGTGGCCCGGTGGTCCGGAGGACCGTTGGGTACGAGCCCCGGGCGCCTTGCGCCCCTTTCGAACGACTTCCGTGTGTCTGCCGGCTGGCCTGGGTGGCCGCGCGAGGTGGAGGTGCTGATCCTCGCGCGACCCTCCGAAGCCTGGAACCCCACTCCCCCAGCGAGGTCCCTGCGACTGCCCATGCAGTGCTGCAAGCGAAGGTACTGCTGAATCCCCGTATCCGACCGATCACCTGAGCAGCCCGCGTGCCAGCTGTGGAGAACTCGGCGAGGCCGACGCGCCGGACATCGCAAGGCACTGGCAATCAACACGTTCCGGACAGGCTTTCGCTGGTTGTCAGGCCGCCGGACCCGGCCCTGGCGACCGCGGTGTTACCCCCACCGGAGGTGACACCGACGAGGCCCGCGTGGCGCGGGGGCCGCTTTTTTCGCGGGCATGACCGCTGTTACCGCCGGGGTAACACTGGCGAGGCGGGGTAACACTCGCGGCGGCCTCGCCCGGCGGGCGCAAAGAAATCGGACCCGCTGTGGCGGGTCCGAGGCGCGATGCGTGGTTCGGCCGGGGCTACAGCTCGAGATGGAGCCGCTTGAGCCTCGCGTAGAGCGTCTTGCGGCTGATGCCGAGCAGTTCGGCGAGCCGGCTCTTGTTGCCGTGCGAGCGCTGCCAGGCCGCGACGATGGCGTCGCGCTCGGCGGCCGCGCGCTCGTGCGTGCGATCGTCCAGCGCCACCTCGTGGGCGTCCGCGGCGAGGAAGGGCAGCACGTCGGCCGCCGTCACCGCGCCCTCGGAGGCGCACAGCGCGGCGATGCGCTTCATGACGTTCTCGAGCTCGCGGACGTTGCCCGGCCAGCCGAAGGACGAGAGCACGGCCTCGGCGTCGGGCGTCAGCCGCGGCCCGCCGAGCCCGCCGTAGAACGACAGGAAGTGCCGCGCCAGCGGCACGATGTCCTCGGCCCGCTCGCGCAGGGCGGGCAGGCGGATCTCGATTTCGTTCAGCCGGAACAGCAGGTCGCGCCGGAACAGCTTCTCGCCCTCGTTGCCGCGCAGCACCCGGTTCGTGGCCGCGATGATGCGCACGTCGGCGCGCCGCACCTGCGTCTCGCCCAGGCGGAGGTACTCGCCGCTCTCGAGGAAGCGGAGCAGCGTGACCTGGACGTCGTGCGGCAACTCGCCCGCCTCGTCCAGGAACAGCGTGCCGCCGTTCGCGGCCTCGACCAGGCCGAGGCCCTCGGCGTGCGCGCCCGTGAACGCGCCCTTGCGGTGGCCGAAGAGCTGCGACAGCGCGAGGTCGGCGCGCAGCGCCCCGCAGTTGACCGCCAGGAACGGCTTGCCGGCGCGGGCCGAGAGCGAGTGGATCGTGCGCGCCACCAGTTCCTTGCCGGTCCCGGTCTCGCCGGTGATCAGCACCGAGAGGTCGGTGCCGGCCGCGCGGCGCGCGAGCGCCTCGACCTGCCGCATCGCGTGCGAGCACGCCACGAGGCTCGGGGCGCGGTGCCGCCGGCCGAGCAGCGACTCCGATCGGGCGGGCGCCGCGTGCATCGCCGGCGCGGCCGGCTCGAGGTCGCGCCGCAGCTCGTCCTCGGCCTGCTCGAGCCAGAAGCCGCTGCCCACCTCGGCGAACAGCGCGCAGGCGCGGAAGAGGTACGTGCGGCGGGCGCGCGCGTCGTCCGTGTGGCGGCCGAGCAGCAGCAGCGTGCGGCCGAGGTCGTACCGCTCGCGGCAGTCGCGCAGCAGCGTCGCCGCCGATTCGAGGTGGAGCCGCGCCTCGGCCCGTGCGCCGCGGGCGAGCGCGATCTCTCCCGCCACGCGGTGGGCGGTCGCGTACTCGTAGCGGTCGTCGGTCAGGCGGGCCAGCCGGCGCGAGCGGTTGCAGGCCTCCTCGGCCTCGTCGAGCCGGCCCAGCACGCACAGGGCCTCGGCGCGCCGCCGTTCGAGCTCGACCACCAGGTCGCCCTCGGGCGCGGTGCGCGCGGCCATCGAGAGCGCCTCGTGATAGCGCGCCAGCGCGGCCTCGGGCCGCCCGCGGTCGAAGTCCAGCTCGCCGAGGAACTCGAGGGCCAGCACCTCCTCGCGCCGGGCGCTCAGGCGCCGGGCGCGGTCGAGCGCGGCCATCAGGTGCGATTCGGCGTCGGGGAAGCGGCGCTGCAGGCGCGCCACGTTGCCGAGGCCGATCGAGACGCGGGCCAGGCGCAGGTCCTCGCCGATGCGCACCAGCACCTGCTCGCACTCGCGGTAGGTCTCGTGCGCCCGCTCCCAGTCGCCCATCTTCTGCTGGACGACGCCGAGGTTCATGAGCGGGTTGGCCGTGTCGGCGAAGTGCCCGCCGCGCTCGTAGACCGCGAGCGCCGCGCGGAACTGGGCGATGGCCGGGTCCCACTCGCAGAGGTTCTTGTGGATGAGCCCGAGGTTGTTGCGCACGCGGGCCGCGCTCAGCTCGTCGCCGAGCCGGCGGTAGAGCGCGAGCGCCTGCTCGCTGTGGTCGCGAGCGATCCCCAGCTCGCCGGCGCGGAAGGCCGCGACGCCCAGCCAGGTCAGCGCGTTGGCCGACAGCGCCAGCTCGCCGGACTCGTCGGCCAGCGCCAGGCTGCGCTCGGCCGCCGCACGGGCTTCCTCGACGCGGCCGAGGTCGATGCACGCGCGCGCGCAGAGCAGGTGCAACCGCGCGCGCAGGGAGAGGTCGAACGAGGTCTCCTCGGCCAGCAGTTCACGGCACTGGGCGAGGGCGGCCTGGCTGTCGCCGCGTGCCAGGCGGCAGGCGACGGCCCGGCTTTCGAAGACGGCCCGGCGCGGGCGCGGGAGCGCCCGCACCACGGGCAGCGAAAGGAGGCGATCGATGGTCTCCAGGGCGGGCAGGTAGTGATCCGCCTGGATGTAGAGATCCGCGAGCATCTCGAGATCGGCCAGCGGTGAGTCACCGCCTGGCGCGGCGACAACCGCCAGCCGTTCTTCGAGGTGCGCGATATCGTTCCGGTCAACCATCGGCACACCGAACTCCGGACGTACTTCTGGCCCGGGCCTGCCCCCCACCCCTCCGTCAGAAGCGGAGGTAGTAGTACTTGAGCATGCCCAGCGCGATGCGAACCCTCATCATCAGGTCGGGACGCACGCCGCGAACCGGGGTGTCACCCACACCCGTGGTCCCGATGGTCCCGTACTGCTCCGCGCCACCCAGCTGCAGGTTGCTTCGGCCGGACCCGGACGGTGAGTCGGGGTCCCCGGAGCCCTGCGGGCCGGGAGAAGGAGGAGGCAGGTCACCATTCCCGACGATCGTCCCGTCGCTGCCCTTGTCGGCCAGCGCGGCCGTCGGCAGGGAGACGGCACCCAGCACTCCCAACGCGAGCGCGAGGATGAGCGTCCACCACCGATTCGACATGAATCGACGCATGAAGCCTTTCCTTTTGTACCCAGTCTGCTTCCTGTGGGAAGCGGCCTTCGAGCAAAACACCCGAGCCTGCAAGCGATCAGGGCCGTGGGGAACTGGATACGGGGTGATGTTCCGCACGACATCGAAAGCCTGCAATCGCCCGGGCTTGGGATGAAGGCTAGACCCCCGGGTTTGACACGGGCAAGCGAAATGTTCGGCGG
>CAZUEM010000228.1:0-1687 GCA_964619155.1 uncultured bacterium
ACGGATCCGCCCGAGACCGGCCCGCCCGGCGGCGAGCCCGCGCCCGATTCGCAGCGCGCGGGCTCGGACACGTTCATCCAGCAGGTCTACGACGAGCTCCGGGCGATCGCGCACGCGCGCCTGCGCGGCGAGCGGGCCGGCGTCACGCTCCAGTCCACGGAACTCGTCCACGAGGCGTACATGCGCCTGCGGCCCGCGGACGGCGCGCGCTGGGAGAGCCGCGCCCATTTCTTCGCGGCCGCCGCCGAAGCGATGCGGCGCATCCTGATCGACCGCGCGCGGGCGCGCGGCAGGCGCAAGCGCGGCGGCGACCCGGATGGGCGGCCGGCGCACAAGCTCTCGCTCGACGTCGCCGAAGTGGCGGCGCTCGCCGACGACGACGATCCCGAGACCGTGCTGGCCCTCGACCAGGCCATCGAACGGCTGGCGAAGCAGGAAGCGCGCGTGGCCGAGATCGTCCGGCTGCGCTTCTACGCCGGGCTCAGCGTCGAGGAGGTGGCCGAGGTGCTCGGCGCCTCGACGCGCACGGTGCTGCGCGACTGGGCCTTCGCGCGCGCCTGGCTCTACGGCGAGCTGACGAAGGGGTAGCCGGGCCGCGTCCGCGCGGCCCGCAGCTTCGGGTAGCGCGCGACGTCGGCGGCGGTCGCGCCGGAGCGCCGGGCGCGGCCGAGCATCTCGATCGCGTCGGCGGCACGTCCGCCCAGCCAGCGCACCTCGGCCACGTCGAGCCACACGTCGAGCAGGTCCGGGTCCTGCTCGGCCCGCTCGCCGCGCCGAAGCCGCAGCCCGAGTGCCGCCAGCGACTCGGCCTCGGCCGACCGCCCCTGCCACGCGCGCACGCGCGCGCGGCCGAGCAGGACGTCGCCGCACCACGCGCGCATCGCCGCGTTCGACGAGTCGAGACCGGCCCACGCGCCCGCGAACTGGCGGTCCGCCTCGGCGAGGCGCTCCTTCGAGAGGCAGAGGTGGGCGTAGTTCAGCCGCGCGAGGGGCAGGATCACGCTCCGGTCGTTCAGCGCCTCGAGGATCGCGATGCTGCCGCGAAAGAGCGTGTCGGCGGTCACGACGCGCCCGGCCTCCACCTGGTAGTTGGCGAGGTTGGACATCGTCTCGCCGACGCGGTGGTGAGCGGGCCCGTAGACGGCGCGGTACATCCCGAGGGCTTCCTCCGTCCGCCGGATCGCCGCGCCGAGGTCGCCGGCCTGGTGATGGATGTTCGCGAGCACGGCCAGCTCGTAGGCGAGGTGTTCGCCCGGACCGCCCTTGCCGCGCAGGATGCGGACGGCTTCCTCCTGTGCGGCGAGCGCTTCGGCGAAGCGCTCCCGGCTCACCTGCACCTCGGCGAGCCGTCCGAGCGCGGTCGCGAGCGAGCGGTGGTCCGGCGCGTAGAGCCGTCGCGCCATGTCCACGCCCTGCTGCGCGTGCCACAGCGCCGAATCGGCCTGGCCGAGGCCGACGAACGCGGCGGCCAGCGCCGAGTGCAGGCGGGCGGCGCGCATCGGCTCCTTCGCCTCGATCGCGTACGCGAGCGCGAGCCGGTTCTCTTCCACCTCCGCGTCGTGGCGCGATCGCCACGAGGCCAGCGTGGCCCGGGTGGAATGCACCAGCGCGAGCACGGCGGCGTCCTGGCGCGGCGCGGCCATCGCGGCCGCGAGCGAGAGGCCGATCAGCGAGTCGGCCTCGTCGA
>CAZUEM010000228.1:1787-4997 GCA_964619155.1 uncultured bacterium
CGCGCGGCGCGCTCGGCCTGCACGGCGCGCCGAAAGCCGATCCCCGCGACGATGCCGCCCGCGACCACCGCGAGCAGCACGACCGCGGCCGCGGCCACGCCGGCCCGGTGCCGTCGCGCGAACTTCGACAGCCGGTAGAGCGCGCCCGGCGCCGCCGCCGAGACGGGTTCGTCGGCGAGGTAGCGGCGGATGTCCGCGGACAGCTCTGAGGCGGAGGGATATCGCCGGTCGGGCTCGCGCTCCATCGCCCGGAGCGTGATCCACTCGAGCTCGCCTTTCAGCGCGCGCAGCAGCGTGCGCGCGTCGGTCGAGCGCTTGCCGGCGGTCTCGCCGGTGTCGCTGCGGGCGGCGCGCTCGGCCGGCGTGGGCGGGTCGGCGAGGACCATCCGCATCGCGTCGGGCCACGAGGCGCTCCGGAGCTTGTCGCGGTCGAACGGCAGGTCCCCGGCCAGCAGCTCGTACAGCAGCACGCCGAGCGAGTAGAGGTCCGAGCGCGTGTCCACCGGCGCGCGGATCGCGCCGAGCTGCTCGGGGCTCATGTACCCGGCGGTGCCCACGATCATCCCTTCGCGGGTCATCGCCGGTCCGCCGAGCGACGTCTCGCCGGTGGCCTTGGCGATGCCGAAGTCGATCACCTTGAGCGCGGGCGCGCCGTCGCGCCGCGCGACGAGCACGTTGGAGGGCTTGATGTCGCGGTGGATGACGCCCTTCTGGTGCGCGTGCTGGATGGCCTCGCAGGCCTGGAGGAACAGCCCCAGCCGCTCGCGCAGCGGCAGCTGCTCGGCGTCGGCGAACGCCGTGATCGGCACGCCGGGCACGTGCTCCATGGCGAAGTAGGGCCGCCCGGCGTCGGTCTCGCCGGCGTCGAAGACCTGGGCGATGCCCGGGTGGTCCATGAGCGCGAGCGCCTGGCGCTCGGCCTCGAAGCGGGCGATGACCTGCTTCGAGTCCATGCCCGGCTTGATCAGCTTGAGCGCCACGCGCCGCCGCATGGGCAAGACCTGCTCGGCCAGGTAGACGACCGCGAAGCCTCCCTCTCCGATCGGCTCGAGCAGGCGGTAGGGGCCGATGGTCGCGCCGGCCGCGGGCGTCGGCCGGTCGGCGAGAAACCCGGAGGCGTCGTCGTGCGCCTTCAGAAGGGCCTCGAGTTCGCCTCGCAGGCCGGGCTCGCCGGCCAGCTCGCCCTCGAGCGCCTCGCTCCGGCCCTCGGGCGGAAGGTCGCGGACACGGTCGAACAGCTCGCGCAGCCTGGACCAGCGTTCGTCGGCCATCAGCTTCTCCCGGTTGGCGTGTTCGACCGGCGGGGATTCTAGGGGCTGCGCGGTGGCGGCCACCATGCATGGATGCAAGAGCGACAGGTCGGGCCGGGAGGTGACATCCCGCCCGCACGGGGCCCGGCTCCGGCGGGCGGAGCCGTGCGCCGCCACTTTCGCCCGGCCGCGTGTCACCTCCCGGCCGGATTCGCCGCACGTAGGGGGACAGGGCTGGGGCCGGCCGGGTGCGAACCGCTCGCATCGCGGCGCCACCCCCGCGCAGCCCCGCTCGAACCGCCGCCCATCCCGGAGGTGCCCATGCCGAACCGAAACTCGATCCTCCTGCTTCTCGCCGCGTTGCTCGTGGCGCAGCCCGGCCCCGCCGCGGCCGCTCCGCTCGGACGGAGCTTCACCTACCAGGGCCAGCTCCAGCAGGCCGGCGTGCCGGT
Source organism: uncultured bacterium (assembly GCA_964619155.1). Taxonomy (GTDB): domain Bacteria; phylum Eisenbacteria; class RBG-16-71-46; order RBG-16-71-46; family RBG-16-71-46; genus CAIXRL01. The sequence continues at coordinate 3,490 of CAZUEM010000228.1, forward strand.
GGACGGCGTCGTGTCGCTGCGCTTCAGCCTGTGGGACGAGGCCGGCTCGGGCGACCCGCCCTCGGGGGGAAACATGATCGGCGGCGTCCAGGTGGTCGCGAACGCCCCGGTCACCGGCGGCGTCTTCTCGGTCGCGCTGAACGGGAACGGCGAGTTCGGCGCGCAGGCGTTCAACGGCGAGGCGCGCTGGCTGCAGGTCGAGGTCTGCGCCGACTCCACGTGCGCGTCCACGACGGTCCTGGGGCCGCGGCAGGCGGTCACCGCCGCGCCGTACGCGCTCGGGCCGTGGCAGCTCGAGGGCTCGGACATCGGCTACACGCAGGGACGCGTGGGCATCGGCACCACGACACCGGCCGCGCCGTTCCACCTGCGGCGCACGGTGCCCTACATGATCATGCAGGACCTGTCGGCCAACTCGCAGCAGGCCGGTTACCTCGGGTTCTGGAACAGCAGTTCCTCCGAGACCGGCTGGATCGGGTTCGGCAGTCCCGGCAGCCCGCACTTCACGATGCTCAACAACCGCTCCGGCGGCGGCGTCAAGCTGTGGGCGGGCGGCGCGGAACGCGTCTCGGTGCTCTCGACCGGGCGGGTCGGCATCGGCACCACCAATCCGACCGTGCCGCTGCAGGTGATCGGGGACATCCAGTTCGGACCGACGGGCGCACTCTCCGCGGTCGGGGCGGAGACGGACCTGCGCATCATCCGCGGCCGCGTCTCGACCGGCGGGGTCCGGGTCTTCGGCTCGGGCTTCACCGTTTCGCGCACCGGGACCGGCGTCTACGCGATCGACTTCACGCCGGACTTCGTGGACCAGCCGAGCATCGTCGCGACCTGCCACTCGACCGGCGCCGACCGCATCGCGATGATCAGCTCGCCGCTGGCCGGCTCGTGCACGATCCGCGTCGTCAGCGGCTCGGGCACGGCGGTGGACTGCTATTTCGACCTCGTCGTGATCGGCCTGCGATGAGCCGCCCCCGGACTCTCGCGCTCGCGCTGGCCGTGTCGCTCGCGGCCCTGCCGGTGGCCAGGACCTCGCATGCGTTCGACCCGATCACCTGGCGCTCGCTCGACGGCGGCGGCGTGGCGTTCGCGACCGCCGGCGCGTACCGGCTCGGCGCCACGATCGGCCAGCCCGACGCCGGCAGCCTCGCCGGCGGCGCGTTCACGCTCCGCGGCGGGTTCTGGACCGGCGGGCAGGCCCCCGTGCTCGACGTCGCGGACGGACCACAGGCGGCCGCCCCGTTCCGGTTCTTCCCGACCGGACCGAACCCGGTCCGCTCGCGCTCGAGCGTCGCGTTCGACCTGCCCCGGGCTTCCCGCGTCGAACTCTCGCTCTTCGACGTCTCCGGACGGGCGGTCCACCGCTGGGACTACGGCGTGCTGCCGGCCGGGCGCCAGGAGCGCACCTGGAGCGCCGTGGACGGCGGCGGCCGGCCGCTCTCGAGCGGCGTCTACTTCCTGCGGCTCGCCACCGAACGCGAGCAGGGCGTGCACCGGGTGATCGTGCT
>CAZUEM010000229.1:0-4893 GCA_964619155.1 uncultured bacterium
GCGGCGGCGGGTCCCGAGGGCGCCCCCGCGGTCGCGGCGGCGGTGCTCGAGGCGCTCGAGCGGCGCGCGGGGGAGGCCCTGGCCCGGGCGGCGGCCGAGGGCCGGCTGTTCCGGGACCACGGGCGCGAACTGCTCGCCGCCTTCGACGAATACCGCCTGCGGGCGGGCGAGCGGGCCGCGGCGGAGCCGTTTCGCGCCGAGCTGGACCGGCGCTGGGGCGCGGCGCCGGCATCCTCCGCGCGCGGCTGAGGCCCCGGTCGCCCCGAGGATCGGGCACCCGGCGCCCGGCCCCGGGGAGTACCATTTCCCGGCCGCCGCCGCCCGTCCCGAGATGCTTCCGGTTTCACGCGGAGTTCCGCATGCGCCTCCCGGTCCTCGCCGCTTCGCTCCTCGCGTTCGCGCTGGCCGCCGCCCCGCGCGCGGTCGGGGCGTGCACCTGCTCCGGAACCGCGACGCTGCAGCAGGAGTTCGACGTTGCCTGGAAGGTGTTCTCGGGCCGGGTGGTCGCGATCCAGCCCGAGCTGGACGGCCTGGTCGCGGTGATCTTCGAGCCCCACGAGCGCTGGAAGGGCACGCTCGAGCACCACGAGAAGGTGGTGACACCCGAGGACGAAGGGGCGTGCCGCTACCCGTTCGTGGTGGGTGGCGAGTACCTGGTCTTCGGCCAGTACCGGCTGGTCGGGATCACGTACACGCCGACGGCGTTCACGCACTCGTGCTCGCGCACGTCGCCGCTTTACGGCAATCCCTACGTCTCGCAGCTCCCGCCGCCGGTGCTGCCGACGCCCGCGGCCGCGCGGAGCTGGGGGACGCTGAAGGTCCGCCACCGCTGACGGCCGCGCGGCCCGCGCTCAGGCGGCGGGTGGGACCGGGGCTTCCGCGCGGCGGCCGAAGGCGAGCGAGATCCCGCCGGCGCCCGCGATCAGCGTCGCGGCGATGAGCAGCGCCGCGGCGGTGCCGAGCAGCGGCGTCGCGGCGGCGGCGATCCACAGCGAGAGCTGGTTCAGCCCGCGCATGGTGAAGTCGCGCAGGCTGAAGACACGGCCGCGCTGGTTCAGGTCGGTGCCCTCCTGCAGCAGCGTCTCGGTCAGCACGAACGCGGGCGCGGCGCACAGCCCGACGAGGAACGCGGCGCCCGCGAACACCGCGAAGCGCGTGGTGAGCGCGATCACCACGAGGAACGCGCCGGCGGCGAGCAGGCCCGCGCCGAGCAGCACCGCGCGCGGGGCGCGGCGTCCGGCGGCGTTGACGGCCCAGGTGCCGACCGCCGCGCCGACCGCGAACGAGGCCATGAGCAGCGACAGCCGCTCGGTGCCCGGGATGCTGGCCGCGCGCATGATGTGCTGCACGCCCGCGACCTGCAGGAAGCCGCCGCCCACCCAGACCGCGCCGAGCGCGACGAGCGCGAGCCGCACGGCGGCGCTGCGCCGCACGACACCGAGCCCCTCGGTCAGTTCGTGCAGGTAGCCCGACGGCGCGGCCGCGTCTCGAACCGGGCGCGGCCGGGCGCGGTAGCGGATGAGCGCCAGCGAGCCGACCGAGACGAGGTAGGTGACGGCGTTCACCCACATCACCGCCGTCCAGCCCCAGTGGTCCACGAGCCAGCCGCCCGCGAGCGCGCCCACGCCGGTGGCGATGATGCCGGCCACCGACAGCAGCGTGTTCGCCGCCAGCAGCTGCCCGGGCGCGACGATCTCGGGGGTCATCGCGCTCTTGGCGGGCAGGAAGAAGACGTTGCAGGTGAAGAGCAGGAACACGACCGCGAACACCACGCTCACCGAGTGCGTGGCCGCGTAGCCGATCGGGATGACGGCGACGAGCAGGGCGCGCAGCGTGTCGGAGACGAGCAGCGTGCGTCGCAGGTTCCAGCGGTCCACCCACGGCCCGGCGAAGGGGGCGAAGAGCAGCACCGGCAGCAGCATCACCGTGCCGAGCAGCCCCAGCAGGACGCTCGACTGCCCGAGGTCGGCGAACGCGCGGGTGTGCTCGATCAGCAGGCCGTTCAGGGCCAGGAAGTTCAGCCGCTCGCCGAGGATCGAGATGAGCTGGCCCCACCAGAGCGCGGAGAAGTCGCGCTGGGCCATGAGCGGCCGCGGAGCCGCCACCGGGGCGGACATCGGCTCAGGCCGCGGAGTGGCCGGTGAGCGCGGCCCGGTGCTGCCCGACCGCCTCGCGGTACACGGCCTCGATGCGGTCCACGACGCGCGGCCAGGCGAAGTCGAGCGCGCGCCGCCGGCCGGCCTCGGCGAGCCGCCCGCGGCGGGCGGGGTCGTCCACGAGCTGCGCCAGCGACCGGGCGATGGCGCGCACGTCGCCCGGTGGGAAGCAGGCCGCGTCCTGGCCGGGGGTCACCACGCAGCGGTAGCCGGGGATGTCGGAGCAGGCCACGGCCCGGCCCGCCGCCATGGCCTCGGCGAGCACGATGCCGAAGCTCTCGTTGCCGGTCGCCGGCGAGCAGAAGACGTCGCCGGTCGCGTACCAGCGCGGCAGCTCGGCGCTCGGGACGTGGCCGAGGAAGTGCACGTGCCGCCGCGCCGCCGAGTGGACCTGCGCCTCGATCTGCGGCCGCAGGTACGAATCGCCCACGACCAGCAGCCGCGCGCGGCCGTCGGTGCGCTCGAGCACCTCGGGCATGGCGGCGATCAGGTCCTGCACGCCCTTGCGCGGGTCGAGCCGGCCGACGAAGAGGATGTTGACCGTGCCGTCCGTCCGCCACTGCGGGAGCGGGGGCGTGAGCGGGTGGAAGCGGTCCACGTCCACGCCGTTCGGGATGACGTCGTAGCGCCCCGGGTAGTAGAGCTCGGCGGTGGCCTTCGCGGTCTCGGAGACGGCGATGCGGCCGTTCAGCCGCCCGATCACGCGCGAGAGCGCCGGATGGAAGAAGTCCTGCATCGCGGTGCGCCCGCCGGTCGAGTGGAACGTGCCCACGACGGGACGGTCGCAGACCTGGATCGCGAAGACGGGCAGCGTCGGCGCCGTCGGGCAGTGCACGTGCACGACGTCGAGGTCGAGCTCGCGGAACGCGCGCCGGAGCTGGCCCTTGAGGCCGAAGCCCACCGTGAAGTCCACGAACGCGCGGTTGAACGGGATGAGGATGTTGTAGCCGATGCGCCGGACGCCCCCGGCGACGCCGCCCTCGCCGGAGCGGAAGCGGCTGGTCAGGACGGTCACTTCGTGGCCGCGCCGCCGCAGCTCGACGGCCAGCGCGTGGACGTGCTCGGTGACGCCGCCGTACCGCGGGTAGTACGACTGCGAGACGATCCCGACCCTCACGCCTCGACTCTCCGCCCGTCGCCGGCGTGCTCGGCCGCGGTGCCGGGGGCCGGCTCCCACATCGGGCGGAAGATGCACCACTGGTCGAGGTGCTCGCGGATGTGGCGTTCGATCGTGGCGGCGACGGCCTGGTTGAGGGCCGCGGTGGTCGGGAAGACGGCCGGGTCGAGCGGCTTCTCGATCACGAGGCGGAAGCGCCCGGGCGAGAGGCGCTCGCAGTAGCCGCAGATGACCTGGGCGCCGGTGCGCTGCGCGAGCACGCCCGGGCCGGCCGGGAAGTTGTAGCCGCGCCCGAAGAACTCGACCTCGACCCCGTGCTGGTAGATGTCGCCGTCCACGACCAGCGCCACCGGGTCGTTGTGCTCGAGCGCCCGCAGGAGCTTGCGGAAGCCGTCCTCGGGCGAAACGGTGACGATGCTCAGCTCGGACTTGGTCTCGCGCACCGCGCCCGTCAGCCAGCGGCCGAGCTGGACGCCGGCCACCGCGTGCAGCGTGTAGCCGAACTGCGCGATCATCACCCCGGCCAGCTCCCAGTTGCCGATGTGCGACGAGGCGAGGATGACCCCGCGCCCGCGGGCGAGCGCCGCCTCGAGGTGCTCGCGGCCCACCACCTCGACCGAGGCCAGCAGCTCGTCCCGGCCGACGTGGGGCAGGCGGAAGAACTCGTACATCATCCGGTTGTAGCTGCGCATCATGCGGCGGGCGATCCGGACCCGGTCGCGCCGCGAGGCGCGCGGCATGGTCACGGCGAGGTTGGCGAGCGCGCCGTGCCGCCGCGAGGGGAAGCACCGGAAGTGGATCTCGGTCAGGAGGTCGGCGAGGAAGTACCCGAGCCAGGGCGGCATGCCGGCGATGAGCGCTGTCAGCGAGCCGTAGACGAGTCGGGACATTCCTTGCCTCTGGAGCCTCGGTCGACCGCTGCGCGCCGCCCGTCGCGATGGGGCGGGGCGGCGCCGTGAGGGAGTTGCGGGACCGTAGGCGGACGCCTCGGGGAGTGTCAAGCACCGGGCCGCGCGCCGCCTTCGCCGTGGCGCCGGCCCGCGCGCGGGGTCTAGGATGGACGCGAAGCAGGGATGCGGGAGCGCCCCGTGCGGCCGCGACGCGGCCGGCGGCGGCGCGTGACCGGGCGCGGCCCGCCCGATTGCGACGGAGGGATCACATGTCGAGCCAGAAGCTCGTCCGCTGCGAACTGCGCCGCGGGGACACGGGCAGGACCCAGACCCGCTTCGTGCCGCTCGAGATCTTCGGGCTGTGGGAGCACCTGATGCGCACGAAGCACGGCTTCGACGTCGAGGCCCCGCGCGCCTCCCTGTGGCTCGACATGGAGGACTCGCCCGACGCCGCGTACTCGGCCAGCCAGTACGAGCGCGTCACCGAGGTGACGGCGTTCGTGTACTCCGAGCGCGACGAGATGTTCACGCGCGCGCGCCGCTACTTCCCGAGCGCCGAGGCCGAGGACCTCAAGCGCATCTTCCTGTCGCACTACGCGAGCCCCGAGGGGCGCATCCAGACGCAGGTGCACGAGCGCCACGGCATCTGGATCCACCGCGAGGGCGTCCCGGCCGGCGCCTGAGGCCGGGGGGGGCTTCCCGCGAGCGCGCCGCCCACCGGGGCGGCGCG
>CAZUEM010000230.1:0-4889 GCA_964619155.1 uncultured bacterium
AGACGCCTCGCCACCGCCGGCCGCCGCTCCGCCCGCCGTCGCTCGCAACGCCGCGCCGCCCGCTGCGGCGATCCGCCCGAGCGCCCACGCGGCGTGGCCGCGCACGAGCGGGGCGGGATCGCGCGCGAGCGCGCCGAGCAGCGCCGGGGCCGAGCCGGGCCGCGCGCGGTTGCCGAGCGCCACGCAGACGTTGCGCAGGAACCCCTCACGATCGGCGCGCCGGATCGGGCTCGCCGCAAAGAGCGCGCGGAACTCCGCCTCGCCGAGCGAGAGGAAGCGCTCGAGCGTCCAGCCCTCGAGCGCTCGCGCGTGCAGGCGCGCCTCGCGCGCGGGCGGCGCGAAGCGGTTCCAGGGGCAGACCTCCTGGCAGACGTCGCAGCCGAAGATCCAGTCGCCGACCTTCGGGCGCAGCTCGCGCGGGATGGGCCCGCGCAGCTCGATGGTCAGGTACGAGATGCAGAGCCGCGCGTCCACCTGGTAGGGCGCGACGATGGCGCCGGTCGGACACTGCTCGAGGCAGCGCGTGCACGTGCCGCAGTGCTCGAGCGGCAACGGCGCTTCGGGCTCGACGTCGCGGTCGAGCAGCACCTCGCCGAGCAGGAACCACGAGCCGAGCGAGGGCGAGAGCAGCCCGGAGTGCTTGCCGATCCAGCCGAGCCCGGCGCGCTCGGCCCAGCCGCGCTCGAGGATCGCGCCGGTGTCCGAATACCAGAGCGAGCCCGAGCCCGGCCACAGCTCGGCGCCGATCCAGCGCTCGAGCGCGAGCAGCTTCTCCTTCATGAGCGCGTGGTAGTCCTCGCCGGCGGCGTAGCGGGCGATGCGTCCGGCGCGCTCGTCCAGCTCCGCGTCGCGCCCCGGCGGGTGGCAGAGCGCGACGCACAGCACGGCGCGGATGCCGCGCACGAGCCGCTCCGGGTCGGCGCGGCGCGCGCGGTGCTTCTCGCTCGCGAGCCAGTGCATGCCGCCGTGGCGGCCCGCCGCGAGCCACGCCTCGTAGCGTTCGATGGCCTCGAGCGGCGCGACGCGCGCGATGCCGGCGGCCTCGAACCCGAGCGCGAGCGCGCGCTCCTTGAGCCGCGCGGCGTCGGAGGCGCGGGCCTCAGCGCTTCGTGGTGTCGGGGCTCGCAACGGGGTGGCCCGGCTTGCGCGCCGGTTCGCGTGCGCCGCCGCCGTCGCGGCCGGGCGGCTTGGGCACGCCCTTGCGGGCGCCGAGCGAATCCGGCGGCGCGTCCTTCACGCGCGGCGCGGGTGGCGTCGCGGGCGGCGTCGCGGGGGCGAAGACCTTGGGCGAGGGCGCCGGCGGCGGCGCGTCCACGCGCGCCTGGCCGAGGTCGCGCAGGCCGGCGTTGATCGCGCGCCGCGTGCGCAGGAGCAGTTCGGCCTCGCCGGGCGGCGTCACCTCGGCGAGGCGCACGCGCCGCGGCTCGGGTTCCTCGGCGCGCGGTGTGGCGATGCCGCCGAGGCGCTGGAGCAGCGTCGCGTCGGGGCCGCGGTTGAACGACACGCCGCCGCGCCGCGCCCAGTTCGCGATCTCGCCCACCGGCTTGCCCGAAACCGGCGGACGGGTGATGAACAGCGCCTGCGAGTTGGTGGTCATCGAGCCGAAGTTCTGCGCCGCGGTGAAGGTGAACACGCCGTTCGGCGATCGCAGGTAGCCGTCGTAGTCGGCGGGCCCGAGCGGCGCCCATCCGATGTAGTCGCCGGCCGAGACCCACGCGACCCAGCCCGGCCCCCAGACCGGGCCCGGCTGCCACACCCAGCCCTGGAAGTCGTCGTAGAACCAGCTGCCGTAGTGGTCGGTCACCCAGCCGAACGTGTCGGTCGAGTACCAGATCCAGCCCCATACGTCCGAGGCCTCCCACCAGCCCTGCTGGTAGGGGCGCCACGAATCGAAGTTGACGCGCGGACGGAACACCCAGCCGTACGGCTCGATGAGCGTCCAGTCGCCCTCGCCCTCGAGCGCGTCGTAGAACGGCCGGTACGCCGGGTGCAGGCCCATGCGCGCGACTTCGGGCGCTGGCGGTGCGGGCGGCGCTTCGTAGCCGGGCTCGCCGTACGATCCGGGCTCGCCGCCCACGGCGCACGCGAGCGGCGCGGCAAGGCAGGCGAGGAGGGCGAGGCGCAGGAGCGGACGAAGGTGCATGGACGTCCTCGGGGAAGCGGGGGCCGGCGCGGGCCGCCGCGGCCCGCCGCGACCGCGACGTTACACCCGCCGCGCGGGCCCGGCACCCGCGCGGAAGGGCGCTAGAGCTGCTTGTAGTTCGGGCCGCCGCCGCCTTCGGGCGTGGTCCAGGTGATGATCTGGTACGGGTCGGCGATGTCGCAGGTCTTGCAGTGCACGCAGTTCGAGGCGTTGATCTGCAGCTTGAGCGCCCCGGGCTTCGCGTCGTCGGGCACCATCTCGTAGACGCTCGCCGGGCAGAAGTGCTGGCAGGGGTTGCCGTACTCCTCGCGGCACTTCGTCGCGCACACGCTGGTGTCGGCGACCACGAGGTGCACCGGCTGGTCCTCGTCGTGCATCGTGCCCGAGAGGTAGACGTCGGCGAGCTTGTCGAACGTGAGCGCGCCGTCCGCCTTGCGCGGCGCGGGCTTGCCGTTCGGGTGCACGGCGGCCAGCTTCTTCATGCGCTCGTGGCTCGAGTGGCCCTTCAGCCGGTCGCCGAACGGGTCGCGGCCGCCCATGTACATCTGGAAGCCCGTGCGCGGCAGCGCCTGCCAGAGGCCGCCGTCGAACGCCTGGTGGAAGTTGCGCATCGAGCGCAGCTCTTCGCCGGCCCACGACGCCGAGACGGCCGACTCGTACGCGGCGAGCTTTTCCTTCGAGAAGTCGCCGGCCTTCAGGCACTCGAAGATCGTCTCCGCCGCGAGCATGCCCGACTTGATGGCGAGGTGGATGCCCTTCAGGCGCCCGCCGTTCAGGAACCCGCCGGTGTCGCCCGCGAGCAGCAGGCCGTCGGCCGAGAGCTTCGGCATCGCGAACCAGCCGCCCTCGGGGATCGCCTTGGCGCCGTACGCGATGGGCTTGCCGCCCTCGAGCAGCCCGCGCACGAGCGGGTGCTCCTTGAAGCGCTGCAGGTTGCCGTGCGGATCGCTCGTGGGGTCGGGGCTGTCGAGCCCGGTGCAGAAGCCGACGTACCAGAGCGTGTCCGAGAGGCCGTAGATGAAGCCGCCGCCGAACGTGTCGGCGGGCAGCGGCCAGGCCATGGTGTGGATGACCTTGCCCTTCGCGGCGCGCCCGGGCGGGACCTCCCACAGCTCCTTCACGCCGGTCGCGTACACCTGCGGGTCGCGGCCCTCGGTGAGGCCGAGCGGCTTCTCGAGCTGCTTCGCGATGGTGCCGCGCGGGCCCTCGCAGAGCACCGTGACCTTCGCGAGCGCGTCGGCGCCCGGCTGGTAGGTGGGCTTCCTCTCGCCGGTCCTGCTCACGCCCTTGTCGCCCGTGCGCACGCCGAGCACGCGCCCGTCCTCGACGAGCGCCGAGGCCGCGGGGGTCTCGGTCGCGATGAGGACGCCCTTCTCCTCGGCGACGCCCGCCATCCACTTGCACACGTCGCCGAGGCTGACGATGACGTTGCCGTGGTTGTGCAGCGCGGGCGGCAGGAACGGCAGCTTGAACTGCCCGCGCTCGCTGAGGATGTAGACGTCGTCGCCGGCCACGTCAGCCGCGACGGGGAAGCCGCGCTCGCGCCAGTCGGGCATCAACTCGGCGATGCCCCGCGGGTCCATGACCGCGCCCGAGAAGCCGTGCGCGCCGACCTCGGCGGACTTCTCGAGCACGGCGATGTTGGTCTCGCCGATCGCCTTGCCCGCTCCGCCGGCCGCGACCGCCTCGTCGTGCTTCGCGATCAGGTTCGCGAGGTGGATGGCGCCCGCGAGCCCGGCGGGACCGGCGCCGACGAACTGGACGTCGAACTCCAGGACTTCGCGTTCCACGACTGCCTCCGTTGGCTATGCCTTCGCCGCGGCGGCCGCCGCGTGCTCTTCGTGCGCCTTCGCCTCGAGCCAGCGCTCGGCGTCGATCGCCGCCATGCAGCCGCTGCCGGCCGCGGTCACCGCCTGCCGGTAGACCGCGTCGTGCACGTCGCCGGCGGCGAACACGCCCTCGACGCTCGTGTACGACGTGCCCGGCTTCACCCGGATGTAGCCCTTCGAGTCGGTCTCGAGCTGGCCGGCGAGGAACTCGGTGTTGGGCTTGTGACCGATCGCGACGAACACGCCGTCGATGGGCATCTCGGTCACCGCGCCCGTCTTCGTGTCGCGCAGCTTCACGCCGGTGACCTTGCGGCCCGCCTCGCCCATGACCTCGACGATCTCGGAGTTCCACACGAACTTGATCTTCTCGTTCGCGAGCGCGCGCTCGGCCATGATCTTCGAGGCGCGCAGCTGGTCGCGCCGGTGGACGACCACGACCTCGGCGCAGAAGCGCGTGAGGTAGTTGGCTTCCTCCATGGCGGTGTCGCCACCGCCGACGACGATGACGCGCTTGCCCTTGAAGAAGAACCCGTCGCAGGTCGCGCAGGCGCTGACGCCGAAGCCCATGAACTGCGTCTCGCTCGGCAGCCCGAGCAGCATGGCGCTCGCGCCGGTCGCGACGATCACGCTCTTCGCCGCGTACTCGACGTCGTTCGACCAGACGCGGAACGGCCGGCTCGAGAAGTCCACGCGCTCGACCATCTGGTCGAGGATCTCGGTGCCGAAGCGCGCCGCCTGCTCGCGGAACTTCTCCATCAACTCGGGGCCGAGGATGCCGGCGGGAAAGCCGGGGAAGTTCTCGACCTCGGTGGTGATGGTGAGCTGGCCGCCCGGCTGCAGGCCGGTGAACAGCACGGGCTTCAGGTTGGCGCGCGCGGCGTAGACGGCCGCGGTGTAGCCGGCGGGGCCGGAGCCGA
>CAZUEM010000231.1:0-4851 GCA_964619155.1 uncultured bacterium
CGCTGCGCACCACCGCCTGGTAGGGCGTCGTCACCGCATCGGCGATCACCGACAGTTCGGCGAGGTCGTAGCCCGGGCGCTCCTCGACGACGCACAGGCCGCGGCCCGGCACCACGAGCGCCTCGGCGAAGCCGCCGTCGAGGTCGTTGCCCGGCATGACCTGCTTCTTGCAGGCGTTGCCGCGGCCCGCCCGGCACAGGTCGCAGTGCCCGCACGGCATCACCGCGGGCACGATCACCTCGCGCCCGGCGAGGCTCCGGAACGCCTCGCCCACCGCCTCGACCGTGCCGCTCACCTCGTGACCGAGCGTCAGCGGCAGCGCCTTGCGCGTCGGCACGCCGTCGCGCCAGAAGCCGATGTCGGTGTGGCACACGCCGCAGCCCGCGACGCGCACGCGTACCTGGTCGGGCCCGGGCTCGGGCAGCGGGACGTCCTCGATCGCGAGCGGGGCTCCCCCCGCGTTCAGGCGGACGGCTTTCATGAGCGGACCTTTCTCGGTGCGCGCGTCCGCGCGGACGGGCGGGGCCCGTGCGCGGCACGCGGCCGGGCCGCGGGCGTGAGCCCGCCGACCAGCTGGTCGGCGAACTGGGCGCCGATCGCGGCGGCGTCCAGCGCGCCCTCGGGGCGGTACCAGCGCGCGACCCAGTTGATCGCGCCCAGCACGGCGAACGTCGCGACCTTGGCGTCCACGCGGCGGAACGAGCCGTCGCGGATGCCGTTCTCGATGATGCGGCGGATCTCGCGCTCGTAGCGGTCGCGGCCGGCGAGGATCTCGGCCTGGTGCTTCTCGCCCATGGCCGTGACCTCGAACGCGAGCGGCGAGCCGTCGAGCGTGTCGGTGACCTCGCGCACGTGCTCGACGATCACGTGCCGGAGCTGCTGCGGCGGCGCCGCCAGGGCGCGCGCCTCGGCGACGATGCGCTCGAGCCGCGCGAGCGAGTCCACGTGGCAGGCGTGCAGGATCGCGTCCTTGTCCGGGAAGTAGTGGTAGAGGGCGGTCTTCCTCACGCCCAGGCGCTCGGCGATGTGGTCGAGGGTCGCGCGGTGGAAGCCGTGCTCGCGGAACGCCTGCAGGGCCGCGCGCAGGATCTCGTCGCGCCGCCGCTCGCGCTTCGCCCGCACGTGCGCCGAGACCTTCGCGTTTCCGCCGTTCCGCGCCATGGCGTCCCTCCCGGGTCCGGAAATGAACCGCGGTTGGAATTTCGAACGTCGGGTCACTTTTTCGCAATGGGCCGGAAGGACCATGGCCGGGCGGTGCGGCCCGGGTTGTCCGGGCGGCGCGGTGCCGGGAAGCGTGGTGCGGAGCCGGCGCGGAGGCGCCCGGGCGCTCGCCGCCCGCGCCGGCAAGACGAAGCGCCCGCTCCTCCGAGGAGGGCGGGCGCTCCGGAAAGGCCGCCGCGTCGCGGCGGCGCAGGCGGCCCGGCTCGCGGGCCGCGCGGGGGATCAACGGTAGAGCGTCTTGAGTGCGCCCCAGGTGGACGGCTTCGCCGGGGTGGCGCAGCCCGAGGAGACCGACAGCGTCATGGTGATCATGTCCCACCACGCCCCCTCGGGCGCCGTCGGCGAGCAGTCGGTCGCGAGGAAGTCCGGGTAGTTCGCGGGCTTCACGCCGCCTGCGGCCGTGCTCCCGATCTCGACGCCGTTGCTCACCGCGAACGTCATGCACGCCGCCGGGTAGTTCGCGAAGTGCGCGGTCGCCTGCACGTTCGTGACCGCCGCCACCGGCACGAAGTTCTCGTACTGGATGGTCTCGAACTCGGTGTAGCTGTCGATGACGCCCGGGTAGTCCGGGTCGCCGTTCGCCCACGGGCCCGTGCCGCTGAGCCAGATCGTGCCGCCGACGAACTGCTTCATGTAGGTGCGGTTGCCGAAGCCGCTCGCGTTGACAGTGTTCGTGAGCAGGACGGGCGGGGCGACCGTGACCGCGCAGGTGTAACGCCACTCCGTGCCCAGGCTCGAACCGTTCCACGACTCCGCGTTGAGCGTCGTGCCGGGCAGCAGCGCGCCGCCGCCGGGGAGCCAGCCTTCGGTGTAGCGGCCCATGCTCACGACGCCGCCGATGTCGGTGGTCTGGTAGTCGCCCGGCAGCGGCGGGCCGGCGAGCGCGGCGGCCGCGAGCGCGAGGCCGGTGAGGACGAGAAGCGTCGTCGCCATCTTCTTCATGAGTCGGATCCTCCGGAATCCGGGAAGTGCGAGAGGACGGGCGCGCCCCGGGGGCAGGCCGCGTCGCGTGCGCCGGACGCCGCCCGGTGCGCACGGAGATCCCGCCGTCCCGGAGCGAAGGCCGGTTACCGGGCTATTCTGGACCGCCCGAGCGGCCCTCCGACATGACCGCGGGCAGGCCCGGACTTGATGGTGGTCAAGTCAGCCCGGGTCGCGCTCGCCGGCCGCCCGCCGCAGCCGCAGGACGTCGCGCACCACGATGCGCTCGCGGCTGACGTCCAGGATCCGCCGCTCGGCGAAGCCGCGAAGGATGCGCGAGAACGTCTCGGGCGTGGTGCCGATCATGCGCGCGAGGTCCTGCCGGCGGATCTGCCCGGAGTCGATCGGCCGCGGCGGCCCCTCGTCCGTGCCCTCGTGCGCGAGGCCGAGCAGCAGCCGCGCGGCGCGTTCGCGCACCGGCCGCCGGATCAGGTCCATCATCAGGTCCTCCGAAAGCCGCAACTCGACCGAGAGCTTGGCCAGCAGCTCGATCGCGATCTCGGGATCCTGGCGGATGCGCTCGAGGACGACCTCGCGCGGCACGACGCAGATCATCGAGTCCTCGACCGCCTCGGCGCTCGCGCCGTAGAGCTCGTTCGCGAACAGCGGCCGGTAGCCCACGAGTTCGCCGGGCCCGAGCAGCCGCAGCACCTGCTCGTCGCCGTTCGTCCAGGTGCGGAAGACTCGCACGCGGCCGCTGTGCACGATGTACAGCGAGTGGGCGGGCAGGCCCTCGCGGAAGAGCGACTGGCCACGCTCGAAAAGGTGCGCGACCCGGGACTCGGCGAACCGGCCGGCCTTCTCGGAGCGGAGTCCGCACAGGCCGGCGGGATGCCGGGCGGTGCACAGCTCGCAGCGGGGGACTGGGGGCTTGCGCATGGCGGGGGCAATTCTGGCAGAGGCCCCGTGGCGGGCACAACGTCCCGCCCTCCCGCGGGGCAGCGCCGCGGCGGGCCCGCTACCCCTTCGCCAGCGCCAGCGCGACGCCGCCCCGCTGGGCGGCCCCCTACCCCTTCGCGAGTGCGAGCGCCGCCACGCCGCCCGCGAACGCCGCGGCCGCGACGAGCCGCCGGCGGCGGTCCCCCTCGCCGAGCACGCGGCTGCCCAACCAGGCGCCGAGCAGGATGCTGATCTCGCGCGCGGGCGCGATGTGGCTGACCGGACCGGTGCGCATGGCGGCGAGGATCAGGATGTAGCTGAGCGGGCTCAGCAGCGCGATCCCGAGCACGCGCGGCCACTCGCGCCGCCAGAGTGCGGCGACGCCCGCGCGGTCGCCGAGCGCCGCCGGCGTGAACACGACGACGCGCACGACCTCGCCCGCCCAGTAGAAGACGAGCGGCGGGATGCCGGCCATCTTCACGGCCCAGCCGTCCCACAGCGTGTAGACCGCGATGAGCGCACCCGTGGCGAGCCCGTAGCGCAGGCCCGGCGCGAGCTTCGCGTGGCTCGCCGGGTCGGGCCGCCAGGTGAGCACGCCGATCCCGGCGACGATGAGCAGCAGGCCCGTGACCGAGAGCGCCGAGGGTGGCTCGGCGAACAGCGCCGCCGCGGCGAAGAACGCGAGCGTCGGCCCGGTGCCGCGCGCGACCGGGTAGACGAGCGAGAGATCGCCGACGCGGTAGCCGCGCAGCAGCAGCAGGAAGTAGGCGACGTGGATGAGCCCGCTGCCCGCGACCAGCGCGAGCGCCGCCCCGTCGGGCCGCCAGTCCGTGCGGACCATCGCGACGAGGGCGAACGGCGCGTAGGCGACCGCCGAGATCGCGACCAGCAGCCACATGAGCGGGCCGCTGCGCGCCGACGGCCCGATCTGCTTGGCCCACAGGTTCCAGGTGGCGTGGACGAGCGCCGAGGCGAGCACGAGCGCGAGCGTGGCGAGGGTCACGCGGGCAACCCTAGCAGCATCCCGGAACGGCGCGGGGCCCGGGCGCTTCGTCCCTCATTCGCAGCGTGGATCAGCAGTCGTCGTCGAGCGTGATGCCCTGCGCCCTGGCCAGCTTCTCGAGGACCATCCGGCATTCCGGGACGCCGTAGGTGTTCCAGAAGAGCTGGTTCTTCCGGACGCGGCCATCACGGCCCACCGAGGCCACCGTGACCGGTCCCGGCGGGGGATCGCCCAGGTTCACGCGCAGCATCCAGTCACCCCGCCTGGGCCACGTCCGCTGGAACGTGTAGACGCCCGGCTCGGTGGTGGGCTCCAGGCGCAACCGCAGGTACTGCAGCTTGCCATCCGCCAATCCATCGGCACACAACCAGGGCTTGAGCGTGATCCCGGGCGGGCAGTCGAGCGCGCGCACCGTGTACGTGACACCGTCCCTGGCCGGACCTTCGATCGTGGCATGCAGACCACCCGCGCGGGCAGGGGCAAGGGTCGCGGCGAGCAGGGCGAGTGCGGCGAGCAGTCGCTTCACGAGGGCCTCCGGGTTCTGGTTCGGCCGCGCCCCCACGGGCGGATGCGCGGCGACCAGTGTACGGAACGCCGCAAGCGGGACAACGACAATTGTGTGTGGAGGCTCGCGCACGCCGGCCACGCCGCCCCAAGGACCGCGGGTGGTGAGCCTGGTCGCCCCGCGCCCCGCACGACGACCGCCCCGCCCTACATCCGGAACACGCCGAACTTCATCTCCGGGATGGGGGCGTTCAGGCACGAGG
>CAZUEM010000232.1:0-4792 GCA_964619155.1 uncultured bacterium
GCGTCACGGGCACGCCGCCCAAGCTCAAGGTCCAGTTCCACCCGTGGCCGGACCGCTCCGAGACGCTGGACATCCTGCGCTCGCTGGAGATGTCGGGCCTCGGCAGCGACGGCTACTACCTGCCGTTCGATGAGATGGGCTGCGAGGCGCTGGCGTACAAGACGGCGGCGAACCTGCTCGCCGGGACGGACGACGGCACGCTGGCGAAGCTCAAGCTGACGCGCGCCGTGGCGGGGCTGTACGCGAACGAGGCCGAGCGGCTGGTGCGCGAGTCGCGCATCCGCCGCGCCAACATGCGGGCCGCCGCCCGCGTCGCAAGGAACCGCCGCTAATGGCCCTCCTGACCCTCGCGGACATCCGCACGCAGATCGGCTACCTGCTCGTGGACGACGACGGCGTCATCACGGCCGCCGTCAAAGACGCCTACTTCAACGAGGCCTACATCGGCTGGAAGCTCGCGCAGGACAACCGCCCGCGCGAACTGACCACCACCACGACCGGCCTCTCGCTCGCGGCCAACGACAAGAGCAAGAGCATCACCGCGACCAACATCCGCCAGATCCTGCGCTGCTGGCGCGTCACGGCGGCGGGCGGCACGACCAACGCGGGCGGCGCCGACCTCGAAATCGCCGAGCCGTGGGAAGTCCGCCAGATGCAGGTCGAGGACTCCACGACCGGCACCCCGGACACCGTCGCCTTCTACCGCGTCGGCACCGACACCGTCGCCGACGTGGGCAAGTGGGTCGCGCTGTTCCACCCCATCCCGAGCGCCGCGCTCTACATCAATCTGCTGGCGCTCGTGGAGCCCGCCAAGATCACGGCGACCACCGATTCGCCCGACGTGCAGCAGGGCGAGGACTACGCGCTCTGCCGCGTCGCCGCCGCCCGCATCGCGCTCTCCATGGGCCGCGAGGACGCCTTCATCGCCGCGCTCTGGCAGGGCGTTCCCGAGGCCATGCAGGCCGCCCTCCGCGTGCAGGAGGCCAACAAGGGGCCGAGGCCGAGGCCGATGGAGGCCCCCGCCTAGTGCCCCGCTCGCGCCCCACCATCCTCACCCGCAAGTACGGCGGCCCCTTCCACGGCCTCGTCAACTCGCTCGAGCCGAACCAGGTCGGCCCCGGCGCGCTCGTGGACGGGGCCGAGTTCCTCGTCCAGCCCGGCCCGACCGCCGACGTGGGCCGCCTCGTGCGGCGCCGCGGCTCGGCCATCTTCGGCGCCAACACCGGCGTGCTGGAGATGGCTGTCGCGGACGCCACCATGCGCGGCTTGCAGGCGTTCGAGATCACGAGCGAGTCGCTGGCGGACGACTACCCCGAGCTGTGCGTCCTGTTCGCGGACGAGTCGAAGCGCTACGCGCAGTACTGGCTGCGCACGAACTCGGTCAACTACACGGTGGGCGAGGAGTTCGGCTCGACGCACTACCCGACGACCGCCTCGACGGCCAGCAACTTCAAGCTGCCCGCCATGCCCTACGACGGCAACGGGGCGACGGGCTACTCGCGCGGGGCGTTCGAGGAGAACCGCAGGCGGCTCGCCGCAGGCACCCGCCGGCGCGTCGGCGTCGGCTCGTCCGACTACGGCGGCGCGTTCTACGCCACGCCCTACGAGTGGTACGGGCGGCGCTTCAACACCGCCACCGGCTCCGGGTCCGAGAACCTGCGCTGGCGGCCCATGGGGCACTACCCCCCGCTCTGGTGCCCCACCTTCCCGACCGCGTCCTACCCGACCCGCAAGAGCACCGCCGCGCCGTGGGGCGAAGGGACCAAGTTCTTCGCCACCGTCCTGTTCGAGATGGAGGACGGCTCGCTGACGATGCCGTGCCTGCCGCGCGACATCAACGCGACCCTGACCTCCGGCCTCGGCCTCGTCACCGTGGACGACGACGGCGACGCCACGGCCGAATACTTCGACTTCATCCCGTGGCGCAACATCCCCATCGGCCCGCCCGGCACCAAGCGCCGGTGGCTCGCGCGCTCGAACAGCGTCACCAAGACGCAGGTCGCCGCCGGGGCGTGGCCCAACCCCACGGAACTGTTCCTGTGCGGCGTGCTGGAGAACAACTACCAGACCAGCTACGACGACCCGAACGGTGACGACGA
Organism: uncultured bacterium; assembly: GCA_964619155.1. Classification (GTDB taxonomy): domain Bacteria; phylum Eisenbacteria; class RBG-16-71-46; order RBG-16-71-46; family RBG-16-71-46; genus CAIXRL01. The sequence goes on from CAZUEM010000232.1 coordinate 2,100, forward strand.
CTCGCTCGGCGAACAGGTCCGGCTCGACCACATGTGGCCGTGGCGGGCGCGCTATGCGTGGACGTTCGACCAGCGCGTCGGCCTCGGCTACCTGCGCCCCAACCCGTGCGCCATCATCATCGCCCCGGCCGGGGCCACCACCGCCTACGACATCAACCTGGACGAGGACGCGACGCCCGGCTCGTCGGCCTACACGCTGCGCGTCACGACCAGCAACCTCGAACTCAAGATGGGCGCGTTCGGGGCCGGGTCGCCGGGCAAGACCTCCATCGCACTGTCCAGCACCAAGAGCCTCCAGACGCTCGTGGACGAGATCAACGCGACCACGGCGGCAGGCGTGGGCGACCAGTGGGTCGCGCAGCTCGCGCCGGGCGCGGACGGCACGGCCCCGAGCACCGAACTCGCGCCGACGGTGCAGGCCATCACCTGCGGCACCACGGACACGGACGCAACCGTGACCACGGCCGCCTCGTTCGCCGACGTGGCCGAGGGCATGAAGGTCACGGGCACCGGCATTCCCGCCGGAGCCTACGTCAAGAGCAAGACGAGCAACACGTCGCTGGAACTGTCGGCCAACGCCACGGCGACCAACGCCTCCGTCTCGCTCACCTTCCATGTGGACGCGGGCGACGACGGCATCTTCACCGACAGCGAGTACGGCAACATCCGCTGCTACTGCGCCGCCAACCCGCAGCCGCTCGCGCTCAAGCAGACGTGGCTCGACCGTACCTCGACCGACACGCGCGGCTTCATGTTCACGGCCGGCGCACCCGGCGAGGCACCGTTCGCCGCCAACTCGTTCTTCAACACGATTGCCAACGTCCGCTCGGCCGAGGCCGACGCGGGCACCTTCATGGGCGCCGCCGCGCTGCGAAACGGCTGCGTCATGTTCTACAGCAAGCGCATCGGCTGGTTCGTCAACGAGAAGTCCGGCGGCACCGGCGAGGATCAGGACTACCGCCTCCGCTGGCTCGAGTTCGGGCGCGGCTGCATCTCGCCGTACACGGTCGTGCAGGGCAACGGCTGGGTCGGCTGCCTGACGCAGGACGGATTCTGGCTGTTCGACGGCTCGGACGAGATGCCGCTCATCATCACGCGCGACATCTTCGACCGCGCGCCGGACACCTTGCAGGGCAAGGGCGAGCTGGCCTACGCGATCCTGGTGGACTCGGCCGAGGCGGCGAAAGAGGACGGGACCGCGTTCAAGACGCACGCGCACTACGCGGACGGGCGGCTGTGGCTCAAGTACCCGCGCAGCTCGGGCGTGTACTGGACGCTGTGCTACGACGCGACGCCGAGCGTGGAGGGCGCGGGGCTGGCGCAGATGCGGCGCGGGGACGGGTCGCTCTACGGCTGGTCGCTCAAGCTCTCGTACAACTGGCGGACCTACGACGGCACGGGCGGGCTGCCGGGCTGCATCGGGAGCGTGCGGAAGTCGGACGGGCTGCACCTGTACTCGACGGACGACACGAACGACAAGACGAACTGCGGGCTGGTGTTCGAGTTCGAGAAAGAGAGCACGTACACCGAGGGCGGCGTGGTGGTGGTGCCGACGGCGGACGGCCCGCAGGACTACTGCGGCACGCTGCGGCGCAAGAGCCTGCACGCCTTCAACATCGTCTACCGGCACACGTCGGTGGCGAGCAACGACGCGAGCGTTTCGTTCCGGGGGACGCAGGGGGCGAGCTTCGCGAACGCGCGCTACCTCGACGCGACGGGGGCGAGCGAGACGTACACGACGAAGCGCAAGGAAGTGGCGCTCGCGGCGCGGAGCGCCCGGCGGTTCATCCAGTGGGAAGTGGCGCGGGCCAACAACGCGAGCGGGCGGTTCGAGGTGGACAGCATCGAGATCGAGTACGAAGTGCTGAACGGGTTCGACTAGGGCCGGAAGGAAAGCGAGCAGCGGCATGGCGGAGATCGACGGCTGGCCGAGCATCGAAGACCCCATCTTCAAGGACTGGCGCAACTCGCCGGGCGCGGGCGGCCGTGGCGGCATCGGCGGCGGCGGTGGCACGTCGGGCGGTGGCGCGCTGGCGCTGTTCGGCTCGGGCGGCGGCTTCGCGAGCGGTGGCGGCGGCGGCGAGTACGGCTTCCGGCGCCGGCGTCGCTTCGACGGTCCGGCGTACATGCCGGAGGGCGGCGGCGGGTACATGACGACGGCCCCCGAGGACGCCTACGGTACGTCGAGCGTGGGCGCGGGCGGCAAGCCTGCGGCGGCCCCGATGGGCGGCATCAGCGGCTTCTCGGGAGCGGGCAGCCGGGAGGCGCGGCTCGCGCGCATCCGGCAGGCCACGGGCGGCGCGGCCCCGGCGGCCAACCCCATGACCACGGCGCAGGGCGACCCGCGCGACATCGCCAACACGCTCCGCCAGCTCGGCATCGACGCGGGCTACTTCTCGCCCGAGGGCAGCAAGGGGCGCATCGACGCCCTGCGCGCCGCGCTCAACCGCAAGGGGCAGGCGAACCGTGCCCGGGCGCTGCTCATGGCCAAGCGCTACGCCCCGAACGACCCCCGCGCGCAGGCGTTCGCCGCGCTCCAGAGCGACATCAACGCCGGGCGCTCGGAGTCCGACGCGGTCGCCGAGGCCATCAACGAGATGCAGGGCGGCAACGAGCAGTTCTTCCGCAACCTGTACCTCCAGCAGCTCGCGCACGCCTACGGGTGGGACCGCGCCGACCAGGCGGGGAAGATC
>CAZUEM010000233.1:0-4736 GCA_964619155.1 uncultured bacterium
GTCGGCGCCTACGACCTGCGGCGGCTGCCCATCGACGCCGTGCCCGACATCACCAACGTGCAGGTGCAGGTCAACACCGTGATCGAGGCGCTCTCGCCGGTCGAGGTCGAGCAGCAGGTCACGGTGCCGATCGAGAGCGCCATGACCGGCATTCCCGGCGTCGAGCAGGTGCGCTCGCTGTCGCGCTACGGGCTCTCGCAGGTGACCGTGGTGTTCCGCGACGGCACGAACCTCTACTTCGCGCGCCAGCTCGTGAGCGAGCGGCTCCAGCAGGCGCGCGAGGCGCTCGGCCCCGGGCTCGGCGAGCCGGTCATGGGTCCGATCGCGACCGGCCTCGGCGAGGTGTTCATGTGGACCGTCGAGGCGAAGCCGGGCGCGAGGCGGCCCGACGGCGAGCCGTGGACGCTGATGGACCTGCGCGAGGTGCAGGACTGGATCATCAAGCCGCAGCTGCGCGGCGTCGCCGGCATCACCGAGATCAACTCGATCGGCGGCTACCGGCGGCAGTACCACGTCACGCCCGACCCGCGCCGCCTGCAGGCCTACGGGCTCACGTTCCACGACGTGCTGCTCGCGCTCGAGGCCAACAACCAGGCCGCGGGCGGCGGCACGCTCGAGCACCGCGGCGAGCAGTACGTGGTGCGCACGAGCGGCCGCATCCGCGACGCGCGCGAGATCGGCGAGGTGGTCGTGGCCACGCGCAACGGCGTGCCCGTGCACGTCCACGACCTCGCCGCGGTCGGCCTCGGGCGCGAGGTGCGCTCGGGGGCCGCGACCGAGAACGGCGAGGAGGTCGTGCTCGGCACCGCGTTCATGCTGGTCGGCGAGAACAGCCGCACCGTCTCGCGCCGCGTCGCCGCGCGGCTCGCCGAGGTGCAGCGCACGCTGCCCGAGGGCGTGATCGCGCGCCCGGTCTACACGCGCACCAAGCTCGTGGACGCCACGCTCGCGACCGTGCGCACGAACCTGCTCGAGGGCGCGGCGCTGGTCGTCGCGGTGCTGTTCGCGCTGCTCGGCAACTTCACCGCCGCGCTCGTGGTGGCGCTGGTGATCCCGCTGTCGATGCTGTTCGCCGCGACCGGCATGGTGCACAACAGGATCAGCGCCAACCTGCTGAGCCTGGGCGCCATCGACTTCGGCATCATCGTGGACGGCGCGGTGGTGATGGTCGAGAACATGATCCGCCGCTTCGCCACGCGGCAGCGCGAGCTGGGCCGGCCGCTCGATGCGCACGAGCGGCTGCGCGCCGCGTTCGAGGGCGCGCACGAGGTGGCGCGGCCCGCTCTGTTCGGCGTCGCGATCATCATGGCCGTCTACCTGCCGATCCTGACGCTGACCGGCATCGAGGGCCGCATGTTCCGGCCCATGGCGCTCGTCGTGCTGCTCGCGCTCGCCGGCTCGCTGCTGTTCGCGTTCACCATCGTGCCCGCGCTGGTCGCGCTGCTCGTGCGCGGGCGCGTCTCGGAGTCCGAGGGCCCGCTCGCCGGTCCGCTGCTGCGCGCATACCGCCCGGCGCTCGAGTGGGCGCTGTCCCGGCGCCGCCTCGTGGTGCTGGGCGCGCTCGCGCTGCTCGCCGCCACCGCGCTCGTGGCCACGCGCCTCGGCACCGAGTTCGTGCCGACCCTGGACGAGCGCGACCTGACCATCCAGGCGCTGCGCATCCCGAGCACCAGCCTCGGCCAGTCGGTGGCCATGGACCACGACCTCGAGAAGGAACTGCGCCGGTTCCCCGAGGTGGCCAACGTGTTCTCGCGGCTCGGCACCGACGAAGTCGCGAGCGACCCGATGCCGCCCAACATCACCGACATGTTCGTGATCCTGAAGGACCGCCGCGACTGGCCCGACCCGCGCAAACCGCGCGCGAAGCTGGTCGGGGAGATCGAGGCCGCGCTCGCCGCGCACCCCGGGCAGGCCTACGAGATCACCCAGCCCATCGAGATGCGCTTCAACGAGCTGATCGCCGGCGTGCGCGGCGACGTCGCGATCAAGGTGTTCGGCGACGACCTCGAGGCCATGCGCGCGAGCGCCGAGCGCATCGCCGCCGTGCTGCGCACCGTGCGCGGCGCCGCCGACGTGCGGGTCGAGCAGGTCTCGGGGCTGCCGACGCTGGACGTCGAGATCGACCGCGCCACCGCCGCGCGCTACGGGCTCAACGTCGCCGACATCCAGGGCGTCGTGCGCACCGCGCTCGCGGGCACCGAGGCGGGCGAGGTGCTGGCCGGGGACCGGCGCTTCCCGATCGTGGTGCGGCTGCCCGAGCACGTGCGGCAGGACCCGCGCGCGCTCGCCGACCTGCCGGTGCCCGTCGAGGCCCGCCCGCGGCAGCTGCTGCCCACGGCGCTGCCCGCCGCGCACGAGGACGCGCGCACCGAGTTCGTGCCGCTCGGCGCCGTCGCCGCCGTGCGGCTGACCGAGGGCCCGAACCAGGTGAGCCGCGAGGGCGGCAAGCGGCGCGTGGTCGTCCAGTGCAACGTGCGCGGCCGCGACCTCGGCAGCTTCGTGGCCGAGGCCCGCGAGCGCGTCGAGGGCCAGGTGCGGCTCGCGCCCGGCGAGTGGCTCGGCTGGGGCGGGGAGTTCGAGAACATCCTCTCCGCCCGCGCCCGGCTGGCCGTGGCCGTGCCGCTCGCGCTGCTGCTCATCTTCCTGCTGCTCTTCGCCGCGCTCGGCTCGGCGAAGGACGCGCTGCTCGTCTTCTCGGGTGTGCCGCTCGCGCTCTCGGGCGGCGTGCTGGCGCTGGCCGCGCGCGGCCTGCCGCTCTCGATCACCGCCAGCGTCGGGTTCATCGCGCTCTCGGGCGTGGCGGTGCTGAACGGGCTCGTCATGCTCGCGTTCGTGCGCAAGCTGCGCGACGACGGGCTGACGGTGACCGAGGCGCTCCGCCGCGGCTGCCCCGCGCGGCTGCGGCCCGTGCTCATGACCGCGCTCGTGGCGTCGCTGGGGTTCGTGCCCATGGCGCTCGCGACCGGCACCGGCGCCGAGGTGCAGCGCCCGCTCGCCACCGTCGTGATCGGCGGCATCCTCTCGTCCACGCTGCTCACGCTGCTCGTGCTGCCGGTGCTCTACCGGCTCGCCCACCGCGACGCCGAGCCCGCCGCCGAGCCGTAGCGCGGAGACGCGCACGGCGCCGGGACGCGGGCCCCGGCGCCGCGCGCGCGATGCTACTTCCGCCGCGCGTAGTGCGCCTTCGCCCACTCGACCAGCGGCGGCACGCCTCGATCGAGCGGTGTCGGCGCGACCTCGGGGAAGCGCGCGCGGAAGCGGGCGTCGCTCATCGTGAACGGCTCGTCCCACTGGTAGCCCATCTCGAGCAGCTCGCGCAGGATCGGCACGAACAGCCCCATCGCCTTGAGCGCGAAGGCGGGCACCGCCTGCACCTTGAGCGGCCGGCCGAGCGCGTGGCCGATGCGCTCGAGCATCGCCGCCGAGCTTTCGGCCGGCGCCGCCGGCAGCATCCACCAGCGGCCCGTCACGTCGTCGCCCGCCTCGCCCAGCGCCGCGAGGCCCGCCACCACGTCGGGGATGTAGTGGTAGGTGTGCGGCGTGTCGAGCCGCATGAGCGTCTGCGCCACGCCGGAGGAGAGCGCCTTGGGCCAGAACGCGTCGCCGAAGTAGGTGCCCGTGCCGCCCGGGCCGTAGAAGTCCGACGCGCGCCCCACGACCACGCGCGCCTCGCCCTTCGCGTGCGCCGCCACCAGCCGCTCGTTCACGCGCGCGCGCACCTCGCCCTTGCGGCTGCAGGGGGCGACCGGCGAGTCCTCGTCGAGCGGACGGCCGCCCGGCTTGCCCAGCATGTAGACGTTGTCGAGCACCACCAACCGTGCGCCCGCGCGGTTCGTCGCCGCGACCAGCGCCTCGGCGAAGCGCGGCAGTTCGCGCGCCCACTCGGCCGCCGAGTAGGCCGGGTTCATGCAGTGGTAGAGCGCCGCCGCGCCCCGGGCCGCCTCGGCCGCGAAGGCCGGGTCGCCCGCGTCGCCGTGCAGCGTCTCGACGCCCTCGGGTCCCGGCCCCGAGCGGCGCACCAGGCGCACCGCGTGGCCGCGATCGCGCAGCAGGGCTGCCAGCCGCGGGCCGATCTGGCCCGCCCCGAAGACCACGTGCAGGTTCTGGCTCATCCGGCGTTACTCCCGTGGGGCGTGGGACCACTTCGCTCTGAAACGGCCGGGCCGCCCGCGTACCAATCGGGTCCACCATAGTCGGGGGCCTCCGGCATCGTCTAGACTGCGGCCGGCCGCCGTAAACCCCCCGAGCTGATCGAGACCCAGTAGGAGCGCGACGGACGCCCCCGCGCCGTCGCGACGCGTACCCGTTCGTGACCCCCACGACCGTTGATCGGCTCGCCATCGTCGGGACCGCCGGACACATCGACCATGGCAAGACGTCGCTCGTCCGCCGCCTGACCGGCGTGGACACCGACCGTCTCCCGGAAGAAAAGCAGCGCGGCATCAGCATCGATCTCGGGTTCGCCCCGTTCACGACCCCGGCCGGCGTGCACGTCGGCCTGGTGGACGTGCCCGGGCACGAGCGGTTCGTGAAGAACATGCTCGCCGGCGCCGGGGGCATCGACGTCGTGCTGCTGGTGATCGCCGCCGACGAAGGCGTCATGCCGCAGACGCGCGAGCACCTCGCGATCGTGCGGCTGCTCGGGGTCAAGCGCGGCATCGTCGTGCTGACCAAGCGCGACCTGGTGGACGCCGAGTGGGCCGGCCTGGTCGCGCGCGACGTGCGCGCGCTGCTGG
>CAZUEM010000234.1:0-4675 GCA_964619155.1 uncultured bacterium
CGCGGCGGGCAGCACTTCGGCGGCCTCGCGCGGCCGCGGCGCGGGCACGGCGCCGGTCGCCGAGTCGGGGATCGAGTCGAAGATCCACTGGTCCTCGAACCGCCGCCGGTGCGCGAGCCAGTCCGGCCCGTGCTCGGCGATCTGCTTCGCCTCGTTCAGCTCGGGCAGCGCGAGGTCGAGCGTGACGCCGTAGGCGAGCAGCAGCGCGTACGTGTCCTCGGGCTTCCACGGCTCGGGCTGCAGCTCGAGCGCCGCCAGCTCGCCGCGCGGCGTGGCCTTCTCGCCCCGGCTCGCGAACCAGGCGTTGATGCCGTCGGCGTAGCGCTCGGCGAGCACGCGCAGCTCGGGATCCTGCTTCTCGCGCTCCCAGATCGCGGCGGCGCGCTCGCGCAGCCGGAAGAGTTGCGCGCCGCCGTCGGCCATGAGCGCCTCGTCGCCGAGGAAGCGGTGCGAGAGGCCCTGCGCCTGCGCCCGCGTCAGCACGAGCTGCCAGGCGCGGTCGCGCGCGGTCACCCAGCCCCACGCGAAGTAGAGGTCGGGCAGGTTCGAGGCGCGCACGTGCGGCACGCCGTAGACGTCGGTCTCGATGATGACGGTCGCGTCGGGCGGGGCCACCTCGGGCCACTTCGCGCGCGACGCACAGCCGCCGGCCGCGAGGAACGCGGCCAGCAGGGCGCAGGCAACGACGGATCCGGCGAAGGCGACCGGAGCGGGGGGGCGTCGGTGGCGCATCGGCGCGGACCATACGCACGCGCCGCCCCGCGCGTCCATACCGGAAATGCGCTGCGGCTCAGTGGAGCGTGAACCGGACCGGCACGGCGACCCAGACGGCCGTGGGCCTGCCGTTCGCCGTGGCGGGCTTGAACCGCCACCTGCGGACGGACTCGACCGCGGCCGAGTCGAGCACGGGGATGCTGCGGACGACCCGCGCCTCGCGCACGGCTCCGGCGCTGTCCACCAGCGCCTGCACCGTCACGAGCCCCTGGATGCCCGCCTGCCGGGCCGCTTCGGGGTACGCGGGCGCGACGCGCTCGATCGGCACGGGAAGTTCGTCCACGTACACGTACTGGCCGAAGCGCGGCAGGCCGTCCTCGCGCGGCGCGAGCGGTTCGCCGGGAAGGCTGCCGACGGCCCAGGGGACGGCGCCGCGCGCCTCGACGAGCCACCACGAGAGGCCGCGGCGCTCGAGCACGAGCGTCAGCGTCCCCGCCGGGTTGTCCCCCGCGCCCTGCCGGCGCGCGCTGACGAGGAACCGCGAGAAGGACTCGTAGCGCTGCTCGACGCGGCGGCCCGGACGGGGTTTGACGGCGGCCAGCATCAATCGCAGCGGGTCGCCGATCAGCGACGAGGCGACGAGTTCGCGCAGTCTCTGCCCGTCGCCCCTGCGCTCGGCGTCGCGCACGCGGTCGAGGACGAAGTACGGCTCGGCCCACACCGCGAGCAGCGCGGCGAGGACGAGCGCGACGGTGAATGCCCCGGCGAGCCAGCGCCCGAGCGGGCTGCCGGGGTAGACGATCACGTCGTCAGGGTCGATCGTGGACATGCGCGGCCTCCCACGGCCAGGGTTGCCGATGCCCGTGCACGTCCAAGTTACGACCACCGGGGGTCGGCGAGAAGGACATCCTCGCGGGAAGCCGCCGGGGCGGGGGATCTCGGCGTGCCGAACTCCTTCAGGTTCGTCTCCGGCTCCCTACGCGCCGCGCTGTGCTAGCGTGCCGCGCCATGGCGGCCGCGGCCCACACGATCGCCCTCGACCTGGGCGGCACGAACCTCAAGCACGCCCGCATCGCGCGCGACGGCTCGGTGCTCGAGGCCGGGGCCGGGCCGGCCCGCGCGATGGAAGGCCCCGAGGCGCTGCTCGGCGTGCTGCTGTCGTCCGCGCGCCGTCACGCGGCGGGCGCGCGCGCGGTGGGCGTGGGCTGCCCGGGTGTCATCCACCCGGAGACGGGCGCGCTCGTGGACGGGACGCCGCACCTCTCGCTGCCGCGCGACTTCCCGCTCGCGGAGCACCTCGCGCGCGAACTGGGCCTGCCGGTCTTCGCCGACAACGACGCCAACCTCGCGGCGTACGGCGAAGCGATGGCGGGGGCGGCGCGCGGCGCGCGCGTGTCGGTGACGATCACGGTCGGCACGGGCGTCGGCTGCGGCATCGTCGCCGGCGGCCGCGTGCTGCGCGGCGCGTGGGGCGGCGCGGGCGAGATCTCGCACGCGGGCCTCGGCAGCACGGGGCCCGCGTGCGCCTGCGGCGTCGCCGGCTGCCTCGAGCCGCTCTCCGGCGGCGAGGGGCTCGTGCTGCGCGCGCGCGAGGCGGGGCTCGCCGCCGAGGGCGCGCGCGACGTGTTCGCCGCGGCGGCGGCGGGCGACGGGCGGGCGGCGCGGCTCGTCGAGGTGATGACCGACGCGCTCGGGCGGCAGGTGGCGCTGGTCGTGCAGGTCGTGAACCCCGAAGTGGTCGTGGTCGGAGGCGGCGTGGCCGAGGCGGGCGAGGCCTGGCTCGCGAGGCTCGGCGGGGCCGTGCGTCGCTACGCGCAGCCCTCGCACGCGCAGCGGCTGCGCATCGTGCCGGCGGCGCTCGGCAACCGCGCGGGCGTGGTCGGCGCGGGGCTCTTCGCGTGGGAGCGCGCCGAGGCGACGTGACGGCGCGGGCGCGGCGCGCCCGGCTGCCGCGTCAGCCGCCGATCGTCAGCAGGGGCTCGGGGCTCGGCGCGTCGGCGGACTCGCCGATGAGCGTCACGGGCGTCGATCCGACGATGCGCACGCGGCGCAGCGTGCCGGGCGCCGAGCCGTCGTCCCCGAAGACCACGGTGCGGAACGTGCGGCTCTTGCCGTAGAGCTGGCCGTCGTCGCGGCGGCCGCGGCCCTCGACCAGCACCTCCTCGACCGAGCCGATCAGCCGGTCGTGGATCTCGCCCGAGATGCCGTGCTGCAACTCGATCAGCTCGGTGAGACGGCGGCCCTTGTCCTCCTCGCTCACGGTCTCGGGCCACCGGTAGGCCTTCGTGTCCGGACGCGCCGAGTACTTGAACAGGAACGCGCTGTCCCAGCGCGCCTCGCGCATGTACTCGAGGGTGGCGCGGTGATCGTCCTCGGTCTCGCCGGGGAAGCCGGCGATGAGGTCGGTGCTGAGCGCGATCCCGGGAATCGCGGCGCGCAGCTCCGCCACCACCTCGCGGTATTGCGCGAGCGTGTAGGTGCGGTTCATGGCCGCGAGGACGCGGTTCGAGGCCGACTGGAGCGGCAGGTGGACCTGCGGCATCACCTTTCCGCACTCGGCCATCGCGGCGATCACGCGCTCGCTCATGTCGCCCGGGTGGGGCGAGGTGTAGCGGATCCGCAGCACGCCCTCGACCGCGTCGGCGGCGCGCAGCAGGTCGGCGAAATCGTGGTCCCCGTGCCGCCACGAGTTGACGGTCTGGCCGAGGAACACGATCTCGCGGCAGCCCGAGGCCGCGGCCTGCTCCACCTGCCGGACGATCTCCGCGAGCGGGATGCTGCGCTCGCGCCCGCGGGTGAACGGCACGACGCAGTAGGTGCAGAACTTGTCGCATCCGCGCTGCACGGTCACCCACGCGCGCACGCCGTCGCCGCGCTTCGGCTCGAGGTCGCCGTAGGTCTCGTCGCGGTCGAGCCGGATCTCGGCGGTGGGCGAGGCGGCCGCGCGCCGGAGCAGTTCCGGGAGCTTCCGGTAGCCGTCGGGTCCCACGACCAGGTCGAGCACGCGCTTCTTCTCGAGCAGCCTGCCGCGCAGGTGCTGGGCCATGCAGCCGGCGACGCCCACGACCAGCTCGGGGTTCGACTGCTTCAGGCGCGCGAACTCGCCGAGCCGCCCGAGCACGCGCTGCTCGGCGTGCTCGCGGATGGCGCAGGTGTTGAGGATGACGGCGTCGGCGTCCTCGGGCCGCTCCACGAGCGACATGCCGGCGCGCTCGAGCACGCCGGCCATGAGTTCGCTGTCGGCCACGTTCATCTGGCAGCCGTAGGTTTCGAGGAAGACGCGCTTCATGCGGGCGGGGACGCTACCACGCGGCCCGCGGCGGCGGCCAGCGTTTCGCGCCCGGCGCGGGCGGCGCCGGGCGGCCCCCGTCGCCGCCCCGGCGCTTGACCGCCGCGGGGGCGGCCCGCGAGACTCCGGCCCTCGCGAGTTCATCCCCCAAGGAGGAGCGCCATGCCGTCCAGGCCTTCGCGCAAGCTCGAGACGTTCCCGAACCCGCAGCCGAAGCGCGACTACTGGATCCGGCACGAGTGTCCCGAGTACACGGCGGTCTGCCCGGTCACGGGCCAGCCCGATTTCGGCACGATCGTCGTGCTCTACGTGCCGGACAAGCGCTGCGTCGAGCTCAAGTCGCTCAAGCTCTACCTGTGGTCGTTCCGCGACGAGGGGCACTTCTTCGAGCAGGTGACGAACCAGATCCTCGACGACCTCGTGCGCGCGACGAAGCCGCGCCGCATGACGGTCCTCGGGAAGTTCAACGTTCGTGGGGGAATCACCACGCAGGTGGTGGCCCGATACGCGGCCCGCCGCGGCCGCTGACGGCGCGCCTGCCCCGTTGTCACGAGGGGAGGGCATGAACCGCATCTCGCGTCTCGCACCCGCGGCCGCGCGGCGGCTCGCGCGCGCCCTGCTGGCGTGCGCGCTGCTGGGCGCGGCGGCCGCGCGGGCGGCGGCGGACGGCAC
>CAZUEM010000235.1:0-4624 GCA_964619155.1 uncultured bacterium
CGCGCAGGCCGACGCCGCGCGCGCCGCGGGCGAACCGCCCGCCGGGCCCCGCGATCTCGCGAGGGCGGCGTGAACCGCGCCACGCGCGCCGCGCTCGCGCTCGCCGCGCTGCTCCTGCTCGGCGCCGCCCCGCTCGAGCGCCCGGTCCGCTACCCGGGCCGCACGATGGGCACGTACGTGAACGTGACGCTCGTGACGGCCGACTCGGCCGCCGCCGCGCGCGACGCCGCCGCGGCGCTCGGCGTCTTCCGCCGCGTGGACTCGCTGATGAGCAACTGGACGACCACCAGCGAGGTCGCGCGGCTCAACCGCGAGGCGGGCGAGCGCGAGATGACCGTCCATCCCGAGGTCGCGAGCGTGCTGGCGTTCGCGCTCGATCTCTACCCCGCCTCGGATCGCACGTTCGACGTCACCATCGAGCCGCTCGTGCGCGCGTGGGGGTTCCTCGGCGGGCGGCCGCGCGTGCCGGCCGACTCGGAGGCAGCCGCGGCCCACCGGCGCGTCGGCGCGGACCAGGTGCGGTTCGATCCCGCGACGCGCGCCCTGCGCTTCGCGAACCCCGGGGTGCGCGTGGACCTGGGCGGCATCGCCAAGGGCTGGGCCGTGGACGCCGCCGCCGAGACGCTGCGCGCGCGCGGCGTGCGCAACGCGCTCGTGGACCTGACCGGCAACATGGCCGCGCTCGGGCGCCCGCCCGGCGCCGCCGGCTGGCGCATCGGCATCCGCGACCCGCGCGACCGCGTCCCCTACTTCGCGCGGCTCGAGCTCGCCGACGAAGCGATCTCGACCTCGGGCAAGTACGAGCAGTTCGTGGCCGCGGACGGGCGCACGTACGGCCACATCATGGACCCGCGCACGGGCCGGCCGGCCGAGGGGCTCGTGTCGGTGACGCTGGTGGGGCGGAGCGCCTTCACGTGCGACGCGTGGGACACGCCGCTGTTCGTGCTCGGGGCCGGGGCCGCGAAGGCCAAGGCGCTCGAGCACCCGGAGTTCGACGCGATCCTCGTGCAGCCGGGCGAGGGCGGCGTGGACACGGTGTGGGTCGAGTCCCCCCTGCTTGCGCGGTTCCGCCTCGAACCCCCGGCTGCGGCCTTCTTGCGCGTGCGCTCCTTCTAAAGGAGCGGCGCGGGCGGGTGCGAACGCGTCCTCATGCGATGCGCGCCCGCCGCGCACGCGGACCGCGCCCGCCGCCGCGCGGCACGGGCCTTGCCCTATCGGGCGCGTCCATCCCGGCGGACCTTGTACGCGAGACGCACAAGTGACGCCGAAAACGACTTGGGGTCGCAGCACCGCGCACGGAACGCCGGCATCGCGGGCAGGTCTCGCGATTCGCAACGGAGTCCCGTGCGCAATCGCAATCGGAACGCTCGAAAGGTTGGGGCACGTGAACCCGTTCACGAAGTCGAAGCGTGATCCGCGCCGCTGCGCCCTGGCGATCCTCGTGGGATCGCCGCTGGTGGCGCTCGGCTGCGTCTCGCCGACCGCCCCGCCCGCGGCCCCCTCGGGCGGCCACCCGTTCACGCCGAGCTACGACGCGTTCGTCGCCAGCGTCGAGCCGGTGCTGCAGCGCCACGGCTGCGACGCCGGCGGCGACTGCCATGGCGGCGGCCCCCGCGGCGCGCTCGAGCTCTCGCCCGCGGGCGCCAAGGACACGCGCTTCGACTTCGAGCAGGTCTCGCTGCAGGTGAACCCGGCCGAGCCCGACTCGAGCCCCATCCTGACCAAGCCGCTCGCGCTCGAGGCCGGCGGTCAGCCGCACGGCGTCAAGCCGTTCGCGAGCATCGCCGACAGCGGCTACGCCGCGGTCCGCGCCTGGATCCTCGCGGGGGTGCAGCGATGAGCCGCCCGCTCCGCCTCCTGCCGCTCGCGCTGCTCGCCGCGCTCGCGTTCGCGACGGCCGCGCGCGCCGAGGACGCGCCCGCCGACGGCGCCGCGGCGCCGGCCGCCCCGGCCGCGCACCGCCGAGACGGCCTCGAGGCGCTGGTGCCGGCGCTCGCCGGGGACGCGTACGCGCTCGCGCCCGGGCCGCGCCCGTTCCTGAACCGGCTCGCGGTCACGCCCGCCCTCGGCGTGCTCGGCTCCGAACGGCTGTTCGCGATGCGCGTCGCGTACAACCCGAATCGCTGGCTCGGCTACGAGGCCGAGCTGGCCCACAACCCCGGCCAGGCCGTGCACGCGGTCCTGCACCGCCTGAGCCTCGTCGTGCGCCGTCCGCTGCCCGGGCGGCTGCAGCCCTATGCCACGGCCGGCTACGGCATGGCCGTCGTGCTCCCCGGACGCTCGGTGAACGCAGACGCCGTGACCAAGAACATGCTCGCTCTGGGCGGCGGGCTGGAACTCTACATCCGGGACGATCTCGCGCTGCGGGCGGAGATGCGGCGCAGCACCGTCTTCGGACGCCAGGCGAACCGCGAAGGGCTGGTCGCGTACGACTACGCCGAGCAGACCCTGGGTCTCGCGTTCTACCGCTCCATCACGCCGTGACCCGCGGAATCCCGACCGGAGGAACTCGCGCCATCATGAAGCCCCGACACCCGCATCGCGCCTTCCCGGCCCCGCTCGCGCCGCTCGCCGCGGCCTGCCTGCTCCTGCTGCCCGCCACCGGCTGCCGCGACAGCGCGCCGGACGACCTCATCCAGCAGGAGCCCACGACCGAGGCGCTCGTGTTCGTGAAGACCACGGCCTCGGGCACCCTCAACCGCACCGAGGCGCCGGGCAACCTGTACCGGCTCTCGCCCATCACGCCCGACGGCGTGGTCACGCCGATCACGAACTTCACGGGCGCGAACGTGTGCGACCCGACGGTGTCGTTCGACGGCAGGAAGATCCTGTTCTCGATGCGGCCCTCGGGCGGCAGCCGCCACAACCTCTACGAGATCGACGCCGACGGCACGAACCTGCGCCAGGTCACGAGCGGCGGCGGCGACGACTTCGACCCGCTCTACCTGCCGGACGGCCGCATCCTGTTCACGAGCACGCGCGCCGGCGAGATGGACGAGTACAACCACGCCTCGTCGGCGACCCTGTACACCTGCGACATGGACGGCGGCGGCATCGAGCGCATCAGTTTCAACCAGAGCGACGACTTCGACCCCGAGCTGCTGCCCGACGGGCGCATCGTCTACACGCGCTGGGAGCACTTCGGGACGATGAACCGCTTCCCGCTGTTCTTCACGAACCCCGACGGCACCGGCACGTTCCACTTCTTCGGCCCGCACGACCGCAACTTCTTCCACCCGGTCGTCACGCCGGACGGGCGGCTGCTCGCGATCGAGTCCACCCGCGTCGAGGAGGACGGCGGCCCGCTCGCCGTGCTCAAGCCCGAGCAGGGCCCGTCCGACCCGACGCTCGGCGCGCGCGCCCTGCACTGGGACGTGCTCACGCCGCAGGTCAACACCGACGGCGAGCCGTGGCCCTACGGCGCGTTCAAGTACCCGCGCGCGCTGGGCGGCAACCGCTACGTCGCGTCGTACACGCTGCCCTCCGCGACGCGCGAGGAGGCGGACTACGCGCTCTACACGTTCACGCTCGACCAGGCCGGCGCCGGCACGACCGGTGACCCGGCCACGTTCTCGGTCGGCGACCTGACGTTCCTGTACAACGACCCGAACACCAACGAGTACGACGCGCAGCTGCTCGCGCCGCGCCCGAAGCCGCCGGTCATCCCCTCGGCCGTGAACCGCGCGCTCACGTACGGCGAGTTCCTCGCGCAGGACGTCTTCAACCGCGGGCCGAACGACGGCCAGGAAGTGCCCGTCCGCGGCGTGGACGCCATCGACAGCATCGCGGTCATCGCCTCGCTGCCGACCCGCGTCGGCGAGATGAACAACTTCTCGGCGAACGACTTCGAGAAGCGCGCCATCATCGGCTTCGCGCCCGTGCAGTCGGACGGTTCGTTCAAGATCCGCGTGCCCGCCGACACGCCGCTGAGCTTCGCGACGCTCGATCAACTCGGCCGCGGCTTCGTCGTCAAGCGCACGCACCTGTACGTCCGCCCCGGCGAGACGTTCGACCGCTGCACCGGCTGCCACGAGGACCGCGTCCCCGGCGGGCCGGCGGCGACGAACCCGAACCCGGCGGCGGCCCTGCTCCCCGCGCACGACCTGAACGTGCCGGCGTCGAGCTTCATGGTCGTCAACTACGAGAACGACATCGGCCCGATCGTGAACGCGAAGTGCGTCGGCTGCCACCAGCCGGTGATCTCCGGCGCCGACACCACGCTCGCGGGCGGCCTCGACCTGACCTCGGTGCCCGACACCGTGCGCATGAACCGGATCTTCCCGCGCGGCTACGTGAACCTCTCGGGCGAGAGCATGGGCGACGGCCCGCAGGTGACCGTGCCGGGCTTCCCGCGCCGCTCGCGCCTCGTGGACTGGGTGCTCGGGGCGGGTTCGCGCGCCGGCATGGGCGCGCACCCGGCGGGCGCCGATTCGCTGACCGCGGCCGAGCGCCGCAAGTTCAACCTCTGGGTGCTGCTCGGCGCCCAGTACAAGTGAGCGAGGCCGCGCACCCATGAACCCGGTTCTTCGCACTCCCGCGCCGGCGCGCCGCGCGGCGCTGGCGGCGGCCACCGCGGCCGCCGCGGTCCTCGCGTCCGCGCCCGCGCCCGCCGCGGCCGGCGCGT
>CAZUEM010000236.1:0-4620 GCA_964619155.1 uncultured bacterium
ACTGCCCCGCGTGCGGCGCGGCCGAGCAGGCGAAGAACGACTGGAGCCTCACCGATGGCTCGGGGCGGGGCGCGCGGCGGCGGGCGAAGACGCGAAGAGCCTGAGCGGCGCGGAGCTTCCCGCGCCTCGGCGCCCACGGCTCCGTTCGCCTGAGATCCGCCTGCGACGCCTGCCGCGCGGGTGGCTCACCGGGCCCGATGAGGAAATGCGACGAGCCGACCCGATCGAGGTCTTCCGCCGTGGCGTGGCCGGCGGCCGTCACAGGAGCCTCGCGCCCAGCGGCACGGACTTGTCGGGAACGCGGAGCGCCACGTCCCCGTTCTCGTCGTGAAAGCCCGTGAGGAGACATTCGGACAGGAGCGGCCGGACCTGCCCCCCCATCGCTGACGCAGGTCACGATGCGATCCCCTGCGGGTGGAGGGTATCCGCATCGCGCCGGGCGCACTCGCTCGGCGCACTGTTGTCCAGGGCACCGTGCGGCCTGACCTCGGTCCCCGCCGGCGAGGTCCCGGAGCGCCTGCAAACCGCGCCGCCCGCAGACTTCGCTCCCGCTGTTGCAGGCGATGGGCGTCGTCGTGACCCGTCGCCGGGGGCAACGATCTCGTCAGGGCCGCACACCCGTGTTCGCAGCAGCCGATGGAACTGCGTCATGGTCGACCAGCCCGGCAACCCGGCCGCCGGTTGCGGTCAGGTACACACCCAGTGCCAGCTCCCAGACGAACTCCGGCGCCACGGCGATGGCGTACAGCGAATCGCCCTTGTCGAGCACGCCGAAGAGGATGCCCGTGCTGGCGGCGAAGAGGACCGGACCCCCGACGAGCCCGAGCACTGCAAGACGGCGCGGCACCATCCCCGATCGGTACATCATCCACCCGAGCAGCATGCCGTTGCCGATCGGCACGACGAAGCCGGGCCCGAACTGGAAGCTCCAGTTCTTCACCGCCACGAGCGCCGCGGCGACGACGGGAAGGGCCGCGCCATCGCCTCCCGATGCGCGAAGCGACACGACGCTGAGCACGCTCAGGATGCCGATGCCGATGAAGGCGCTCTCGGTGATGCGGGCCGCGACGAAACCGGCCGCACCGGCGGGGAAGCGGCGGCGCATGAGCGGGTAGAGCACGACGGCGCTTCCGATGTTCGCCACGATCAGGATGAACTCGAGCAGTGCGGCGAACTGGATCTGCGTGTCAGAGCCCGCCCCGGTCACGTAGTGCGCGTCGTTCAGCACGGGACCAAACATCAGCAGCGCAGGTATCGAGGTTGCGTAGGTGATGAGGAATAGCAGTCCGACCCAGCGCCCGAGTAAGCGGGCACGGTCAGGTGTGAGCGGGATGTCGTGGTTCATGGTTCGAACTCCGTTGTCGCGGCGGTGGTTGGACTGAATGGGCAAGGGAGCTCGCGCGTTCACGGCGCGGGCATGAGCCGGCAGACGATGAAGACCGTGAAGCAAAAGCGCCTCGATGGCGCCGGATGGCGAGTCGGGACGGTCCGCGAGTTCCTGGGCCCGAGCGAGACCGAGCACGAACGGGTCGAGATGCGCGTGGCGTTGGCGCCGGGACTTCGGACCCGGCGGGAGCATGCGCGACCGCCACAAACCGCCTTGGCCGAGCGCCCGAGGCCGGGCCAATCACGGGTGGCGAAGCTGGAGGCCGGGCGAGGAGTGCGTCGTCGCAGGTCGGCGGCATGCACCCTGGCGAGGAGGCTCCCAGGAGGACGGGCGCGCGGACGCACGAGTATTCACCCCGGCGCGGCGCCGCTTCAACCGCATACTCGCGCTCGCATCGGGCGCCGAGGGCGCGACACGCGACCAGGTCCGGCCGCGTCTGGCGCCGCGTGCGCCGCAAGGCGCGCCCGAGCCCGCTGTGCGGCGATTGCCCCGCGTGCGGCGCCCAGTGCCGGAGGCCCGGCCGGCCGTGGGGTCAGGCGTCACCGCCGGGCCGGGCAAGGGCATCCTGGATGCGGGCGAACTGCGCTTTCCACAGCCAGCCCATGCTCTCCAGGGTTGCGGGCTTCGAGCACCACTCGAGCGGGACGCTCAGGCACTGTTCCACCGAGAGCCGCCAATCGGCCAGCGCGTCCTCCCATCGGTAGTCGGGCCTGGCGAGGGCCTCGTACCACCGGCGCAGGACGGGAAGTTCGCACTCGCGCCGCGTCGGTTCCGGCCACCAGGGGATCATGAAGAAGGCCAGGTCGGACACCGCGACACCGTAGGTCAGGGACCACTCGAACGGCTGCCGATCCAGGAAATACACGGGGGTCTCACCGCTCCTCGGGGTGAGCACGTTCGTGGGGTTGAGGTCCCCGTGCAGCAGCGACATGCCCCGGCGTTCGGCCCACCGCAGCCGCAACGTGCGCTCGTGCCGCTCGAATCGCTCGCGTAGCGAGTCACCCGACGCGCGCTCCAGGGCCGGGAGGCCCGGGCGGCACTCGCCGAAGTAGCGATCCAGCGCGGCTCCGTCGGGCGCCGGCCGCGCTTCCCAGTGGTGCCGGTGCAGTCGGCCGAGCGCCTCGGCGACCGCCAGGCCGTAGGCCAGCGAAGGTGGGACGTCCCGACGGTCCTGGTGTGTCGCGGACAGGTCGGCGAGCAGTAGGTGATAGCCCACGGCCGGGTCGTACACCGCATCGAAGCAGGGCACGAGCGGCGCGTCCGGCAGGCCGACATAGTCCCGGGAGTAGTAGTCGACCTCCGAACGCCCGAAGGTGTCGCCCAGGCAGACCTTGAGGCGAAGGGCGCACGCCGTGCCATCGCTCAGGCGGGCATCGAGCCTGAACTGGCGCGACCAGCTCCCATGGCCGAAGTCGATCCGGACGTGCTCCACGGCTCGCCCGAGGACCCGGCTCAGCCAGGGCGCGGAGACCTCGTCCGCGCTGTGAATCACCGGTCTTGGCGTCAGTGGAGCTCCCGGGGGTGCGTGGACGGCCGATGTCGCAGGTGCCGGCTTCTCACGAGGTGTCGGCGATGCTCCGCGCCGCCCTCAGGACAGCGGGTCGAACATGAAGACCCGCAGCTCCTGGGCGCATCGCCAGGCCCTGGCGATGCGCGCGGTCCACCGCCTCCATCTCGCCCTCGGCGACGACCATCGCCGCGCTGAGAAACGAGATCAGGTACTTGGCCATGGTGCTCTCGCTCTCTCGGCCGGCGTCGGGCCTATCGCTTCTTCCCCCCGACGCCCGGCACGGCCGCGATCTGCTTCATCCACGCCGCGACCTGACGCTCGTCGAGGTCCTTCACCGACCGGAGCTCGACGCCCCGCGTCGACTTGCCCATCGCCACCGGTGTCACCGGCGGCACCGGCGTGAGCGTCACGCCGTTCACGAACATGAGCTTGACGTGCTTCGCGAAGCCGCCGCAGCAGAAGCACCAGCCGTCGCCGACGCCGTAGTAGGACATGCCCCACTTCACGGAGCGCTGAAGGCCGGGCAGCGTCCTCGCCGCCAGGGCATCGATTCGCTCGGCGATGCCGCGCTGCGGCTGCGGCAGGCTGGCGATGTAGGCGAAGACCGGCTTGTCGCCGTCCGCTGCCTTCGCGGGGCTCGCTTTGCCGGTGACCATGGACTCCGGCAGCGCTCGGGCAACTCGACCTTCCGACGATGTGCGCTTCGCCGGCTTCCGGACCGTGGACCTGGACGTCTTTCCTGGCTTGCGGGCGGCCATGCGGACCTCCTGTACCTCGCATCGGGCTCCCGAGGCGACGAGCGTGCGAGCGTGGACGCGCGAGAATGCACCGCAGCGGGACGCCGCTTCAACCGCACAGTTCGGTCGCACGGGGCGCTGGGACGCTACACGAGCGGGCGGCGCGCCACGAAGAACTCGTAGGCGTAGAACTCCGAGTATCGGCGGTGCGCCGCGGGCTCCTCGGCGAGCTGCTCGAGTACGGCCGAGGCCTCGGCATCGCCCGCGTACCGGACGCGCAACTGTGCGATGCGGGCCTCCATGGGCGTGTAGAAGTCCTCCCACCACGCCTCGTCGGGCACGGTGAAGTGCCCGACGAGCTCGAAGCCGCAGTCCCGTATCGCCGCCACGTCGTCTTCCGGCCATCCCATGCCCGGGTAGTCGTGCTCGAACGCGGCCTTCACGGCGGGCGGAGGTTCCGCCCTGCGCCAGACCGCATCGCTGAACGCCAGGTAGCCGCCGGGCCGCAGCAGGCCATGACAGACGCGCAGGGCGTTCGGCAGCCCGATGTTGTAGAGCGCGCCTTCCGACCAGACGAGATCGAAGCTCGCGGGCGGCTGCCCCGGTCGCGCCATGTCGCCGACGACGGCGGTGACGCGCGGCGCGAGCCCGCGCGCGGCGATGGCGGCCCTCAGCCGCTCGACGCTCGGCGCATGGCTGTCCATGGCCAGCACGGAACCCGAGGACAGATCGGCGAGGTGGAGCGTCTGTCCGCCGACGCCGCAGCCCAGGTCGAGGATCGCCGGCGACCGTGGAAGGTCGCGGCAGAGGCCGAGGGCCCGGGCGGTGCAGGCGCGATTGCCCGGCCCCTGCCTCGGCAGGCTTTCGTACAGCTCGAAGAAGATCGCCCGGAAGCGGGGACCCGGCTGGTTCACGAGGCCTCTCCTCGCGGTCGCGGACGCACCATGAGCACGTGGCGCCCGTTCGGGACGTCGTCGAACTCCCGG
>CAZUEM010000237.1:0-1230 GCA_964619155.1 uncultured bacterium
TCACCGCCGGGTCCCACGCGGGCGCGGCGAGGCACGCCGCCACGCCGGCCGCCGGGCCGCGGCCTGGGCCGCCACCGCCGCCGAGAGCGCGACCGCGACGGCGTGCGTCCCCTGCACGCCGAGCGCCGGCACGAGCACGTAGCCCGCCGCCAGCGAGCCGGCGATGGTGCCCGCGGTGTTGAGCGCGTAGGCGCGCCCCACCGTGCCCGCGCCGCCGCCCGACTGCAGGAAGCGCACGGCGACCGGGAAGACCGCGCCCATCGCCAGACACGGCAGCAGCACGACGGCCGCCACGAGCGCCAGCTGCGCGGCGAACAGCGCCCCCCAGCTCGCGCCCGCGCCGCGCGCGATGCCGAGGTAGAGGTCGGGCAGGTGCGGGAAGAGCCACGGCGCGAGGCCCGCCGCCAGCGCGAGCGCCGCCTGCAGCGCGGCGAGCGACGCGAGCGAGCGCACCCGCGCGATCCGGCGGCCGGCGAGCGCCGCGCCGGCCGCGAGCCCCGCCAGGTAGACGCCGAGCACGCCCGCGAACGAGTAGACCGACGAGCCGAGCAGCAGCCCGAAGAGCCGCACCCAGGCGATCTGGAATGCGAGCGCCGCGAACCCCGACACCGCGAGCCCGGCGCCGACGAGCGCGCGCGCGCCGGGCGAAAGGGGCGCCGCGGGCGCCGGCTCGGCCCCGGTCTCGGCCGCGGCGGGCGCGGCGGGCGCGCCGGCGAAGCGCCAGGCGACCGCCGCCGCCGCGAGGTTGAGCGCCGCCGCGCCGAGGCTCGCGCCGAAGAGGCCGATCGCCGGCACGAGCACGAAGCCGCCGAGCCACGAGCCCGCGACCGCGCCGGCCGTGTTGAGCGCGTAGAGCCGGGCGAGCGCCGGTCCGACGAGCCCGCGCTCGAAGTGCTCGACCAGCACCGGCAGCGTCGCGCCCATGAGGAGCGTCGGCGGCAGCAGCAGCACGAACACGATCGCGAAGCGCGCGGCCGCGAACGCCGCGCCGGAGCCCAGGGCGTCGTGCAGCGCGCCGAAGGCCGGGGGCAGCGCGCGCAGCAGCGGCACCGACAGCACGCCGATCACGGCGATGCCCAGCTCGAGCGCCGCGTACACCCGCGCCCCGCGGCCCGGCTTCGCGAGCCGCGGGCCCAGGCGCCAGGCGCCGAGCGCGAGCCCGCAGAGGAACGCCGCCACGACGGTCGAGACCGCGTGCAGCGAGTTGCCGAGCGCGTGCGAGAGCTCCTT
>CAZUEM010000237.1:1330-4534 GCA_964619155.1 uncultured bacterium
CGGCCCCGCGCATGCTACGCGCCCAGCCAGCGCGCGAGCCAGCCGTGCACCTCGCGGTACCAGAGGAGCGAGTTGCGCGGCTTGAGCACCCAGTGGTTCTCGTCGGGGAAGTAGACGAGCCGCGCCGGCACGCCCTTGGCCTTGAGCGTCCCGTAGACGAGCAGTCCCTGCCCCACCGGCACGCGGTAGTCGCGCTCGCCGTGGATCACCAGCATCGGCGACGTCATGCCGCTCGCGAAGCGGATCGGCGACCAGCGGTCCTGCTTCTCGAGCCCGTCCCAGATCTCGCCGCCCGCGGCGCGGCCGCGGCCCTGCGTCACGTCGCTCGCGTACTGGCCCGTCAGGTCCGAGACGCCGGCGTGGTTGACGATGCACTTGAAGCGGTCGGTGTGCCCGGCGATCCACGACATCATGTAGCCGCCGTAGGAGCCTCCGGCGGCGGCCATGCGCGCCTCGTCCACCCAGCCGAGCGCGACGAGCCGGTCGGTGGCCTGCATCACGTCCTCGTACGGTCGCAGCGCCCACTCGCCCTGGATGCGCTTCGCGAAGTCCTGCCCCCAGCTGGTCGAGCCCTGGAAGTTGACGAGCGCCACCGCGTAGCCGGGCGCGGCGAAGAGCTGCGCGTTCCAGCGCGCGTGGAAGGCGTCCGCCGAGATGCCGTGCGGCCCGCCGTGCACGACGTGGACGAGCGGGTGGCGGCGGCCCGGCTCGTGGCCCGGCGGCAGCACGACGAACATCTGCACGGTTTCGCCGTGCGAGCCGGCGAACGTCAGTTCGCGCACCTCGCCCGTGGCGAAGGCCGCCGTCGCCTCGTCGGTGAAGCGCGTGAGGCGGACGAGCTCCCCGCCCGCGAGCGGCACGGCGTGGACCTCGGCCGGCGCCGAGAGCGTCTGGTGCGAAACGAGTACGCGGCCGTCCGTCACGATCGCGAAGCCGCCCGCCGAGCCGTTCGCGGTGAGCGCGCGCGGCGCGCCGCCGCCGTTCCACGCCCAGAGCTTGAGCCGCGCCGCGTCCTCGGCCGCCAGCACCAGCGTGCCGTCCGGCGCGAACTCCCAGAAGGCGGGCCAGCGGTCCCAGCCCCCGAGCCACTCCGAGTGACGCCCCGTCGCCTTCTCCCAGCGCCAGAGCTTCGCGTGGTCGGCGTAGAACTCCGGGTCCTCGGTGCGGCCGTAGACCACGAACGCGCCGTCGGGCGACCAGCGCGGCCACAGCGAGTCCGCCGGGTGCGATTCGGTCAGGCACGTGAGCCCGCCGCCCGCGACCGGCACGGTGAAGACCCGCGTGAGGAGCAGCGAACGCTTCCCGTCGAACACCACGCCGGCCACGACCACGTCGCGGCCGTCGGGCGAGACGTCGAACTGGCCGGAGGGCTGCATCCAGTCGAACCAGAGCGCCGAGTCCGGCGCGAGGTCGCGGGCGGCGCCGCTTGCGGCGTCCACGTGCCACAGGTGCACGACCTCGCCGGTCGTGAGCCAGGTGTCCCAGTAGCGGTAGACGCGGTCCTCGGTGACGTGCGCCTTGACCGGGTCCTTCGCGCGCCGCTCCAGTTCGGCGGCCGTGGCCGCGGGCGTCGCGTGGCCCGCGAGCAGCATTCCGGCGCACACGAGCCCCGAGCCGTCGGGCAGCCAGCGCGGGTCGAAGACGCCGAGCGGCAGGTCGGTGAGCCGCCGGGCCTCGCCGCCCGCGAGCGGGAGCACCATGAGCTGCGCCTTGCCGTTCGCGTCCTTGCGCGTGAACGCGAGCCGCGTCCCGTCGGGCGAGAAGCGCGGCTCGGACGCCGAGACGCCCTCGGCGGTCAGCGCGCGCGGCTCGCCCGAGCCGTCGGCGGCGACGAGCCACAGGCGCGTCGTGGGCGCGTTGGTCTCGAGGTCGTAGCGCGTCACCGGGACGACGAACGACCGGCCGTCGGGGGCGGGCTCGGGCATGCCGACCCGCGGCACGTTCCAGAGGTCCTCGGCGGTCATCGCGCGCGCGCCGGCTCGCGCGGGGTACAGCGTGACGGGCGGCTGCTCGGGCACGGACATGGGGGCTCCCGGGGGCGTGGGTTGGGACGGCTCGGCGCGCAGTCTAGCGAATGCGGGAACCGTTACATCGTTTCAGCGACGGGCGCGGGCCCGCGCGGGGCCGGGCGCGGGCGGCCGGCTTGCCGCACCCGGGGCCGGACCCTATCCTGCCCGGCCTGTCGCACACCCCGAGGGCGGGGACGATCCGAAGGCCGTCACGGCCGCGCGACCACCGCGCGCCGCCCCCGCTCCCGCAGAACCCCCGGCTTCGCCGGCGCCCCATCCGCGCCGCGCCCCGAAGGACCCATGAACCCGACCGACACGAACGTGAACGACCGCCGCGAGACCGAGCGCTTCTTCCTGAACATGCTGCACGGCTTCAAGCGCCAGCTGCCCGACAGCGACCCCAACGAGACCCAGGACTGGCTCGACGCGCTCGAGGACATCGTCCGGGTGCACGGCCGCGAGCGCGCGGACTTCCTGCTGCGGCGGGTCCTCAAGCGCGCCCGCCAGCTCAACGTCGGGCTGCCGGGGCTCGTGCAGTCGCGCTACATCAACACCATCTCGACCGAGCAGGAGCCGCCCTTCCCCGGCGACGAGCAGCTCGAGAAGCGCATCCGGCGCATCATCCGCTGGAACGCGGCCCTCATGGTCGTGCACGCGAACAAGAAGTACGACGGCCTCGGCGGGCACCTGTCCACGTACGCCTCGGCGGCGAGCCTGTACGAGGTGGGCTTCAACCACTTCTTCCGCGGCAAGGACGACGGCGGCTCGGGCGACCAGATCTTCTTCCAGGGCCACGCCGCGCCCGGCATCTACTCGCGCGCGTTCCTCGAGGGCCGGATCGGCGAGGGCCAGCTCGAGCGGTTCCGGCGCGAGGTCGGCGGCGGCGGCCTGCCGAGCTATCCGCACCCGCGGCTGCTGCCCGACTTCTGGGAGTTCCCGACCGTGAGCATGGGCCTCGGGCCCATGAACGCGGTCTACCAGGCGCGCTACAACCGCTACCTCGCGGCGCGAGGGCTGGCCGACACGTCGAACTCGCGCGTGTGGGCGTTCCTCGGCGACGGCGAGATGGACGAGCCCGAGGCGACCGGCGCGCTGACGCTGGCCGCGCGCGAGGGCCTCGACAACCTGACGTTCGTCGTGAACTGCAACCTGCAGCGCCTCGACGGCCCGGTGCGCGGCAACGGCAAGATCATCC
>CAZUEM010000238.1:0-4527 GCA_964619155.1 uncultured bacterium
CGCCGCCGCCGGCAGCGCGAACGAGGCGCGCAGCGCGCCGCGCGCCGGGTTGGGCCACGGGCGCGAGAGCGCGAAGACCGGCCCGGCGGCGCCGGGACCGACGCCCAGCGCCGGGTCGCTCGCCGGCACGGTCGCGAGCCGCAGGCCGCTCACCGGCACGCCGGGCGGCAGGCCGTTCAGCGTGACGCGGCAGGCGCCGTCCAGCGCCCACGGCTCCTGGGCCCCCATCGCGTGCACCTCGATGCGGTCGCAGTCCTGCTCGGGCCCGCCGGGCGGCACGACGCGCGCGCCGGGCGGCAGCTCGAACTGGAAGTCGCCGCGGCCGTCGTCGTCGCAGTCGTCCATGACGACCGACGCGAACGCGTGCGTCGTCTCGATCGAGTCGGCGAGCGGGAACTCCGCCACGAGCGCGCCGCCCATGAAACAGCGGACGAGCAGCGGGTCGGGCGTGTTCTCCATCACCGGCCAGGCCTCGAGGTAGGTGTACTTCCGCCGCTGCGTGAGCCCGTAGAGCCGCGGCGCGGGCGCGCCGAGCACGGTGCCCGAGATCGCGAGGTCCACGGTGACGGACTCCGACATCGCGTGCGCCGCGCCGAAGTCGCCGGTGAACGCGAAGCCGC
The DNA here is from genome assembly GCA_964619155.1 of uncultured bacterium. GTDB lineage: Bacteria > Eisenbacteria > RBG-16-71-46 > RBG-16-71-46 > RBG-16-71-46 > CAIXRL01. Next base: position 621 of record CAZUEM010000238.1, read on the forward strand.
GCGCCTCGGGCTCGCCGTCCACGCGCAGGCCCTTGTCCATCGCGATCGGGTTGATGAGCTTTCGCGCGACGAGCGTGATGCCGTCGTCGGCCGAGTCGCCGTCGCAGTCGTCGTCGCGGCCGTCCTGCGACGTGTCGGCGACGACCCGCACCCAGGTCGGGATCACGGGGTGGCCGCCGATGGTGTGGCCCGGCCCGCCCGCCACGAGGCCGGTTCCGGCGGACTGCACCTCGATGCGCTCGAGTTCGAGCGTGCAGGCGCCCGGCGGGCTCGCGACCGAAGCGGCCGGCGGCGTCGCGCGCACCTGCAGCACCTCGACCGGCGGCGAAGGAACGCCGGCGTGCTCGCCGCCGCGGTTGCGCCAGACGCGCATGCCGGCGATCGGCGTGTTCTGGTTCCTCACGATCGCGTAGTGGCCGGAGCTCCCAGCGCGAAACCGGACGTCCACCCACGAGGTCCACGGCGAGTCCTGGTGGAGCGCGACCGACTCCACGACGGGCAGCGTGCCGTCCAGCGAGCGGATCGCGATCTCCGCGTCGCCGTCGTCGCACTCCTCCCGCCGCACGACCGGGCCGCCCGAGAACTGCACGAACACCGGGCCGGCCCCCTGGTCGGGGAAGTTCACGGTCACGCCGGCGAACGGCCCCGACGCGTCTCCGCCGACGCGCAGCCCGGCCTCGATGATGTCCTGCGCCGTCCCGTCGCTGAGGAAGCCCGTGGCGGTCAGCCGCACGTGGGCCGGCTTGTCGCCGTGCTCGAAGAACTCCTTGAGCACGACGCGCGGCGTCTTGCCCAGCGCGCCGAGGTCGGCTCCGTCGTCGCCCGAGGACCCGATCCCGTGGACGACGAGCCCGCCGCCCAGCGGCTGCACGTGCGCCCGCCCGGCCGCGACCACGGGCACGCCGCCGCGGCGGCCGTACTGGTGCATGTGCAGCGCGTGCGCGAAACGCACGTCGCAGCGGTCGTGCAGGTGGCCCGCCAGCCAGCCCTTGTTCACGGCGGTACAGCGCTCGGGCGGCGAGCCGCCGGTGACCTCGAACTCGAGCGAGTCGCACGGCCACGCGAGGCCGCCCGAGAACACCACCGTGCCCGGCGGCAGCGCGCAGCGCGCGATCACGCTGCCGTCGCCGGTCATGACGTGGAAGCGGCTCGGCGCGTCCGCGATCGGGACCGACACCGGCAGGGACGCCGGACCCTCGGACAGCGTGACCCGCGCGGACCCCGAGTAGGCGCGCGTGGCGATGCCCTTCGTGCCCGGCGCGTTGCTGACCGTGAGCGCGAGGCCGGTGCCGCTGCCGTCGTCGGCCGCCACGATCCGCATCGTGTCGGGCCCGGTGGTCCACTGCGAGGGCGCGACGCAGGCGACGCTCGCCCCGAGCGCCCACTTCGACGGGTCGAACGGCCCCGTGGTCATGCTCCACGCGCGAAGCGCGCCGTCCGGACGCGACGGGTCCGCGAAGGCCACCGCCCAGTCCGACAGGCCCGCGCCGAGCAGCACGCTCACGCCCGGCTCGTCCCCGGGCGGCGAGGCGAGCACGTTGCCGTCGTCCACCGCGAAGCCGAGCGGGGACGAGGGCGCATCGTGGCCGATGCCGAACCGTCGCGTCGCGTGCCGCGTCACGGTCATGCCGCCCGCGCCGCCTCCGCCGCCCCCGCCATAGCGGCCGGTGATCTTGACGCTGGTGAAGTGCTTGCCCCCCGTGACGCGCCCGCCCACCCGCATGCGATCGCCGGTGCACGTGACGCCGTTCACGGTCAGGAGCCCGATCGCCTGGAGCTTCGCCTCGAGCTCGTTGACGCGCGTCCGCATGTTGTTGATCACGGCCAGCGCGTTGCCGTCGTCCGTCACCGACACACCCGCGGGCAGGTCCACGGTGGGCGGCGAGGGCGAGGCGCTGCTGAAGACCAGTTCGTCGCCGTTCCAGACGTCCACCAGGTACTCGGTCGCCCCGGCGATGTCCGGCACGCAGCGCTGGAAGCCGCCGCCGTCCACGAACGACCACGTGGCGAACGCCGGGAGCCCCGCGGTCTCGACGAGTTCGATCACGTTCTCCTCGGGCGCCGAGGTGCCGGGGGGACGGATTCCGAACGTGCAACTCCAGGCGTCGCTGCCCGGCGGCAGCGCGAAGACCAGCCCGTCCTGCCCGCTCGAGCCGAGGTTGTCACAGCGCAGCTCGGCCACGTTCGACCGCGGGCTCCAGACGAGGTGCTGCGCGGCGCCGAGCGCGTCCGCCTCGAGGCCGCGGAACGAGACGGGCGCGGCCGGCGCGGCCGCGGGCGCGAGCGCCAGGAGCGCCGCGAGGGTGGCGGACGTTGCGAAGCGCATGCGGGACTTCCTCCCCGGTGGGGTTCGGGCCGACGGCGCCGCGACGGCGCCGGGCCGCGCGGGTGTGCCGGTTTTCGCGCGGGGAGGGCGTTTCTAACGGGGGCCCGCAAGGCCGCCCTTCCCCGGCCCCGGACGCCCCCTTAACCTTGTACGGCCATGAGTCGCGTCCCGCCTTCCCCCGTCTGGCCGATGGAACTGGCCGCCGCATGCGCCGAAGCGCGAGCGGCGTCTCGGGAAGGCCGCGATCGCGCGCGCGCGCGGCTCTGGCGCGTGCTGCACGCCTCGCTCTTCGCATCCGCGCGGGCGCAGGCGCGCCGCGTGGCGAGCGCCTCGGCCGAGGACCTCGAGGACCTCGCCTCGGCGAAGGCGTTAGAACTCCTGCGGCGGGCCGAAGAAGGGGCGTGGGACCCGGGCGGCCGTCCGCCGCACGAGATCGCGGGGTTCGTCGCGCGGGTCGTGCGCAACGGCCTCGTGGACCTCGCGCGCCGGCGCGGCCACGAGGTGCCCGCGGCCACGGACGAGGGCGCGTGGGACGCGCCGGTCGAGGACCCGGCCGCGGCGCCCGACGAGGCGCTCGCGGCGCGCGAGTTCGTGGCGGCGCTCGGCGCCTGCGTCGGGGCGCTGGCGCCGAGGTCGAGGCAGGTGTGGTTCCGGCGCGTCTTCCACGGCGTCGCCAGCCGCGAGCTGGCGCTGCTCACCGGCCTGCAGGCGGCGCACGTGGACGTGATCGTGTCGCGGGCGCGGGCGGCGCTGCGCGGCTGCATGGAGGCGAAGGGTTTCCGCTCCGAGGACGTCCGGCCGGGCGCGTTCGCGACGCTGTGGCCGGAGGTGGAGCGCGAGTGGCGCGAACGGGGCGACGCCCCGCTCGCCGGTGACGGAGGGACGGATGGCGGCTGAACCCCCGGTGGTGACGCACCTCGACGACGCGCGCTGCGCCGACCTGGTGCTGGGTCTCGTGGCCGCGGACGATGCGGCGGCCGACCTCGCGCACGCGGCCGCCTGCCCGGCGTGCGAGGCGCGGCTGCGCGCGCACGCGGCGGCCCACGATCGCGCCCGCGCCCGGGCACGCGAGGGGTTCGGCCGCGTGCTGCGCCCGAACGTGCCGTGGTGGCGCCGCCCGGCGGCCGGCGCGCTCGCGGCGGCCGCGGTCCTCGCGGTCGCGGTCGCCTCGCCCTGGCTCGCGCGCCGCTCCGAGCGGAGCGACGCGCCGTTCGCGTGGATGACGTCGGGCGCGGGCGTCGCGCAGCGCGCCGCGGGCGCCGACCCGCGCCTGGTCGCCGGGCTCGAGGCCTACGCGCGGCGCGACGCCGCCGCCGCCGAGCGCGAACTGTCGGCGGCGAGCGCGAGCGGGTCCGCCGAGGCGGCGCGCCGCGTCTTCCTCGCGAGCGCGGTGCTCGCGCGCGGCGACCACGCCCGCGCGATCGAGCTGCTCGAGAGCGTCCACTACGAGTTCGACGTGCCCGAGCCGTGGCGCACCGAGGCGCTGCGCACGCTCGAGACGGCCTGGCGGCGCGCGGGCCGCAACGCGCAGGCCGAATCGCTCGCGCGCGAGCTGGCCGGCCGGGAGCCGGGCCTGCGAGC
>CAZUEM010000239.1:0-4509 GCA_964619155.1 uncultured bacterium
TGTCTTTCCCAGGAACAGTTCGCCCTTTCCTTCCCACCATGGGCGGACAATATCGCCGACAGCGGCGCGGCCGCGGCGCGGCCGCCGTCGCGCCTGCGGCTCCCGGCCCCGAACCTGCGCGACCTGCTCGGCCGGCTCGGCAGCGTGCAGGCCGACTTCTCGCTCAACCGCAACAGCAGCTACTCGCGGCTGCGCGGCACGCCGAGCCCGCTCTACCTTCTCGGCTTCGCCGAGGACCCGGGCCTGCAGGACACGACCGGGGGCGTGCGCGCGGTCAACGGCAACTCGACGCAGACGGGCCTCGACTGGCGCGCGAACGCGCGCACGCAGGTGCCGCTCGTGTTCAACAGCTCGATCTCGATCCGCGGCAGCTACGGCGACCGCACCACGGTCGCCAACGGCATCGTCACGCGCACGCGCGAGCGGCGCTTCCCGGACCTCGAGGTGGACTACGGCAAGATCGCCGACGCCATCCAGCTCACGCGCTTCCTGCGCTCGCCGCAGCTGCGCACGGGCTGGGGATGGTCGCGCTCGTGGGACTACCAGGGGGACCGCAAGCGCCAGATCGGCCAGTCCTCGACCCACGACCTGCGCCCGCTGCTCTCCATGCGCGGCTCGTTCAAGAACGGCACCACGGCCGACCTCGGCATCAACGTGCGCAGCACGTTCCGCGAGGTCACCCAGCTCGGCACCTCGACGCAGAAGGACAAGAACACCGACGTGAACTTCACGCTCAGCCGCTCGTACACGCAGGGCCAGAAGGTCAACCTGCTCGGCAAGACGAGCACGGTGCGCAGCAGCGTCAACCTGAGCCTCGCGACCGTGTACTCGCGCCGGCAGGGCGAGACCCGCATCGCCGGCGTCGGCGTGCAGAACCAGGTGGACGAGTCGCGCCTGTCGGTGACCGGCAAGGGCTCGTACGGCTTCAGCACCAACGTGACCGGCAGCGCCGTGCTCGGCTACAGCGGCAGCTCGAACCACCTGCAGAAGATCATCCGCCGCAGCATCCGCGTCGAACTCAGCGCGCAGTTCACCTTCTGATGGCCCGCGCCCGCCTGCTCCCCGTCCTCGCGCTCGCGCTCGCCGCGGCGCTGCCCGCGGCCTGCGCCGAGCGCTTCGCCGTGGACGGCGAGCGCGCGCTCGCGCGCGTTCGCCACCAGTGCGACGCGGGCCCGCGCATCTCCGGCACGCCCGGCAACGCGGCGATCCGCGAGTGGATCGCCGCCGAGTGCCGGCGCCTCGGCGGGCGCGTCGAGGTGCAGGCGTTCACCGACAGCACGCTCGGGTACCCGCTGCCGGTCGCGAACGTGATCGCGCGCTTCGGTCCGGCCGAAGGACGCCGGATCGTACTGTGCGCGCACTTCGACACGCGCCCCTGGTGCGACCGCGACCCGGACCCGGCGAAGCGCGCGCTGCCCGTGCCGGGCGCGAACGACGGCGGCTCGGGGGTCGCGGTCCTGCTCGAGGTCGCCGAGCTCATGGCGCGGCGGGCGCCGGCCGTCGGCGTGGACCTCGTGTTCTTCGACGCCGAGGACCTCGGCCGCGACCAGCACCCGGAGGAGTTCTGCCTCGGCTCGAAGGGCTACGCCGACCGGCTGCCGCCCCGCGGCGACGCCGCGCGCCCGGTGGCCGCGTTCCTCTTCGACATGGTGGGGGACCGCGACCTGCAGATCTTCCACGAGCGCAACGGCGCGCTGCGCGCGGCGAGCCTGACCGCGCTGGTCACCGAGGCCGCGCGGGCGACCGGCGCGAAGTCGTTCCGGGACGAAGTGCGCTGGAGCCTGGTGGACGACCACGTCCGGCTGCTCGACGCCGGGGTCCCCGCCGTGGACATCGTGGACTTCGACTACCCGGCCTGGCACACCCACCGCGACACGCCGGACCAGGTCTCGGCCGAGAGCCTCGCCGAGGTCTCGCGGGTGGCGGCCTGGCTCGTCTACCGCAGTCCGTTCGGCCGGCCCTGACGTCACCCGGGCCGGGGCCGTCCCCGGCCCCGCGCCCCTCCCGGGGCGTTCCGGCGCGCCGGGCCTTCCCCGCGGGCAGGAGTTGACCGACTCGCGACTTGCCGCGCCATGCTTCCATCGGTTAGGTTGCCGGCAGGAGTGGGGCAGGTGCGACCACTCCTTTCTTTGTCTGTAGGGAGCCAAAGTGGATGTGAGAGAAGAAGTTCGCCAGATCGCGACCCCCCTCGCGGAAGAGGAGGGCTACGAACTGGTGGACGTCGAGCAGACGGCCGCGGGCCGGCATCGCGTGCTCCGGGTGTATCTCGACAAGCCCGGCGGCGTCAGCGTCGGGGACTGCGCGCGATTCAGCCGGCGGCTGTCGGACTGCCTGGACATGAACCAGACGGTCCCCGGCAGTTATCACCTCGAGGTGAGTTCGCCGGGGCTCGAGAGGCCGATCCGCACGCTGGAACACGTCCGGCGATTCGCCGGGCAACGCGCCGCCCTCACCGCGCACGAACCGCGCGAGGGGCGCCGCAACTTCGAGGGCCTCCTGCTCGGCCCCGACGGGGACCGCGCCGGTCTCCGGCTGGATGAAGGCGACGAGATCTGGTTCGAATGGCCGGAAGTAAGGTCGGTGCGGCTGGTGGTGGATCCGTGGGCGGGCCTGCGGAACGCCGGTGGCCGCGGGGCGCCGGACCGGCGACCGCGGGGAGGTGCGCGATGAACAACGAAATCCTGGATGCGCTGAGCCAGATCACGCGGGAAAAGAGCGTGGACCGGGCCATGCTCATCGAGACGCTGGAGCTGGGCCTCGCGAGCGCCGTGCGCAAGAAGTACGGCGCCACCGCCGACGTCCACGTCCGGTTCAACGACAAGGCCGGCACGCTCGAGTGCGCCCTGCGCATGACCGTGGTGGACGACGTCGAGGACCCGTCGTTCCAGTGGACGGTCGAGAAGGCGCGCGCGCACAAGCCCGACGCCGCCGTCGGCGACGTCGTCACGATCCCGCTGCCCATCTCCGAGTTCGGCCGCAACGCGATCCAGACCGCGAAGCAGGTGCTCATCCAGCGCGTGCGCGAGGCGGAGCGCGACCGCGTGTTCAAGGAGTACTCGGACAAGACGGGCCAGCTCGTGCGCGGCATCGTGCAGCAGGTGGACCGCGGCAACGTGATCGTGAAGCTCGACTTCTCCGAGGGCATGCTGCCGGCCCGCGAGCAGATCCCGCGCTCGTACCACCGCCAGGGCGACTACGTCCGCGCGGTCGTCATCAACGTGGACAAGTCGGCCAAGGGGCCGCAGGTCATCCTGTCGCGCACCCACCCGGACTTCCTGCGCCGCCTGTTCGAGAGCGAGGTGCCGGAGATCGCGGACAAGATCGTCGAGGTCAAGGCGGTCTCCCGCGAGGCCGGCGCGCGCTCGAAGATCTCGGTGTTCTCGACCGACCCGCGCGTGGACGCGGTCGGCTCGTGCGTCGGGCTCAAGGGCTCGCGCGTGCAGAGCATCGTCCGCGAGCTGGGCGGCGAGCGGATCGACATCGTGCCGTGGTCGTCCGACCCGGCCGTGTTCGTGTCGCGCGCGCTCGCGCCGGCCCGGGTCATGGACGTCAAGGTGTCGGAGCCCGACCAGCGCATGATCGTGGTGGTGGCCGACGACCAGCTCTCGCTGGCCATCGGCAAGGGCGGCCAGAACGCCCGCCTCGCCGCGCGCCTGACGGGCTGGAAGATCGACCTCGTCTCGAAGAGCGAGGAGAAGAAGCGCCAGGAGCTCGAACGCGCGAACCGTCTCGAGGTGGAGCGCCTCGAGCTGGGCGAGGCGACGACCGAGAAGCTCATCAGCGCGGGCATCGAAACCGTGCCGGAGCTGCTCGCCACCCCGTTCGAGAAACTGGTCGAGATCCCCGGCATCGGCGAGAAGACCGCCGAGAAGGTGCTCGCCACCGCTCAGGAGTTCATGGCGGCGCAGGCCGCGGCCGTCGCCGAAGCGGCGGTGGAGCACGAGTTCACGCCGGAAATGGAGCCGTCCACGGAAGCTTCCTCCGAGGATCCCTCCGGGGTTTCCGCGTCGCCCGAAGACGCGGAAGGAGCGAGCCGTGGTCACTAGTCCCGCCCCCAAGAAGCAGCGCATCTACGAGGTCGCCAAGGAACTCGGCATGTCGAGCGACGTGATCATCCAGATCGCGAAGAAGCTCGGCGTCGAGGTCAAGAACCACATGAGCACGCTCGGGAACGACGTCGTGGACAAGGTCCGCTCCGAGCTGGTGCAGGAGAAGGCGGCGGCGCGCGAGGAAGTCGTGCGCCACCAGGAGCAGGAGGCGCAGCGCGCCCGCGACGATCGCGCGCGCGCGGCGGCCGTGCCGCCGATGGAGCAGCGCAACCCGAACCTGCCGTACAACCGCCCGCCCGGCGCGGGCTCGGCCGTCGTCTACCGGCCGCCGACGCCCGTCGTGCCCGGCCCGCGTCCGGCGCCCAGCACGCCCCCGCAGCGCCCCGGCGGCCCCGCCGGACGGCCCGGCGGTCATGGTCCCGGCGGCGCTCCGCGCGGCGTGATGCAGCACCACGGCGCG
>CAZUEM010000240.1:0-4507 GCA_964619155.1 uncultured bacterium
CGGCGCGTGCCGGCGAACCCGGTCAGGTCGGCGCGCCGTACCCGTGGCTCGGCGTCCAGTTGGGCGGCAGCATTCCCATGGGCGACCTCCGCGACGGGCTGGCGACCGGCTTCGCGGGCGGCCTCTCGTTGACCGCGATGGACACCCGGAACCGCGGCATGGGCGTTCAGGTCGCCTACCACGCCTGGGGCCAGAGCCCGCGGAGTTACTCGAGCGTGCTCGACTACTTCTCCCCGGGCTGGACGTTCCGGCTTCACGCGATTCAAACGACGGCGTTCGTACTCGCCGACCTCCCGGAGGTCGGCGCGACGACGCCCTACGTGCGCGTGGGAGGGGGCCTGTACTGGCTCAGGTCCCGGCTCGACACCTCCTTCGGCGACCTCGAGGACACGGAGTACCGGCTCGGCTACAACGCCGGTGCGGGGCTGCGCTTTCCGCTCGGCGCGCGCTCCACCGTGGGGCTTGAGGGCACCTTTCACTCCATCCTCTTCGACGGCAAGGAGTGGCGCGGAGTCGCGACGCTGGGCATGAACTTCGGCCTGTTCTGAGGCCGGGAGCCGTAAGAAAGGCAGGGAACGCCGTGAAACCGCTTCGCTCTTGCCCGGCCGCAGCGGCCGCGCTGCTTCTCGCGACCGCCGTCTCGTTCTCGCCCACTCCTTTACTGATGCGGGCCGCTGTCGCCGCCGACGCCGCGCCCGCGAAGCGCCGCATGGCCGTCGAGGACCTCGCGCGGTTCCGCAACGTCGGCGACCCGCGCCTCTCGCCCGACGGGGCGTGGGTCGCGTACACCGTGCGCTCGTTCAACCTCGATGCGGACAGGCGCCAGACCGACCTGTGGATGTCGAGCTGGGACGGCGCGACGAACCTGCGCCTCACCACGACGCTCACCGAGTCGGAGAGCAGCCCGCGCTGGAGCCCGGATGGCCGGCACCTCGCGTTCCTCTCGAGCCGCGCCGACGAGAACGAGACCGCGCAGCTCTGGCTGCTGCCGCGCGCCGGCGGTGAGGCCGAGAAGGTCACCGCGGTCAAGCCGGGCATCGCCGACTACGCCTGGTCGCCCGACGGCTCGCGGTTCGCGTTCGTGGTCTCGGACAGCGACTCGGTGGCGACGGGCAAGGACAAGACCCCGCCGCCCGTGGTCGTGAACCGGTTCTACTTCAAGGAGGACGGCTCCGGGCACCTGACGCGCAAGCGCGCCCACCTCTACCTGTTCGACCTCGCGAGCCGCACGCTCGAGCCGCTCACGCGCGGCGACTTCGACGACGCCGCGCCCGTGTGGTCGCCCGACGGCCGCAGCGTCGCGTTCCTCAGCAAGCGCGGCCCCGATCCCGACCGCACCAGCAGCTGGGACGTGTGGGTGGTCGAGGCGAAGCCCGGCGCCGAGCCGCGGCAGCTCACGCGCGGCGAAGGCGTCGTGGACAACTACGACGCCTGGAACTCGATCGCCTGGAGCCCCGACGGCGCGTACGTGGCGTTCCAGCGCGGCTCGTCGCCCAAGCTCCTCTACTACGGCCTGTCCCGGCTGGCCGTCGCGCCGCTCGCCGGCGGGCCGGTGCGCGTGCTCACCGCGTCGCTCGACCGCCCCGTGTCGGCGTTCGCGTGGGCGCCGGACTCGCGCTCGCTCTACTTCACGTACGAGGACGACCGCGCGCGCCCGCTCGCCCGCGTCGCGGTGGAGGGCGGCAAGCCCGAGGTCGTGCTCGGCGGCCGGCGCGCCGTGGGCGCGTTCGACGTGGGCCGCGGCGGACGCGTCGCCGTGCTCGCCAGCACGAGCGCCACCGTGCCCGAGGTGTTCGCGCTGGACGGCGCCGAGCCGCGGCCGCTCTCGCGGCAGAACGACTCGCTGCTCGCCGCGCTCGAGCTGGGCGCCGTCGAGGAGACGAGCTTTCGCTCGAAGGACGGCACCGTCGTGTCCGGCTTCCTCGTCCGGCCCCCCGGGTACCGCCCGGGCGTGCGCGTGCCCGCGATCCTGCAGATCCACGGCGGCCCCACGAGCCAGTACGAGTGCGAGCTGGACACCGACTGGCAGCTCTTCGCCGCTCAGGGCTGGGCCGTGGTCGCGGCCAACCCGCGCGGCAGCACCGGGCGCGGCGAGGCGTACTGCGCCGCGCTGCGCGCCGACTGGGGCAACCGCGACGTCCAGGACGTGCTCGCGGCCGTGGACGACGCCGTCGCGCGCGGCGTGGCCGACCCGGCGCGGCTCGGCGTCGGCGGCTGGAGTTACGGCGGCATGCTGACCAACTACGTCATCGCGAAGGACCGGCGCTTCAAGGCCGCGACCAGCGGCGCCAGTATTTCGAACGGGTTCGCCGGCTACGGCACCGACCAGTACATCCGCGAGTGGGAGGCCGAGCTGGGGGTGCCGTGGAAGGACTTCGACGCCTACGTGAAGGTCTCGTACCCGTTCCTGCACGCCGACCGCATCGTGACGCCGACGCTCTTCATGTGCGGCGAGCACGACTGGAACGTGCCCCTGCTCAACAGCGAGCAGATGTACCAGGCCCTCAAGAGCCTCGGCCGCGATACGCAGATGGTCGTGTACCCCGGCCAGTCGCACGGCCTCGACAAGCCCGGTTACATCCTCGACCGGGCGCGCCGCTACCTCGACTGGTTCGGGACGCGGCTCAAGTAGGCGCGGAGCGGCGGCCCCCGGCGGGCGAGCGCCTCGCCCCCCGGCCGTTGACCCGCTCCCGGGGCGGGACTAGCGTCCCTCACAGCCACGACACGCGGGCCGTCGATCGCAGGCGCCGCATCGCGTCGTCCGGGGCCGATCCGCGGTTCCGGCCCTGCCGCGCCGCGCGAGCCGCGCGTGAGCGAAGGAGGGGGGACATGCATACCCACCAGGCGCTGGAAGGACGGGTTCTCGTCGTCAGGCCCAGCGGACATCTGCTGGGCGGTGACGAGACCGCCGAGATCATCGACACCGCGCGCGAGTTCGCCGAGCGCGAGGCGGGCGGGGTCGTGCTCGATCTCGAGGAAGTGGACTACATGAACTCGCTCGGCCTCGGGGCGATCACGCGGCTGCTCGTCACCTGCAACCGGCACCACGGCCTGCTCAAGGTGTGCAACATCGAGGGGCGCGTGCGGCGGCTCTTCGACGTCGTGAAGTTCTACAAGATCTTCGACTACCACGACTCGCAGGACGCCGCGCTCGCCGCGATGACCAAGGAGCTGACGCACCCCGCCCGCTGACCGGCCGGACCGCCGCAGCGGCGGCGCGGCCATGGCCCCACCCCCGGAGAGCACGATGCCCGACCGCCCGATGCGCGAACTGCTCCAGCAACTCCACGCCACGCTCGACGGCAAGACCTCGATCGGCGACGACGACCGCGCACTGCTGCGCCAGCTCGCCGCCGACATCCAGGCCGTGCTCGGCGCGCCCGAGGCGAAGCCCGCCAGCCTCGGCGAGCGGCTCGAGTCCGCGGTCACGCGCTTCGAGGTGACGCACCCCGACATCGCCGCCGCGATCTCGCGGGTGGCCAAGGCGCTCGGCGACATGGGCATCTGATGCCCGCGGCGCGGCGCCGGCCCGCGGGCCCGCCGCGCGCGCGGCGGGAGGCAGGCGCGTGAAGATCACCGTCTTCGGCAGCGGCGGAGTGGGCGGCTACTTCGGGGCGCGGCTCGCGAGCGCCGGCTGCGACGTGGGCTTCGTCGCGCGCGGTGAGCACCTGCGGGCGCTGCGCGAGCGCGGCCTGCGCGTGACGAGCGCGCTCGGCGACGTGACGCTCGCGAACGTGCGCGCGAGCGACGACCCCGCCGCGCTCGGCACGGCCGACTGGGTGTTCGTGTGCACCAAGCTCTGGGACCTCGAGACGGCCGTGCGCGCCATCGCGCCCGTCGTGGAGCCGGCGACCGCCGTGATCTCGTTCCAGAACGGCGTCACCCGGGACGACGTGCTGCGCGCCGCGTTCGGGCCCGAACGCGTGGTGGGCGGCGTCGCCTACATCAGCGCCGGCATCGCCGAGCCCGGCGTGATCCGCCACACCGGCAAGCTCGCGAAGCTCGTCCTCGGCGAGTACGGCGGCGCGAGGTCGCCCCGCGTCGAGGCGCTGCTCGAAGCCGCGCTGCGCGGCGGCGTGGACGCCAGCATCGCGCCCGACGTGCGGCTCGCCATCTGGGAGAAGTTCGTGTTCCTGGTCGGCATGTCGGCCGCGACCGCTTCGACCCGCTCGACCATCGGCCCGGTGCGCGAGCACGCCGCTTCGCGCGCGCTGCTGCTGGAGGTCATGCGCGAGGTCGTCGCCGTTGGCCGCGCGCACGGCGTGCCGCTGGCCGAGGACTTCGCCGAGGGCCGGCTCGCGTTCATGGACGGCCTGCCCGCCGAGATGGAGGCCTCGATGGCCACCGACCTGCGCAACGGCCGGCGGCTCGAGCTGGCCTGGCTGAGCGGGGCGGTGGTGGACCTCGGCGCCGCCGCGGGCGTGCCGACGCCCATGAACCGCGCGGTCACGGCGGTGCTGGGCGTGCACGCGGGCGGGAGGCGGGAGGGGTAGGGCAGGGGTTTCCC
>CAZUEM010000241.1:0-4470 GCA_964619155.1 uncultured bacterium
GCCCCCCTATCCTGCGGCGCTCATGGCTCTGGCACCCGGCACCCGGCTCGGCCCCTACGAGATCGTCGCCCCGCTCGGGGCCGGCGGCATGGGCGAGGTGTACCGCGCGCGCGACCCGAGGCTCGATCGCGAGGTGGCGGTCAAGGTGCTGCCCGAGGCCTTCGCCGCCGACGCCGACCGCATGCGGCGCTTCACGCAGGAGGCGAAGGCCGCGGGCTCGCTCCAGCACCCCAACATCGTCACGGTGTTCGACGTGGGCGCCGAAGGCGGCCACGCCTACGTCGTGCAGGAACTGGTTCCGGGCGGCTCGCTGCGCGACCGGCTCGCGCGCGGGGCCCTGCCGCTGCGCGAGGTGCTGCGCGTCACCTCGGGCATCGCCGCGGGGCTCGCGGCGGCGCACGAGAAGGGCATCGTCCACCGCGACCTCAAGCCCGAGAACGTCGCCATCGCCGCCGAGGGCCGCCCGCAGGTGCTGGATTTCGGCCTCGCGCGCGTCGCGAAGCCGCTCGAGGAATCCGCCGGCTCGCGGCAGGACACGTCGGCGGGCATGGTGATCGGCACGGTCGGCTACATGGCGCCCGAGCAGGTGCGCGGCGAGCCGGCCGACGCCCGCGCCGACCTGTTCGCGCTCGGCTCGATGCTGCACGAGATGCTCTCGGGGGCGCGGCCGTTCTCGCGCAGCTCGGCGATCGAGACGCTGCACGCCATCCTCACCGAGGAGCCGCCGCCGCTGCCGGCCGGGGTGCCGGCGCCGGTGGCGCGCATCGTCACGCGCTGCCTCGAGAAGGACCCGAAGCTGCGCTTCCAGTCGGCGCGCGATCTCGCGTTCACGCTCGACCTGGCCGCCGGCGAAGACCTGCGCGCCGCCGAGGGCGCCGGCACGGGCGGGGGCGCGACGGCGCCTCGCCCACGAAGGGCGCCCTGGCTCGCGCCCGCGGTCGCGGCCGCGCTTGCAGTTGCCGCGTTCGCCGCGGGCCGCCTGACCGCGCCGCCCACGGGCGCCGGCGCCGTCCGGGTCTCGACGCTCTCGCAGGGCAACCGCGACTCCGAGCCCGCCGTCTCCCCCGACGGGCGGCTGGTCGCGTTCAGCGCCGTGCGTCGCGGCGGCCAGGGCATCTGGCTCATGGACATGGTGACGCGCAGCGAGGTGAAGCTGTCTTCCGGCAACGACCGCCTGCCGCGGTTCATGCCCGACGGCGGCAGCATCCTGTTCACGCGCCAGGTGGGCGCACGGCAGTCGCTCTGGCGCGTGCCCGCCATCGGCGGCTCGCCCCGGCCGGTGCTCGAGGACGCGTCGGACGCCGATGTCTCGCCCGACGGCTCGCGCATGGCCTACGTGTCGGGGACCACCGACAGCTCGGGCGTGCGGGCGCAGCTGATTCTCGCGAACGCCGACGGTTCGGGCAGCCGGGAGCTGTGGTCGCTCCCCTCGGTCGCGCTCAGCTCCCCGCGCTGGTCCCCCGACGCGAAACGCATCGCGCTGATCGTCGCCGGCAGCCAGAACGCGCCCAACGCGGTGGTCGTGGTGAACGCGGCCACGGGCGCGACGCGAACGTACGCGTCGCCGCACGGGGCCGTGCTCTCGAACCCGGTGTGGGTCGGCGACGGCGACGGCATCGTCGTGGCCGAGGGCGAGGGCATCCTCGCCGTCCAGCGCGGCGCGTCCGGACAGCTCTACCACCTCGACGCCGGGTCCGGCCGCTACCGGGCGCTCGGCTGGCTCGGCGACTTCCCGGGGATCCTCGACCTGCTGCCGGACGGCCGCCTCGTCATGTCGAACTACGTCTCGCGCCAGAACCTCCGCGAGGTGGCGATGGACGCGCGCAGCCTGGAGCATGGCCGCTGGCTCACGAGCGGCATGGCGATGGACCGGCAGCCGGTCTACTCGCCGGACGGGAAGTTCGTGGCGTTCTCGTCGAACCGAGGCGGCACGCTCGACCTGTGGGAAGTCTCGATCGAGTCCGGCGAGCTGCACCGCATGACGGACGATCCCGCCGACGACTGGGACCCCGTCTTCACCCGCGACGACCAGGCGCTCTTCTGGAGCTCGAACCGCAGCGGCGCGTTCGAGATCTGGTCGGCGCGCCGGGACGGCAGCGCACCGCGCCAGGTTTCGAGCGACAGCCTCGATGCCGAGAATCCGGGCGTCACGCCCGACGGCCGGCGGGTGGTCTACAGTTCCTCGAATCCCGACCGGTACGGCCTGTGGTCGATCTCGGCCGACGGTCGCGACGCGGAACTCGTGCTGCGCGGCGGCACGCTGATCCCCGACCTCTCCCCCGACGGCCGCTACGTGTCGCTGATCACGGACGTGGGAACCCTCGAACCGCAGCTGAACGTCTTCGACCTCGAGACGCGGCGGCTGCTTCCGTCGCCGGTGCCGCTGCGGCCCGTCGCCGGTACGGTGCAGATGGGGCGCTCGCGCTGGACGCCGGACAGCCGGGCGATCGTGTTCATCAGCATGCGCGCCGACGGCCACCCGATCCTGCTGCGCCGCCCGCTGTCGGCGTGGCGTGGCGACGACGTCCGGCCCGACACGCTGTTCGCGGCGAGCGCCGACGCCATCGAGTCGTTCGGGTTCTCCCCCGACGGTCAGCGCGCCGTGGTGTCGGTCGTGGACTGGCTCTCGGGCCTGACGATCGCCGACGCCGTGCCCGGCATCGTGCCGCCGAAACGCCGGAAGTAGCGCGGCAGCGGCGGCGGGGCCCGCGCGCTCGCCGGGCGCCCGCCGAAAACGAACGCGGCCCGGAGCGCACCTCGCGCCCCGGGCCGTTCGCCGTTCGTGACCGCTACATCCTGTACGCGGCGATGCTGTTGTCGCCGGCCTTGAAGAACAGCCAGCCCTCGACCTCGTCGACCTCGTACTCGGGGGTCTTGTCGCCGAGTTGCACCGAGGTCGCGACCTGGCCGGTGGTCTTGTCCACCTTGACGATGCCGGCCTTTTTCTTCCCGCCGTCCTCGACGCTGGTGAGGATGTACTGGTAGGCGTAGCCGTCCACCGAGGCGCGGAATCGTTTGCCGAGCGTCGGGTTGCCGCTCAGGTAGTACGTCTGGTCCTGCCCGGTGCGCTGCGCCCGGTCGTAGGCCGAGCCGGCCGCGGCCGCGTTGACCGCCGCGGTCAGCAGGCCGACGCCCAGCTTCACCCAGCCGCTGTAGCTCGGGGCCTCGTAATAGGCGCGCCACTTCTCGGCGCCGCCCTCGTCCACCTTGAGCAGCGTCTGGTTCGACGTGAGCAGGAAGCCGCCGTCGTCGAGCAGCGTCAGGCTCGAGGGCGCCTCCTTCTCTTTGAACTTGAACTTGGCGAGGATGCGGTCGGTGCCGTTGGCGAGCGCGACCTGGTGCAGCTCGTTGTCCGCGCAGATGTAGAGGTGCTCGCCCTTGAAGTCGAAGCTGGTGGCGTCCTCGAGGTCCTTGAACGGCTTCGCCCACACGGACACGCCCGTCTTCGGGTCGAGCACGTCGATGAACGGCTTGCCCTTGGCCTTGCCGTCCTCGCCGACAAACGGCGCACCGCGCACGACCAGGCCGACGTCGCTCATGGCCATCTGCACGGGCCGGCCGCGGAAGTCCTTCTCCTTCGCCCACAGCAGCGCGCCGCTCGCGGCGTCCAGCGCCTGCAGGCTCTTCTCGTAGGGCACGTAGACGACGCCCTGTCGCGCCCACATCGGCACGAAGCCGTGGTCCAGCGCCGCCGGCGTCTTGCCCTTGAGGCCGGCGCACACCCACTTCTTCGCGCCCGTGCCAAGGTCGATCGCCGTCGGGCCGTCCTCGGTGAGCCACACCACCATGGTGTTCTCGTCGGGGAACGCGGCCGGCTGGTTGCCGGCGATGGACATGCGCTTGAAGAGCTTGCCGCTGCCCTTCACGGCGAAGAGCTGGAGCGGCTTCTCGAACAGCCGCTCCTGCTGCCACTTCATCTCGCCGGTCTCGGTGTCCACACCGACGGTCATCGCCTTCGAGCCCTTCTTGGCCGTCCCGAAGATGACCAGCATGCGCTTGTGGGGCGCCTGGAACTGGCCCTGGCTCGAGAGGATGGGCAGGCCCTCGGAGTCCCACTTCTTCCGGCCGGTCTCGAGGTCCACGACCTCGATCCGGCGCTTGGTGCCGCCGACGCCCTCGCCCATCTCGAGCAGCGCGTACGGCGTGTTCTCGATCTCGTCGAAGTTGCACTCCTTGAACTTCTTGAGGTCGTCGCGCGACCACAGGGTCTTGCCGGTCGCCGGATCCACGCAGGCGAGGCCGCCGGCGTGCGAGACGAGCAGCGTGCCGAGCGCGGAGACGCGCTGGAACTCGATCTCGCCGAACGTGGCGGTCCACGCGGGGGTGGCGGCGCGCGCCGGCAGGGCGGCGAAGGTGGCGAGCGCGAGGCACGCCAGGATCGGGCGCAGGGTGCGAAGCATGCGGTGCTCCTCCAGGGGGAGTCGTGGGATGACCGCGCCCGATGGCGGGGCGCGGCGGCGGCCGCGGGCC
>CAZUEM010000242.1:0-4362 GCA_964619155.1 uncultured bacterium
GGCGGTTCGCCCACACGAACGACGGCACGCCGTGGCGCTCGTCGGTCCCGGCCACGCGCGCGAGCCGCCGGATCGCGGGGTCGTCGCCCGCGGCGCGGGCGCGCGCGAGCGCCGCCGCGGAGGGGCGGGCGTCGAGCGAGGCGTCGTAGTCGGGCAGGTGCTGCGCGACGGACGGCGCGGCCGCGAGCGCGGCGAGCGCGAGCAGCGCGGCGAGGCCGAAGGCGGCGGGATGGAAGCGGCGCATGGCGGTCTCCGGAGTGCGGTCGTGGGCGCGTGCGCGCCGCGTGCGAATGACGCCTCAACGGTACGCGGCCCGCCGGGCGGGCAACAAGGCATTTGCACGGGGGGAACGGCCGGGCATACTGCGCCCGCGTCGCGGCAGCCCCGCGGGGAAGTGCTCCGGGGAGGTGGCCGCGGACCGAAGCCATGGAGGGCATCCGATGCACGCCGCACGCACCACGCTCCTCGCCGCGCTCTGCTTCACCCTGCTCACGGCCGCCACGGCCTTCGCCGGCACCTACCCGCACGACCACAACGGCTGGAGCATCGGCCTCGGGCTCGGCGGCGGCACGGCCGGCCTGAGCGTGGACGGCGCCGGCGACAGCGACCGCGAGGGCGGGGTCACGGGCAACTTCCGCCTGGGCTATCCGCTCAACGAAAAGGTCTCGCTCGCGCTCGAGAGCAACGCCTGGACCAAGTCCGAGGACGACGTCACCGTCACGTTCAGCGCCACGACGTTCGGCGCGGCGTTCTTCCCGGCCGAGGGCCTGGTGCTGCGCGGCGGCCTGGGCTTCGGCAACTCGCGTTTCTCGGCTGAGCTCGGAAACACGACCGTGTCCACGACCGAGACCGGCTTCGGCCTGAACGGCGGCGTCGGCTACGAGTTCCGCGTCGCCCGCACGTTCGCGGTCGGCCCGCAGGCGGACTTCGGCTACGCCTCGTTCGACGGCGGCAGCGCGAACTGGTTCGGCATCGGCGTCCAGGGCACCTGGTACTTCGTCCCGAAGAAGTAGCGGCCGCGCATCGCGACCGACGCGAAGGCCCCGCCGGGCGCATCCCCGACGGGGCCTCGCGCGTTCCGCGGCGCGGTTACTTCGCCGCCATGAGCCCGATGGCCGTGGCCAGCATGGCGAGCAGCGCCTTGGTGAGCGACTCGCCCGCGACCATGCCGGAGGCGAGCGGGATGTTGTAGCGGTGCTGGTTCGCCGGCTTCCACATCGCCCAAACCCACGCGATCGTCGCGCCGATCGCGAACGACAGCGCGTTGCTGAAGAAGACGATCCAGCCGAGCCCGAGGCCCATCGCCGAGGGCAGCCACGGCCGCGCCTTCGGGAACAGCTTCTCCAGCGTGGGCAGCAGGATGCCGAGCAGCGCGCCGCCGAGGATCGCCCAGCGCGCCGACAACGGCAGGGTCTCGATGCCGGTCGAGAGCACCTGCGCGACCGCGACCCAAGTCTGCGTCGCGGGCAGCGGGTACTTCTGGAGCGCGGCCTCGTTCGGGATGAGCAGGTACCAGGCGGGCACCACGGCGATCGTCCCGAAGACGATGCCGATCGCCTGCGCGATGAACTGCCGGCGCGGGTTGGCGCCGAGCAGGTAGCCGCTCTTGAGGTCGGTGAGCAGGTCGGCCGACGACGAGGCGCTGTTCGCGCCGGCGCCCGCCGACATCAGGTTGTGCGTCACGTTGCCGGGCGAGAGCACCGCGAACAGCAGTTGCATGACCTTGCCCATCGCCCCGATCG
Source organism: uncultured bacterium (assembly GCA_964619155.1). Lineage (GTDB taxonomy): Bacteria > Eisenbacteria > RBG-16-71-46 > RBG-16-71-46 > RBG-16-71-46 > CAIXRL01. The sequence goes on from CAZUEM010000242.1 coordinate 1,743, forward strand.
GCGTCGTGTCGGTCTCGCCGGTCGCGCGGCAGGCCACCATCGAGAGCACGAACGACATCGCCACGGCGACGAGCCCGGCCCACCAGTGGATCTGGAAGGCGATCGCCAGCACCAGCACGATCGCGATGGCGATCGGGATGAGCCCGGCGAGGAACCACGAGTTCGGCACCTCGATCGCCGCCATGCGTGCCTCGATGTCGCCGTGCGGCGTGCCGGCCGCGGGCCCGCGACGGAACAGCGAGAACGAGCGGGCGATGGTCTTCCACTGCAGGCCGAGCGCGGCCAGGCTCGCGAACACCATGAGCGACGTGCCGCCCCACAGCGCCCAGTTGCGCGGGTGGAAGAACGCGCCGCCGCCCGCGGTCGGGATCGCGGGGATGTAGCCGGCGACGCCCGCGTTCGCCGCGTCGATGCCCTGCAGCCACGGGGCGACGACGAAGTAGAGGAGCGCCGACGAGGCCAGCATCGAGAGCGACACGCGCAGCCCGACGATCATGCCGGCCGAAATCAGCAGCACGCTCGGCTCGAAGCCGAACCCGATCATCGGCTTGCCCGCGAGCAGCCGGAAGCCCTGCTCCGGCACCTGCTCGGGCAGGTGGATGTCGAACACCTTCGCGCGCATGAACGCGAAGAAGCGCCCGAGCGCCGCGAACTGGTCCTCGGCGGTGTTGAGGATGCCGACGAGCACGCCGCCCGCGAGCCCGGCGACCAGCGAGTGCGCCTTCTTGAGCGCCTCGCCGCCGTGGCTGTAGAGGCTGCGCAGCGTCGTCGCCGCGGCGATGCCGGAGGGGAAGGGCAGCTGTTCCTGGTTGATCATCTGCCGCTTCATCGGGATCGCGAGCCACACGCCCATGGCGCCGGTCGCGACCGTGAAGGCGGTGACCACCCACCACGGCTGGTGCCGGTGCGCGGGATCGAGGATGAGGAGCGCGCCGAACGCGGTCGCGATGGTCGAGCCCGTCGAGTAGCCCGCGGCCGAGGCCGTGGACTGCATGCAGTTGTTCTCGAGGATGGACATGTTCGACAGCCGGTTCGCGAGGATCGTGCGGATCGTGTTCCAGATGACGAACGACAGCACGCACGAGGTGATCGCGACGCCGAACGACCAGCCCACCTTGAGGGTGGTGTAGAGGTTCGAGATGGACATCAGCATGCCGAGCCCCGCGCCCATGAGCACCGCGCGCAGCGTCAGCTGCGGCATCCGGTCGCCCATGTAACAGGTCTCGTACCAGTGCCGGTCCTTCTCCTCCGGCGAGGCGTCGGGATGGAGCGGCTCGAACTCGGGCGGCAGTTCGGGGTACTCGTGCTTCCGCGACGGCTCGGCGGGCGGGTGGGCCATGGAAGTCCTCGGGGTGAAGTGCGACTCGCGGGTCGTCGCGCGGCCGTGTGCGGGCCACGCTCGTGGAGCGGAGCGCAGGCTAGGGCGCGCACGGTGCCCGGCGCAACGCCGGAAACGCGGGCGCGGCGCTCCCGGCGCCGGGCGGGGGGGCGCCGCGCCCCGGGGCTTCCTCCTAGAACGGCGCGCGGCCCGCGTAGCCGGTCAGCTCGACGTAGCCCTTGCCGCGCACGGGCTCGCCGCGGCGTTCGCCCTCGACGCGCACGCTGCCCTCCCAGTAGGCGATCCCGCCCATGGCGCGCGCCACCAGTTCCTGGTCGCGCAGCGTCGGCGAGAGCGTGAGCGCGAGCCCATCGCCCGGCAGCTCGAGCCGCCAGCCGCTCGGGTACTCGCCGCCGGTGCGCGGGCTGCGCCAGCGGCCGAGCGCGCGCACCCGGAAGTCCCCGAGCGAAAGCGGCCGCGTGCGGCCGTCGGGCTCGACCAGCGTGCCGTGCGAGAGCGGCTCGATCCCGCCGTCCTTGAGCCTCAGCTGGTAGAGCATCAGCTCGCGGCCGTCGTCGAGCTGGACGCTGAACCAGTCCCAGCCCGCGTGCGTGCCGGCCATGCGGTTCGAGGCGAACTCGTGGTCCATCCACGATTCGCCGCGCACGACGAGCGTCTCGCCGTCGGCCACGACGCGCCCGCTCGTCTCGAGCCGGGTGAGCGAGTAGTAGTGCGAGGCGTTACCCACGCCCGCGCTCTTCTGGCTGACGCCGTCCGCGCCGTGGATCACCGGCGCCTTGCGCGGGACGAGCGCGAGGTCGAGCGCGAAGTCCGCGCCCGCGCCGCGCAGCCGGTGCGTGAGCGAATCGGCCTCGAGCCGCGCGAAGGCGTCGTCCAGCCACACCGAGTAGCGCGTGCTGTCGGCGCCCGCGAGCCCGAGCGCCGCGCGGCGCGCGGCCTCGTGCTGGCGGAAGCGGCCGCGCGTCTCGTCGGTGAGCGCGAGGTGCAGGAACACGAGGTCGCGCGCCGCCCACGCCGAGCCGCCGGCGGGCCGCTGCTGCGGCAGCGCCACGCGGAAGAACGTCAGTTCATAGCCGAACGTTCGCCCCGGCGCTTCGAGGTGGCCGGTGTAGTACCACCACTCGGTGCGGAAGCGCGGGTGCGAGGCGTGGTCGGCGGGGAAGCGGAACGCGTAGGGCGGCACCGCGAGCCGGTAGCCCTGCTCGTCCACGGCCGCTACGGCCGCGGGCCGCGCGCCGGCGGCGCGCACGGCCGCCGCGGTGAGCCCGCGCGCAGCGGCGG
>CAZUEM010000243.1:0-4343 GCA_964619155.1 uncultured bacterium
GCCGGCGCCCGCCTCGCCGGCCGCGAGCTCGGCCACGTGGGCCGCGACGCGCCCGCGCAGCCGGGCCGCGAGCCCGGCGAGCGCGCGGCCCCAGCGCAGCGTCTCCGGGCGCAGGCGCGCGGCCGCGACGTTGTCCACGTTCTTCACGAACACGAGGTCGCCGCCGGTCGCCGCGAGGTTCCGCAGCAGCGCGCCGTGGCCGGCGGGCCGGAACAGCAGCCGTCCGTCCGCGTCGCGGAACGGCCCGCCGGCCGGGTCGGCGGCGAGCGTGTCGGTGCCGGGGTGCTGCTCGGAGAACCCGACCTCGAGCGTGGTCCCGCCGTCCCGAACGAACCCGGGGGCGCGCGCGGCGAGCAGCGCCTCGAAGCGCGCGCGATGCTCGGGCGCGACCGTGAAGTGCGCTCGGCAGCGCCCCGCGCCGTCGCGCGCCAGTTCCGCCGCCTCGCCGAGGTGCTCCTCGAACGCCGTGCGGGCGGCGCCCCCCGGCGCGCGGTGGAACTCGAGCAGCCCCTTGGGCAGCCGCGCGTAGTCGAGCCCGCCGGGCCCGAGCAGCGCCTCGAGCAGCGTGCGCCACGGCCCGCGCTCGCGCAGGCCGGCGAGGTCGAGCCCGCGCGCGGCGAGCGTTCCCGCCAGCGCGCCGGCGAAGGCGAAGCGCGGCAGGCCGTCCACGAGCGCCACGGTGGCGCGCGCCCACTCCTCGCCGCGCGCCGCCGCCTCGCGGACGGCGTCCGGATCGAGCGGGCCGGCGGTCGCGAGCGCCGCCAGCGGCTCGCGGAACATCCGCGTGGCCGCGCCCGAGGCGGGCACGAACACCGACACGGCGCCCGCGCGGGCGGCGTCCGCGTGCGCCGCGAGCAGTTCCGGCAGCCGGCTCTCCTCGAGCGGCGCGATGCCGTCCCCCACGGTGCAGGGCCGCTCGAGACGCACGCGGGCCGGCGGACGGGCGAGCAGTCCGAGCTGCCTCAGGGCCTCGGCCTCGGGAATGCCGCGCGCGGCCAGCTCGCGCCGGTCCTCGTCCGTGAACCGCGTCTCGAAGCCCATCGTGCTCCCGCGCTCCTCGCCGCCTGCAGCCCGCCGGCCGGGTTCGCGCCCCGGGCGCGACCGCGGCACATTCCGGTGTTTCGCGCGCCGCGTCCAGCGCCGCGCGGCCGGCGCGCGCACCGCGGCGGCCGGCTGCGACCGGGCGGCGACCAGCATCGCTCCGCAGGCCACCGTGAGCAGCACGAGGCCCTCGCCCGGGGGGCCGGGACGGAAGAGCACGCCCGCGCCGAGGAACGTCGTGCCCGCCATGGCGCCCCACCAGCGCGGCGCCTCGCGGCGGCGTTCGCGGCGCAGGGCCCACGCCATGCTGCCGAAGGCGTGCAGCACCAGGCACGTGACCACCGCGGTGCTGAAGCCGAGCGGGTCCTCGAGCCGCCCGAGCGAGCCGGTGCGGAACGGCAGGCCCGACGCAGCGGCGTGCAGGCCGCTTCCCACGGCGCCGACCAGCGCGGCGAGCCGCCACGCGGGCGTGGCGCCCCGCTCGAGCGCGCGCCCGAGCGCGAGGAGCGTCGCGAACACGGTCGCGCTCGCGAGCGCCCCGTGGCCCTGCCAGGCGGCGTCGCCGGCGCGCGCCGCGGCCCTCAGGGCGTCGAGCCCGGCCGTCGCCGCCCAGAGCGCGTGGAGCCCGAGCGCGGCCGCGGCCGCGGGGAACACCGCCCACACGGCCTCGACCCCGTCCGGCGCGTCGGCGGCCATGCGGGCGAGCGCGTAGTAGAGCGCGGCGCCGGCGAACACGAGCCTCAGCTCGATCGCGCCGGGCGGAGCCGGCCTCCCGGGGAGCGCGGCGAGGAGCAGGACGAGCAGCAGCGCCACGATCCGCCCGTCCGCCGGCGTGCCCCACCGGCCCGCGTCGCGGGCGCGGCCGAAGCGCACCAGCGCCGCGACCAGACCGGCGAAGGCGACGAGTTCGAGCGCACGCACGCCGGCGGCGAGGCCCGGAAGGCGCGCGGCCAAGCCGTCGAGCAGCACGGCCGCGAGCGCCGCGAGCGCGAACGCTCCGGCCGGTCCCGCCCTGCGACGCGGTACCGCCTGCGGCCGGGGGGCGAATGGGGATGCGAGCGCCAGGACTCCTCCGATCGGGGGACGCGGATGGCGACGGGCGCAGGTCTGCCGTCCAGCTTCCGCTCCTGTTTTCGGAGCCCGGCCGCTCCGGCTTGAGCGCCGCCGCGGCCCGGGGGCGGGAGTCAGGCCCCGCGCAGGGCCCGGCGGATCGCGGTCGCGGCCTGCGCCCCCTGCCCCATGGCCACCGGGATGCTGGGGGGCACGGGCCGGATGACGTCGCCGGCGGCCCACACACCCGGCGCCGACGTGGCGAGCGAGGCGTCCGCGCGCACGTAGCCCTCCGGGTCGGTCGCGACGGCCTCGCGGCACCACTCGCTGTTGGGCAGCACGCCGATCTTGATCACCACCCCGCGGGTCGGCACCTCGCGTTCCACGCCGCCCAGTTCGACCCGCACCGCGGCGACCGCGTCGTCGCCGAGGATCGCGGTCACGCGCGCGCCGCGGTGCACGCGGATGCGCGGGTGCGCCGCCACCCGTTCCCGGAACTCCGAACGCGCCCGCGGCTCGCCGCGCACGAACAGGTCCACCTCGCTGCCGGCCGCGGCGAGCAGCAGCGCGTTCTCGCAGGCGGCATCGCCCCCGCCGACCACGGCGACCGGCAGGCCGGCCAGCCGGGCCTGGTCGCGGGTGGCCGAGAACGAGACCCCGCGCCCCTCGAACTCGCGCTCGCCCGGCACCGCGAGGCGCCGGCGGCGGACGCCGGTCGCGACGAGCACCGCGCGCGCCTCGACGCGCCCGCCGCCGGCGAACGTCACCTCGGCGGCGCCTCCCGGGGCGGCGGCGGGACGCAGGCCGATCGCCGCGCGGTCACCGCGGCAGGACACGCCCGCGCGCTCGAGCTGGCGGGCGCAGGCGGCCGCGAGCGCCGGCCCGTCGCCCTGCTCGAAGCCGGGCACGGCCAGCGGGTGGAAGTGCACGATGTGGAGCTGGCCGCCCGGCGCGGGCGCGGCGTCGAGCAGCTCGACGTCCAGCTCGAGCGTGCGCGCCCACAGGGCCGCGGCGATGCCCGCCGGGCCGGCGCCGACGACGGCCAGCTCGACGCTCACGGGCGCCTCAGGCCCCGCCGCCGCCCGGCCCCATGCGCAGCGCCGCGGCCCAGCGCGGATCCGCGAGCTCGCCGCGCACGGCGTGCGTCTCGACCAGCCCGTAGCGGCGGACGCCACGCATCTCCATGCACAGGTGCCGCGCCTCGAGGACGACCGCGACGCCGCGCGGCTCCAGCACCCGCTCGAGGTGGCCGGCCACCTGGGCGCCGAGCCGCTCCTGCAGCTGGGGCCGGCGCGCGTAGTGCTCGAGCACGCGCGCGGCGGCGCTGATGCCGAGCAGCTTGCGGCCCGGCAGGTAGGCCACGAGGGCGCGCCCGAAGAACGGCACGAAGTGGTGGACGCACAGCGAGTGGAACGGCAGGTCGCGCACGACCACGAGGTCGTCGGCGCCGCCGTGGGGAAAGGCCGCGAGCTCGGGCTCGGCGCCGGGCTCGAGGCCCTGGAAGATCTCGCGGTAGAGATCGGCGACCCGGGCGGGCGTCTCGGCCAGTTCGGGTTCGGCCGCCGGGTCGAGGCCCAGCGCGCGGATCAGCTCCGCGACGGCGCGGCGGACGGCCGCGTCGTCGCGGCCCGGGCGGGTGTCGCCCATGGTCCTACCTCCCGGAAAGACGACGGGGCCGGCTGCGGCAGCCGGCCCCGTGACATGGAGCGGAAGAGGGGATTCGAACCCCCGACCCCAACCTTGGCAAGGTTGTGCTCTACCGGGCTGAGCTACTTCCGCGAGCAAGAGCGGCGCGGAATATATCGGCGTGCCCCCGGCACCGTCAAGGGCGGGCCCCGGGAGCGGGCCCCGGCGCCCCGGCGTGCGCCGCGCGCCCGCAACGGCTACAAATACCGCCGTGAGCACCCTCGTCCACAAGTACGGCGGCACGTCGGTGAACGGCCCCGAGCGCATCCGGGCGGTCGCCCGCCGCATCGCCGACGCGCGCGCGGCCGGCTCCGCGATGGTCGTCGTGGTTTCGGCGATGGGCGACACGACCGACGAGCTGATCGCGCTCGCCCGCCGCGTCTCCCCCGCCCCGAGCCGGCGCGAGATGGACATGCTGCTCTCGACCGGCGAGCGGGTGTCCATGGCGCTGCTGGCGATGGCGCTCCACGACCTCGGGGTCGAGGCGATCTCGTTCACGGGCTCGCAGAGCGGCATCCTCACCGACGAGTCGCACTCGAACGCGCGCATCGTCTCGGTGACGCCGG
>CAZUEM010000244.1:0-4326 GCA_964619155.1 uncultured bacterium
CCCGCCGCGGGCGGCGCCGCCCGCGCGGTCGCCGCTCCGCTCGCCGCGGTCCCGGCGGGCGACCCCGGCGGCGCCTGCGGCACGCGCCTCGAAGCGTCCTTCGAACTGGCGGTCCGGCGCGCCACCGAGGCGTTCGCCTCGCCGCAGACCACGCCGCACAGCGCCGACACCGCCGGCATCGCCGTGCTCGAGGACGACGGCACGTTCTTCTACGCCGACAAGAGCGGCAATCCCGTGCTCGACGCGGCGGCGGTGACGCACGCGTTCTACCGCACGCACGACGACTCGGCGGAGTTCCTCGCCGTCTACCTCGCGAGCGGGCTCGACCAGTACCTCGGCTCGCCCACCGCGCTCGCCGCGGCCTGGCCGGTGCGCAACGCGATCTCGGGGCTCGGGCTCTCGCCGTTCGACCTCGGCGAATCGTTCGGCAGCCCCTCGCGGCTCGAGACGGTGCTGACGCTGAACGGCCTGCACCGCTACCTCGACGACCCCGGCGAGGTCTGGCCGGGCGACACGTTCAACGCCCTCGGCATCCTCGCGCACGAGTTCGGGCACCGCTGGCTCGCCTACACGTACCTCGACTCGGCGGGCACGGTCTCCCCCGCGCTGCTCGGGCGCGACCGGCAGCACTGGAACTTCTTCTTCGACGCCGACTCGTCGTTCATGGAGGGCTGCGACTGGACGGCGCTCGCGGGCGGCTCGTTCGTCACGACCGGCGCCACCACGACGTGGGGCGCGCTCGACCAGTACCTGATGGGCCTGCGCGAGAAGTCCGAGGTGGACTCGCTGCTCGTGGTGAACGATCCGGTGAACCTCGACCCGCCGGGCGTGTACGTGCCGTGGAGCATCCCGGCGGTCGGCGTCTCGTGCGACGGGCGGGCCACGCGCTGGAGCGTGGACGACATCGAGCGCGTGCACGGACCGCGCGTCCCGTCCGCGGCCGCCGCCCCGCGCTCGTGGCGCGTGGCGTTCGTGCTCGTGACGCCGCGCGGGCAGGGCGCCACCGCGGCCGATCTGGCCAAGCTCGGGGCGATCCGCGCGCGCTTCCCCGGCACGGTCGCCGCGGCGACGGGCGGCCGCGCGACCGTGGACGTGTCGCTGCCCTCGCGGCCCGGCGTGCTCGCGATCGCGCACGAGCCGCTGCCCGACACCGAGGACACGGGCTCGCCGCGCCTCGTGCGCGCGCGGATCGCGCGCGAGGGCGGGGCGATGTCCGCCGGCGGAGCGGCGCCCGCTCCCGTCCTTCACTGGCGGCCCGGAACCGACGGGGCGTTCGCCTCCCTGCCGATGACCCCGGCGGGCGCGGACTCGTTCGCGGCCCCGCTGCCTCCCGCGGCGGGCCGGGTCGAGTACTGGATCTCGGCCGACCTCGCGACGCTCGGCCTCGCCGCGCAATCGCCCGCGGCCGGCCCCGCCGCGCCGTTCGCCTTCGAGGCCGGGCCCGACCTGGTGCCGCCGGTGGTCGCGCACGTGCCCGTGCCCGCGCAGGCGGACACGCGCATGCCGCAGGTGCTGCTCGCGCGCGTCGGCGACAACCTCGGCGTGGACTCCGTGTGGTGCGAGGCGTCGGTGGACGGCGGCCCGCCCGCGCGCATCGCCGCCACGCCCGCGGGCGGCGACTCGTTCACCGTCGCGCTCGGCGCGGGGCTTTCCGCCGGGCGGCGCGTCGCCTACCGGTTCGTCGCGCGCGACGCCGCGCTCGCGGGCAACCTCGGCGCCTCGAACGCGGCGTGGGACACGCTGCGCGTCGGCCGCGACATCTTCGACGACTTCGAGAACCCGAGCGGCTACGTCCACCTGCCCGCGCTGTGGTCGTACCGCGACCCGTGGTGCGTGGACACGTTCCGCTCCTCGCCCGCGGGTGGCGCCGCGTGGCACTTCGGCCCGCCGGGCGGGCTGCCGTACCCGCCGCACAGCGACGCGGTGCTCTACCTGCCGTGGGCCTACGGTATCGAGCCGGGCACGACGCTGCGCTTCGACGCCTGGCACGACTTCGAGGCCGAGGACGCGACGCGCGCCTGGGACGGCTGGCGGATCGAGGTCCAGCCGTGGGGCTCTTCGGCCACCGTGCCCGTGGAGCCCGCCCCGGGCTACACGCACACCATGCTCTCGCGCTCGCTGTCGATCCCGCGCCTCGCCGCGTGCTGGAGCGGCGCGAGCCCGGGGTGGGTGACGCGCACGCTCGACCTCTCGCCCTGGGCGCCGGGCCCGGCGCGGCTCGTGGTGCGGGCGGTCGCCGACGACTGGATCGGGCGCGCCGGGCTGTGGGTGGACCGCGTGCGCGTGCAGCACCCCGGCGCCGGGCCCGTGGCGGTCCCGCCCGCCCCGGGCGGCGTCGCCTGCGGCCGCGCCTGGCCCAATCCCGCGCGCGACGTGCTGCGGCTGCCGCTCTCGCTCGCGCGCGCCGGGGAGGCCGACTGGGCGCTGCTCGACGTGCAGGGCCGCCGGGTGGCGACGCTGTGGAGCGGCCCGCTCGAGGCCGGCCCGGCCGAGCTGGTCGCGGCCGTGCCGGGCGCGCTCGCTCCCGGCCTCTACTTCGCGCGGCTGCGCGCCGGCGGGCTCGCGTTCCCCGCCCAGCGCGTCGCGATCGTGCGCTGAGGCGCGCTACTCGTAGCGCAGCGACTCGATGACGTCGAGGTCGGCGGCGCGCTTGGCCGGGTAGAACCCGAAGAACACGCCGACGACGGAGGCGAAGCCGAGCGCCAGCATCACGACCTCGGGCTGCACCTGCGTGGGCCAGCGGGCGATGTTCGTGATCGCCTTCGCGGTCGCGACGCCGATCGTGACGCCGATCGCGCCGCCCGCCAGCGACAGGAACATCGCCTCGGCCAGGAACTGGAACAGGATGTCGCGGCGCCGCGCGCCGATGGCGCGGCGGATGCCGATCTCGCGCGTCCGCTCGGTGACCGAGACGAGCATGATGTTCATGATGCCGATGCCGCCCACGAGCAGCGAGACGGCGGCGATGCTGGCGAGCAGCGTGGTCATGACCTTGCTCGTGGACTCGGCGGTGCTGGCGATGTCGAGCTGGGTGTAGATGAAGAAGTCGTCGTCCATCCCCGGGCGGATGCGGTGGCGCTGGCGCAGCAGTTCGGTGATCTGCGTGCGCGCCGTCTCGACCTGCTGCTCGCTCACCGCCGAGACCACGATGGCGTTGATGTGCGTGATGCCGAGCAGCCGGTTCTGGACCGTGGTCCACGGCGCGATCACGACGTCGTCCTGGTCGCCGCCCATGCCCTGCCCGCCCTTGTAGCTGAGCACGCCGACCACGCGGAACGGGATGTCGCGGATGCGGATCGTGCTGCCGACCGGGTCGGAGTCGCCGAACAGCTGCTCGCGGACCTTGGAGCCGATCACGCAGACCTTGGCCGAGCCGCGCACGTCGGCGTCCGAGAACATCGCGCCGGTCTCGACCGGCCACTGGCGGATGTCCGTGAACTCGGGCCCGACGCCCTGGACGCTCGTGCCCCAGTTCATGTTGCCGAACACGACCTGGGCGCCGCGCTGCACCATGGGCGTGACCGCGGCCACCGCCGGGCACTCGCGGCGGACGGCCTCGGCGTCCTCGGCCGTCATGGTCGTGACGCCGCCCATGCCCATGCGCACGCCGCCCGTGGACACCGTGCCGGGCCGCACCGTCATGACGTTCGCGCCGAGCGCGCGGATCTGCCGCTGCACCTGCGCGCGCGCGCCCTGCCCGATCGCGAGCGTGGCGATCACGGCCGCGACGCCGATGACGATGCCGAGCACGGTGAGCGCCGCGCGCATGCGGTTGCGGGTGAGCGCCTGCAGCCCGAGCTGCAGCAGCATGAGCGCGTGCATCAGCGGCCCCGCGGCGGCCCGAACCGCGGCCCGCCCATGCCGGCGGGCGGCTGCAGGTCCTGGCCGCGCGCGCCCTGCGGCGTCTCGGCCCCGGTCACGACGAGGTCGCCTTCGGCGAGCCCCTCGGCGCGCACCTCGGTCATGACGCCGTCGGTGATGCCGGTCATGACCGGCACCGCGACCGGCCGGCCGTCCTTCAGCCGATAGACGTTCCCCGGCCGGAACGACGGCGCCGCGACCGGGCCGCCGCCGAAGGAGCGCCCGCCGGTGAGCCCCTTCGCCCACGTTCGCCCGCCCGGGGCCCCTGCAGTGCGACCTGACGAAGTCGAATCGCCGCCGGGACTTGCGCCGCGCACTTCAGGCGCCGCATCGCCGCGCGAGCGCCGCCCGCCCCGCTCGCGCGCCCCGGCGGACCCGCCGGGCGCGGCCTGCGCGTAGGCCGGGGGCGCCAGCCGGTCGAGCAGCCACGAGACGCTGCGGCGCGCGCCGCCGTTCCCGCCTGCG
>CAZUEM010000245.1:0-4306 GCA_964619155.1 uncultured bacterium
TGGTTCCCCCGGTGGTTGCGCTGCCGGCCGGCAGCGATGCGGGGGAAGCTAGCGAAGCCGCGGGCCACGGCAAAGCCGGCCGCCTTCCGGGTGGGGAAGGCGGCCGGCTCGCGGTGGGGTGCGGGCCGGGCGGCGCGCCCGGCCCTGGCGCTATTCGCTGCGGACGAGCTTGATGCGGCGCTCCTCGCCGTTGGCGCGGACGCGGGCGAGGTAGAGTCCCGCGCCGAGCGCGTTGCCCGAGTCGTCCCGGCCGTCCCATCGCGCCTCGTGGCTCCCGGCGGGCCGGTGGCCCGAGGCGAGCGTCCGGACGAGGCGGCCCTGCAGGTCGAAGACCTCGAGCGCGACCTCGCCGCCGGCGGGCAGCGCGTAGCGCAGCGTCGCCGCACCGCGGGCCGGATTCGGGCTCGCCGCCAGCGACAGGCTCGCCGGCGGCGGCGCATCGCCCACCGCCACGACGTCGGGGTAGTACACCGTCAGCCGCCAGGTGCCCGCGTTGTCGTTGTTGTTCCAGACGGCGAGCCCGTGGTAGTCGCTGGTCGTCGCGTGGTACGTGAAGCCCTCGGTGCCCCCGTCGCCGTAGGCATTCGCCGAGGCCACGCCGCCGTTGCGGCCGGCGAAGTACTCGGCGCCGTTCGAGCGGAAGAGCTCGATGCCGAGGTCGAGGTTGCCGGTGAGCGCCTCGACCTGAACGGCGACCGTGCGTCCGCCGACGACGCCGCCCGGGATCCACAGGTCGAAGACCTCGAGCACGTCCAGGCCCGTCCAGCTGAAGCTGGCCTGGTAGGGCGCGTTCGCGGGCGGCACGATGACGTCCGCGTCGCCCTCGAACTCGATGTCCATCGCGCCGGTCCCGCTCGTGCGGCGGATGCGCGGGTGGACCGTGGCCTGCGCGTTGTGGTTCCAGTCGCCGACCACGAAGCTCACGCCCGTGCTGGCGTCCGACGTGAGCAGCGTGCCGTAGCCGTCGTCCTCGTAAAGCACGGCCTGCGCGAGATCGCCGGCGTACGGGCGGACGGCGACGCCGTTCCAGTGGCTCGCGGTGGGCGCGAAGGAGTCGAACTGCACCTCCTCGGTGCGCGTCAGGCGAACGTCCGAGGACAGGGCGTCCTGCCGCCCGACCCAGACCGAGCCGCTCGAGGCGGCGTTCTCGTCGTTGCCCATCACGACGAGGCCGTACCAGTCGGTGGCGGCGGGCGTGTACGAGAACCACTCGCCGCCCGCGTTCATCGCGCGGATGTTGCCGTAGGCGAGGTAGTCGTTGCGCGACTGGAAGTAGTCGCCGTCGCTGCTGCCCATCAGGTAGAGGCCGCTGTCGAATCCGCTGATCGTGCTGTGGTACTCGCGGAAGAAGTACGGCACCCCGGACGTGAGGTAGGTGTCCCACACGTCGGCGACGTCGTTGGCCTCCCACGTGAACGGCTCGTAGCCGTCGAGCAACTCGGCGCCCTGCTCGAACTCGGTGCGGTGGTTGTCCGCGCCCACGTCGCGGCTCACGCGCAGGTAGTCGGCCGCCGAGGAGGCGTGGTTGTAGTCCACGGCGACGAAGTCCACCGACTGGCCGGTGTAGACGGACTCCTCGAGGAGCGTCTGGAAGTTCGCGTCCGCGAACAGCGACAGGTCGGCGTCCGACGCGCCGAGCGGCCGCGTGCCGACGACGCCCCAGTAGCCGGCCGCCGGGTCGTAGTCGAAGAGCCGCAGGTCCAGCCCGGAGAGGAACGAGACGTCGTCCGCGAGCGTCGCGGGCGCCGGCCCGATGCGGATGTCGAACGTGCCCGCGACGGCGTTGTTCGACCACACCACCAGGCCGTAGACGTCGTCGGCGGGAACCGTGTAGCTGAACGACTCGTTCGCGCCGTTGCCGCCGGCGTCGGACGAGGCCACCGCGGAACTGCGTCCCGCGAAGTAGGTCGTGCCGTTCGAGCGGAAGAGCGCGAAGCCCATGTCGAGGCCCGCGGTCTGCACGTCGAGCGTGAACGAGATGGTCTCGCCGCCGAACAGGGGCACCTCGTAGGTCCGGACGACGTTGTAGTCGGTCCAGTTCTGGGTGCCGACGTAGAGCCCGTTCGGGTAGAGGGTGCCGGTGCCGCTCTCCCACGTGACGTTGTAGCTGCCGCCCGGGCCCGAATACAGGCTGACCTGCAGGTGCTCGTTGCCGACGCGGTTGTGGTTGTAGTCGCCGACGACGAAGTCCACCGCCGAGCCGCCCACGCCCGACGACGCGACCTGGAAGTTGTGGTTGTTGTCGTGGTAGACGCGCAGGTCGTAGTCGGTGCCGGCGGGCGGGCGCACGGCGAACGCGGCCCAGGTGTCCCACTGCTGCGAGGCCACGAAGCCCGAGGTCGTGGTCGAGTGGTAGTAGTAGCCGTTGTGGAACATCTCGTGGACGTTCACGTAACTGTTCAGCGTGGTCTGCCGCTTCATCGTGTCGAGCAGGCCGTTGCTGTCGCCGTCCACCCAGCCCCAGTGGTACTCCGTGAACGTGCAATGCGCGTCCACGTTGTCGATCATCACGCAGGCCTGGTTGTCACCGCACGCCGCGCCCTGGCAGTTGCCGTTCGTGCCCGCGACGATGTGGTAGCGCCCGCTGCACGTGCCGCAGCTGTTGCAGCCGTCGCCGGGGTACTCGTCGCAGCTGCCGAAGACGTGGCCCATCTCGTGGCGCCACACCATCCACGAGTCGTCCGTGTAGTGCGTGATGCGCGAGCGCTCGATGTTCGCGCTCGCGCGGCCCGTGGCGTCGGCCGGCTGGAACACGAGGATCACGTTGTCCCAGCCGCCGTTCCAGTTCTGCCAGTGGAACGCGAACTCGTCGAGGATCGTGCCGTCGCCGTCGTCGTCGCTGAAGCCGAAGCTGGCGAGGACGGTCTCGATCTCGGCTCCCGACAGCGTGTCGGCGTCAATGTTGAGCGAGCCGGTCTGGTAGTAGTAGTAGCCCGTGCCCCCGAGGTTGTCGAAGTCCATGTTGGCGTCGGCGGGCGCCTCGTCCACGTACCACTGCTTGGCGAGCGCGGCCTTCGCGGTCGCGGCGTTGCGCTCGGCCGCGCTCCACGAGCCGAGGTTGTGGTCGATGAACACGTGGAAGACGAGCGTGGTGCCGCGCGCGTAGTGGCAGGCGTCGTCGTCCTCGCTGTTGAGGAGCGCGGCGAGCGGCGAGATCCGCCCGGGCGTGCGGCCGCCGGCCTCGGAGTCGGCGGTGACGCACGAGGTCTCGACCGCGGCGTCCGTGCGGTGGCGCGTGGCCTCGGCGTGGGCGCGCGCGGCCTCGAGGTCGGCCGCCTCGAAGCGGCCGAACTGCGGCTCGGGGAAGGTCGCGGGGGCGGCGAGCGCGGGCGCGGCGAGCGCGGCCGCCGCGAGCAGCGCCACGAAGGCGGGACGGAGGACCGTCGTGAGAAGGCGGCTCATCGCGAGCCCTCCTTCGCGGTCTCCGGCGTGACGGACGACGCGGGCTTCGCCTCGAGCTTGGCCTGCTCGGCGGGCGAGGGCCCGGTGGGGCCCTGCTTCTGGCGCGACGCGGGGCCGAGCCCCATCTCGTCGGGACGGCTCGTGACCGGGGCCGGGCGCGCGGTGCGCAGGCGTTCGAGTTTCGCGGCCTCCACCTGCCGGAGCGGGAGCAGGCTCCTCGGGGCCCGCTCGTACGCCCCGTTGAGCGTGCCGGCCGCGCGCGAGGCCTCGATCGCGACGCGGGCCGCCTCGAGCTTGGCGCGCTCGCGGGCGGTCGGCCCGAGCACGGGCCGCTCGAGCCCGTCGTCCACGAAGACCTCCGCCTTCGCGGGGTCGGCCGCCGGACGCACCCGCAGCTTGAGCGGCGAGACCGGCCGCGGCGCCTCGGGGACCGCGACGACCGCTGGCCGCGGCGCCACCGCCGGGTCCTTCGGGTCCGGGGCCGAGGCGCCCTGGCGCTCGGCGCCCGTGGCGGTGACGGGCAGGGAGAGGGCGAGCAGCAGGACGGTCCAACCGGCTCGGCGGGCAAGCGGGGAGTTCGGCACGGGCGTCTCCTCCTCGGGAGGTGAGGGGATGGAAAGGGGGCGTCGTGTCGCCGTCCGGCAGGCTACGGGAGGCGTCCGTCGGGCGACCAGAGCGAACCGCTTCTCACGGCGGTAACTTTTGCCCCGGTCGCGGCGTATCGGGGGCGGCGCCGCCCGGCGCCCGTGAGGTCCGGACACCGTCGATCGCGGGGGCAGAAGTCCGATGAAGAAGCGAATCCTGTGGGGAGGCGTCGCGCTCGCGGTGGTGGCCGTCGCCGCGCTCGCGGTGGCCGCGAAGAGCCGCGGCCCGAAGGGGCTCGAGGTCCAGACCGAGAAGGCGG
>CAZUEM010000246.1:0-4275 GCA_964619155.1 uncultured bacterium
CGCCTGGTCGCGCACCGCTTCGACGCCGCGCGCCGCAGGCTGATCGGCGAGCCCATCGCGCTCGTGGACGAGCCGGACCGCACCGACTTCCTCGGCGCTCCGAGCCTCGTCGCGGGCCTGCGCGGCGGCCTCGGCTACTACCGGCGCATGCCGCTCCACACCAGCCTCGTCTGGCTGGACGCCGCGGGCAACATCACCGGACGCGTTCCCGCGCCGGCCGGAACCTACGAACAGGTGCACGTCGCCCCGGACGGACGGCGGGCCCTGGTCATCCGCAGCACCTCGGCCGCGGCCTCGGACCTCTGGATGGTGGACCTGGCCAGGGGCACGATGAACCGGTTCACGTTCGGCCCCGGCCGCGTGGACCGGCCGGTGTGGTCCGCCGACGGGTCGCGCGTCGCGTTCTCGAGCGATCGCGGCGGGCGCTGGGACATCTACGAGAAGTCCGCGGGCGGCGGCGGCCCCGAGAAACCGATCGTGACCTCGGGGGCGCTCCTCAAGTACCCGGGCGCGTACACGCCGGACGGGCGCACGCTGGTCTACGAGCAGATCGGCGAGCGCACCGGCTGGGACGTCTGGCAGGTGCCGCTCGAGGGCGACCGCACGCCGCAGCCGCTCCTCGCCACGCCGTACGACGAGCAGGGGGCGGTCCTCTCGGCGGACGGGAAGTGGCTGGCGTTCATGTCCAACGAATCGGGGCGCCAGGAGGTCTACGTCCAGGACTACCCGAACGCGTCCGAGAAGCACCTGGTCTCGGCCGCGGGCGGCGCCTTCCCGCAGTGGCGCGCGGACGGCCGCGAACTGATCTTCCTCACCACCGGCGGCATCGGGTTCGTCGGGATCGAGACGAAACCCGCCTTCCGCGCGGGCACGCCGAGGTTCGTGCCGATTCGCCCCGACGTCGTGCACGGTGACCCGATGCCGGACTTCAGCCGCTTCCTCGAGATTCTCCGCGTGGGAGGGGCCGCCGAGACCAGCGACCTCACGCTGGTGCTGAACTGGCGGTCGGACCTGGCGCGGCGGTAGGCGCGCGGCGACCGCCCGCGGCGGCGGCGCTCCCGACACGACCGCGCGACGGCCCGCGCCGCTGCCCGCTTCGTGCCGCCGGGCGGGCCGCAAAGGATCGTGCAAACCGCCTCTACCCCGCGGCGCGCCCGGGACCGTAGACTTGTCCGCCGACATCCCGCCACGACGAGCGGGACCATCGCGCCCGACTCCACGAGGATCCCGCACCATGCGTCCCCTCATGCCCGCACTGCTGGCGGCTCTTCTGCTGGCGCCCGCCGCCGCGTCCGCCGTCGACACGCCACCCGGGTTCGTGATCGAGGACGCCGTGCCCGGCGCAACCTGGACCGTGCCGGTGGCCATCCAGTTCTTCCCGGGCGGACGCATGCTGGTGGCCGAGAAGGGGGGCCGCGTGTGGACCGTGGTCAACGGCGTGCGCTCGGCGACGCCACTGCTCGACCTGCGCGCGAAGGTGCTCGACCAGGCCGATCGCGGCCTGCTGGGCATCGCGGTGGACCCGAACTACGCGGTCAACCGCCACATCTACGTGCTCTACACGGTGGACCCCGACAGCAACGACGTGGACACGGACGACGACGGCTACGGACGCCTCGAACGCTGGACCGTGAGCCTCGCCGACTCGAACGCGGTCGAGCCCGCCTCGCGCGTGGTGCTGTTCGGGCGGAACTGGCGCGAGGGCCCGCTCGCGGCGTCGGGCTCGCACACGATCGGCGCGGTCGAGTTCGGCGCCGACGGCAGTCTGCTGGTGACGACGGGCGACGGAGCGCACTTCAACGGCCTCGACGCCGGAGGCCTGGACGCGGCGGCGTTCGGCCCCACGCGCACCGACCCGTCCGAGGACATCGGCGCGTTCCGCTCGCAGATGCTGGCCAGCCTCGCGGGCAAGATCCTGCGCATCGACCCCGCGACGGGCCACGGCTATCCGAGCAACCCCTTCTACACGGGCGATCCCACATCGGTGGAATCGCGCATCTGGGGCTACGGCGTGCGCAACGCGTTCCGCTTCTGCGTCCGGCCGGGCACCGGCGCGGCCAATCCGGCCGCCGGGGACCCGGGCACGATCTACCTCGGCGACGTCGGCTACATCACGTACGAGGAGCAGAACATCGTGCGCACGGGGGGACTCAACCTCGGCTGGCCGTGCCGCGAGGGCGCGGCCCCGCACGCGATCTACGTGGCGGCGTCCCCGGCGCACCACGGCTGCGGCAGCATCGGCACGCCGGAGAACCCGGTGCTGCCCACGGACCCCGCCGGGCAGTGGCACCACACCGACTCCACGCAGAGCCTCCCGCCCAACGCGCGCGGCAACGCGGCCGTCGGCGGGGCCTTCTACACGGGCACGACCTACCCGCTGCTCTACCGCGGGGCCTACTTCTACGCCGACTACGGCAAGAACTGGATCCAGGCGGCGGGCGTGGACGAGAACGACCAGTTCGCCTGGCACAACGTCTTCGCCCTCGGGGCCGACGCGCCGGTGGACCTGACGGCCGACCCCGTGACGGGCGACCTCTACTACGTCTCGATCACGACCGGACAGGTGCGCCGCATCCGCTACGAGGGCGCCGGCGGCAACTCGCCGCCCACCGCGATCGCGAACGGCTCGCCGACCGCCGGGGCGGCCCCGCTCGCCGTGACGTTCTCGAGCAACGGCACGTTCGACGCCGACGGGGACCCGCTGACCTACTCGTGGAACTTCGGCGACGGCCAGGGCTCCGCGACGGCGAATGCCTCGCACAGCTACACGTCGGTGGGCGAGTACGCCGCGGTGCTGTCGGTGGACGACGGCCAGGGCCACGTCTCGCGTGACACCGTGCGCATCATCGTTTCTGGCCTGGCGACCTTCCCGACGACCCCGGTGCGGGACGACTTCAACCGTCCCGACGGCCCGCTCGCGGCGCCCTGGACCGGAGACCTTTCGGGGATCGGCATCGAGAGCGGGCGGTTGCGCCAGACCGCCGTGTCGAACTCGATCGTGCTCGGTCCGGATCCCTTGGGCCCGCTGCAGGAGGCGTTCGTCACCGTGAGCCAGGCGAGCGTGGCGCCGGAGCACAACCTCATGCTGAAGGTGCAGGGAACGACGTGGTCCTCGGGGCACCTCGAGGTGCGCTTCGACGACGTGGCCGGCCGCGTGAGCGTGAACACGTACACGGCCGGCGGCGGCTGGCTGACGCACCTGAACGAGCCGTCGGCGCCGCTTTCGAACGGCGAGCAGATCGGCGCGCGCGCGTTCCCGAACGGCGGCGTGCAGGTGTTCCGCAACGGCGTCCTGGTGGCGACGGCGGATTGCTCGGGCTGGCCGCACGCTTCGCTCGGCGGCCGGATCGGCATGACCGTGACCGGCGCGACGGGTTCGCGCCTCGACGACTTCGGCGGCGGTTCGGCGGTCGAGACGGCCAACACGCCGCCGGTCGCGAGTATCGTCTCGCCGCCCGACTCGTCGTTCTTCTTCGCCGGCCAGGCGCTCGCGCTGCTCGGGGCCATGAGCGACGCCGAGGACGCGCCCGGCGCGCTCACGCCGCGCTGGGAAGTGGACCTGCACCACAACACGCACGTGCACCCGAACAGCTGGGCGAACGACTCGACCGGGCTGACGCTGGTCGGCGACGACCACGACGACGGCACGGGCATCCGGCTGCGCGGCCGGTTCATCGCGACCGACACCGGCGGCCTGCGCGACACGGCGTGGGTGAACCTGTTCCCGGAGGTGGACCTGCGGCCGTCCGCCGTCTCGACCTCGCCGGCCATGCCGGGCACGCTCGCGCCGGCCGAGTGGAGCTTCACGATCGCCAACGACGGCCGCATGCCCGCGCCCTGGTTCCGCTGGCGGCTCGTCGCCGGCGGCGCGGTGCTGGCCGAGGGGGATACGCTGGTGCCCGCACTCGACAGCGTGCTCGTCGCGCGCGAGCTGCCGCCGTCGCTCGCGGCCGGCGGGCACGAGGTGCGGGTCGTGGTGGATACCCTGGCGGCGATCGTCGAGACCGACGAGGCGAACAACGCGGCGACGAGCACGGTGACGGTGGTCGAGGACCCGCTCGCCGCGGGCGACCCGCCGGCGCGGCTGCGCCTCTCGGCCGCGTGGCCCAACCCCTCGCCGGGCGCGGTGGCGTTCACGCTCGAGCTGCCCTCGGAGTCTCCCGTCGAGTTCGCGGTCTTCGACGTCGCCGGCCGCCAGGTGGGCGGCGAGCGGCCCCGTTTGCTCGGGGCCGGGCGGCACCGCCTCGCGTGGGACGGCGCGCGCGACGGCCGGCT
>CAZUEM010000247.1:0-4226 GCA_964619155.1 uncultured bacterium
GCACGGGTTCGTCGCGTGGATCCGGTCGGTGGCCTTGCAGGTGTGCCACTTCTGGATGGTGTCGTCGTACTGGACGCCCGGGTCCGCGCAGCTCCAGGCGGCCTGCGCGATCTCGTCCCAGAGCCGGAGCGCCGGCATGGACTCGTGCACCTCGCCGGTCGTGCGGAACGTGGTCTCCCACGTGCCGTCGTTCTCGAGCGCGTGCATGAACTTGTCGGGCACGCGCACCGAGTTGTTCGAGTTCTGGCCCGAGACGGTGGCGTAGGCCTCACCGTTGAAGTCGCTCGAGTAGCCGGCCGCGATCAGGGCCGCGACCTTGCGCTCCTCGCGCATCTTCCAGCGCACGAAGTCCACGATTTCGGGGTGGTCGAGGTCGAGCACGACCATCTTGGCCGCGCGCCGCGTGGTGCCGCCGGACTTGGTGGCGCCGGCGCCGCGGTCGAGCACCTCGAGGAAGCTCATGAGGCCCGACGACGTCCCTCCGCCGGAGAGCTTCTCCATGCGGCCGCGCAGCTTCGAGAAGTTCGTGCCCGTGCCCGAGCCGTACTTGAAGACGCGCGCCTCGTTCTTGACGAGCTCGAAGATGGACATGAGGTCGTCGCTGCACGACTGGATGAAGCACGCCGAGACCTGCGGGCGCGAATACCCGTCCGTGGTCATGCGGACTTCGTCGGTCGCGAGGTCCACCGCGAAGCTGCCGCCCGAGCCGGCGATGCCGTACTCGTGGTGGAGGCCGCAGTTGAACCACACCGGCGAATTGAAGGCGCCGATCTGGTGGACCAGCATGTACGCCAGCTCGGACTCGAACGCCTCGGCGTCCTCGGGGCTCGCGAAGTAGCCGCCCTGCTGCTCGCCGGCCGTGCGGATGGTGCGGGTCAGGCGATTCACCACCTGCCGCACGCTGTTCTCGCGGCCCGGCTTGCCGGGCACGCCGGCGCGGCGGAAGTACTTGCTCACCACGATGTCCGTGGCGAGCTGCGACCACTCGGCGGGCACCTCGACGTCGTCGGCCTGGAAGACCACCGAGCCGTCCGGGTTCGTGATCACGGTCCGGCGCCGGTCCCACTTCACGGTGTCGAACGGATGGACGCCCGGCACGGTGAAGCGGCGGGGGACACGGAGACCCGTGTTGGCTGCGGTTTCGGTCGAGGGGCTTGCGGAGAGGGCGTTCGTCTCCGGGTTGAGGGACAGGGACATGAGGGACCCTCCTGGTCCGTGGTGCGAGTTGCGGACCAACTTCCGTGGTGTCGGCCCGGTGGGGACGGCGCCCGCATCGCGCGGGGCGACGCGTGACGCGATCCCAACTGGGCTGCGCTCGCGGGGGCGAGCGCGATCGTTCGATTATCGCGTGAGAGAGATTCACCGCCTCGCGTGAGGAGTCGACTCGCGCGTCGGCGGCGTGCGTGGTTTATACCACCGCGCGCGCTCACCGCTTCAAGCCCGAAAATTCTCGCGAACGACGCGCGAATTATTCGCTGGACTCCGCGCGGCCGCGATCCACGCGCGCGCGAGCCGGCGCGCGAAAAATTCCCGCGCGCCGGCGCGTTGTCGCGACCCGTGTCGCGCCGCCTCGCGACGCGGCGCCGCCGTTCTTCATCGCGAACTTCGTCGTGCTTGGCGGAGTCGCGCGCGTCGCGCGGAATGTGTGGGCGACCCGGCGGCGGTTCACGCGGACGCGGCCACGTCCGTTCGCCCCGCTCCCGCGGGTGTTCGGCGGTTTGCGCGGCGTTCGGCGCGCGCGCATCCTGCCCGCTGTACCCCTCCGGCGCGGGCCCTTCGGCCCCTTTCGCCGGGCGGGCAGCCTACGGAGCAACCCATGAACGACGCACCCGTCACCGTTCCCGCGGCCGAGTCCGCGGGTGAAGTCTTGTCGAGCAAGCCCGCCGGCGGCGCCGGCCTCGAAGCCGTCTTCCGCCCGAAGTCCATCGCCGTCATCGGCGCCTCCCGCGACCGCGGCACGGTCGGCGGCGCCATCTTCCACAACCTGCTCAAGCACGATTACCAGGGCGCGGTCTACCCGGTGAACCCGAAGTCGCCGACCGTGCAGTCCATCCGCGCCTACCCGTCCATCGCCGACGTGCCCGAGGTCGTGGACCTCGCGATCATCGTGGTGCCCGCCGCGCACGTGAACGCCACCGTCGAGGCCTGCGGCCGGAAGGGCGTCAAGGCCGCGATCGTCATCAGCGCCGGCTTCAAGGAGATCGGCGGCGAAGGCATCGAGCGCGAACGCGAGCTGGTCGCCATCGCGCGGCGCCACGGCATGCGGCTGATCGGCCCGAACTGCCTCGGCGTGGTCAACACCGAGCCGGGCGTGAGCATGAACGCCACGTTCACGCCGCCGCACCCGCCGGCGGGCACGGTCGCGTTCTCGTCGCAGAGCGGCGCGCTCGGGCTGGCGATCCTCCAGTACGCCGAGCAGCTCGGCATCGGCATCTCGCAGTTCGTCAGCGTCGGCAACAAGGCCGACGTCTCGGGCAACGACCTGCTCGCCTGGTGGGAGAACGATCCCGGCACGGCGATGGTGCTGCTCTACCTCGAGTCGTTCGGCAAGCCCGGGCGGTTCCTCGACCTGGCGCGGCGCATCAGCCGCCGCAAGCCGATCGTGGCGGTGAAGAGCGGGCGCACGCGCGCCGGGCGCCGCGCGGCCTCGAGCCACACCGGCTCGCTGGCCGGCGCCGACACGGCGGTGACCGCGCTCTGCCAGCAGGCGGGCGTCATCCGCACCGACACGCTCGAGGAGATGTTCGACGTCGCCATGCTGCTCGCGAACCAGCCGGTGCCGCGCGGCCACCGCGTCGGCATCGTCACCAACGCGGGCGGCCCCGGCATCATGGCGAGCGACGCGTGCGAGTCGCACGGGCTCGAGGTCGTGACGCTCGCCGAGGAGACGGTGCGGCAGCTGCGCGAGTTCCTGCCCGCCGAGGCGAGCACGAAGAACCCGGTGGACATGATCGCCTCGGCGACGCCGACCTCGTTCGAGAAGGCCGTGCGCATCGTCGCCAACGACCCGCACGTGGACTCGCTCATCGTGCTCTACGTGCCGCCCATCACCACGAACGCCGCCGACGTCGCGGCGGCCATCGTGCGCGGCAACGACGCGGCGCGCGAGGACCTGAAGGCGAAGGGCATCGCGCCCAAGCCGATCGTCTCCTGCTTCCTCGGCTCGCATGGCACGCCCGACGAGCTGCGCTCGCTGCAGGAGGACAAGATCCCCTCGTACACCTTCCCCGAGGCCTCGGCCATCGCGCTCGCGCGCGCCGTCAAGTACGGCCAGTGGCTGCAGGTGCCCGACGGGAGCGTGCCGAAGTACGAGGACGTGGACCGCGCCGCGACGCGCGACCTCATCGACCGCGCGCTGGCGCGCGCCGGCGGGCCCTCGGGCGCCTGGCTGACGCCCGACGAGGTGGCGTGGCTGCTGGCGGCGTGGAAGATCGCCACCCCGACCGTGGCGTTCGCGCGCTCGGCCGACGAGGCGGCGCTCGCGGCCGAGCGGCTGGGGTTCCCGGTCGCGGTCAAGCTCGCGAGCGAGACCATCACGCACAAGAGCGACGTCGGCGGCGTGCGGCTCGACCTGCGCAGCGCGAAGGAAGTGAGCGACGCGTTCGGCAAGATCGAGAAGAAGATCGCCTCGCTCGGCCGCCGCGACGAGATGACCGGCGTCACCGTGCAGCCCATGGTGCGCGAGGGGCTCGAGACCATCGTCGGCATGACCCGCGACCCGTCGTTCGGGCCGCTGCTGCTGTTCGGCCTGGGCGGCGTTCAGGTCGAGCTGCTCAAGGACGTCGTGTTCCGCGTGCACCCGCTCACGGACCGCGACGCGTCGGAGATGGTGCACGGCATCCGCGGCGCCAAGCTGCTCGAGGGCTACCGCGGCGCGCCCCCCGGCGACCTCGAGCGGCTGCAGGAGGCGATCCTGCGCGTCTCGCAGCTCGCGGGCGAGTTCCCCGAGATCGTCGAGATGGACCTGAACCCGCTGAAGGTGCTGCCGCCCGGCAAGGGCTGCGTGGTGCTCGACGCGCGCGTGCTGGTGCGGCCGCTGGCGTAGCCGCGCGCGGCGCGGGACGCCGCGGCGGTGCAAGGAGGCCCGGGCGCCGAGTCAGGCTCCCGGGCCTTCGCGTGCCGCGCGGGCGCTCCGCGTCAGGCGGGGGCGCCCGCCTTCGCGGCCGTCGCGCGCTACGCGCCCTGCGCCGCCTTCGCGGCGGCGGCCTCGGCGGAGCGCTTCTGCT
>CAZUEM010000248.1:0-4222 GCA_964619155.1 uncultured bacterium
CTCACGGCCGAGCTGGTGCTGCGCGTGGACGGCCGCGCCACGGGCCGGCTGCCGGGGCTGCCGGCCTCGCTCGCGCTCGCGGCGCCCTCGCGCGCGCGGCTGCGGGTGAGCGCGCTCTTCGGCACCGCGCTCGACGTGTGCGCGCAGGGGGACTCGGTGATCGCGTGGGTGCCCTCGGAGCGCACCGCGCTGGCGCTCGCCGGCGCGCGGGAGACGCTCGGCATCGCGCCGCCGGTCGAACTGCTGGCGCGCGCGCTCGGCGCGACGTGGAAGCCGCCGGGCGCGGCCTGGCGCGCGGCGTCGGCCGATTCGGCGGGCCTGCGCGTGCGCTGGGAGGAGGGGGCGGACTCGCTCGAGCTGCGCCTCGACGCCGACGGCCGGCCCGCCGCGGTGCGACTCGCCGGCCGGGACGGCAGCGTCACCGTGCGCTACAACGCGTGGACGCGCGCCGAGGGGACGGAGTGGCCCGCCGCGCTCGAGGTCGGGGACGGCACGGGCTGGGCCCGCGTGCGCATCGGCGTGGACCAGGTGCGCGCCGTGGAGCGGCCCGACGACGGCTGGTTCGCGCTGCGCGTGCCCGAGGGCGCGAAGCGGCTCGACTGGGACGGCCTGCGCGAGTGGCTCGACCGCCGGCGGGAGGCGCGATGAACCGCGGCCGCGCGCTCGTGCTCGCGCTCGCGCTGCTCGGCGCGAGCCCGCCGCCCGCTCCGGCCGCCGGGCTCGAGTCCTCGGCGCGGCTCGCCCGCGAGCTGGCGGCGTCGCGCCGGGCGGAGGCGGTGCTGCGCTACACGCTGCCGTCGCTGGCGGGCGGGCCCGGCCGCACGGTCACCGGCGCGCTCGCGCTCGAGGCGCCCGATCGCGTGCGGCTGGACGTCAGGGGGAGCGGCGAGTCGCTGGTCGCGCGCGGCGACGGTGGCGAGTGGCTGCAGCCCTCGACGAAGCAGCTGCTCCGCTTCGGCGCCGGCGCGGCTTCGCCCGCCCTGCGCTGGTGGCGCGTGCTGCTCGGCGACGCGGCCGGCGTGCGCGAGCGGAAGGCGGGGGAGGGCCGTTACCGCCTCGTGCAGGGCGAGGGGGCGGGGTTCGCCGACAGCGCCACGGTGGTGCTCGACGCGCGCGGCCTGCCGGCCCGCATCGAGGTCGCCGGGCCGGGCGGGGCCATGGTGTACCGGCTCTCGGGCTGGCGCTTCGCGACGGCGAAGGGCGCCGCCGCGTTCCGGCTCGCGGCCCCGGCGGGCTACGAGACGGTGGACGTACCCTGAGGGGCAGCGGCCCGGCCTCACGCGACGCCTGCGCGTGAGTCCCTAACTCCTTGTCGCGGAGAGGGAAACGCGGGCAGGCTTCTTGACACCCCGGCGCCGAAAACGCATCCTGCCCGGCCGATCATGCGAGTCATTGCCGGGGAGTTCGGCGGGCGGCGCCTCGAGGCGCCCCGGGGCCTGCGTACGCGGCCCACCTCGGACCGCGTCCGGGAGGCGCTGTTCATGTCGCTCGGCGACCTCGCCGGTCTGCGGGTGGTGGACCTGTTCGCCGGCAGCGGAGCGCTGGGGATCGAGGCGCTCTCGCGCGGCGCGGCGTTCGCCGACTTCGTCGAGGCGGCGCGCGGTCCGCGCGAGGTGCTGGGCCGCAACCTCGAGACGCTCGGCGTCGCCGGGCGGGCGCGGGTCTGGCCGCTGCGGCTGCCGGGCGCGCTCGCGCGGCTCGCCGAGCCGCTCGCGGCCGCGGACCTGGTGCTCGCCGACCCGCCCTACGGCGGGGCCGATGCCCGGGCCGTGCTCGCGGCGCTGGGCGGGACCGGGGTGCTCCGGCCGGGAACGCGGGTCGTGCTCGAACGCCACCAGAAGGATGACGTACCCTCGCGGGCCGGCGCCCTCGCGCTCGTGCGCGAGCGCCGCTACGGTGAGACGGCGGTGAACCTGTACGAGGCGGGCGCGGAGTCGCCCCCGGAGGCCGATCGGACATGAAGCACGAGAACGTGGCGCTCTTCCCGGGCAGCTTCGACCCGTTCACGAACGGCCACCTCGATCTCACGGTGCGCGGCGCGCAACTGTTCGGCCGCGTCGTCGTGGCGGTCGCGCACAACCCGGCCAAGACCTCGCTGTTCACGCCCGAGGAGCGGGTGGACATGATCCGCGACTCGGTGAAGAAGCTGAAGAACGTCTCGGTCATGCACTTCGCCGGGCTGGTCGTGGACTGCGCGCGGCAGGTGGGCGCGCAGTCGCTGATCCGCGGCCTGCGCGCGGTGAGCGACTTCGAGTTCGAGTTCCAGATGGCGCTCATGAACCGGCGCCTGCAGCCGGGGCTCGAGATCGTCTTCCTCATGCCGGACCAGGAATACACGTACCTGAACTCGACGCTCGTCAAGGAAGTGGCGCGCCACGGGGGCCGCGTGAGCGGGCTCGTGCCGGCCACGGTCGAGCGCCGGCTCCTCGAACGCTACGGACGCCGCGCCGCGAGGCGCGGAAAGGAATAGGGACATGAGCGTCACGACGATGGAGCGCATCCGCCGGCTCGCCAAGGCGAGCCCCCGGCGGCTGGCGCTGGCCGAGCCGGGCGACGACCGCATCGTCGCGGCGGCGGCGAAGCTGGCGCGCGACGGGCTCGCGAAGGTCTGCCTGGTCGGCCCGCCCGAGGAATCGCGCGCGACCGCGCGCCGGGCGGACGTCCATCTCAACGCGGTGGAACTCGTGGACTCGGCGTCGGCCGGGGCGCTGGCGCGCACGCGCGCGGCGCTCGATTCGGCGCGCGGCGAGCGGCTGCTCGCCGCCGACCGCGAGCGCTACGGCGCCGACCCGGTGTTCCAGGCCGCGGCGCTCGTGCGCGAGGGCGCGGCCGACTGCTTCGTGGCGGGCGCCTCGCGCACGACCGCCGACGTGCTGCGCGCGGCGCTCTGGCTCATCGGCCTGCGCCCCGGGATGAAGACCGTGTCGTCGTTCTTCCTCATGGTGTTCCCGGGCTCCGGGGGCGAGCGCGTGCTGACCATGGCCGACTGCGCCGTGCTGCCGGACCCGACTCCGGAGCAGCTCGCCGAGATCGCCATCCTCGCCGCCGAGAACCACCAGCGGCTGGTGCAGGAGGTGCCGCACGTGGCGATGCTCAGCTTCTCGACGCGCGGCAGCGCCCAGCACCCGCACGTGGACAAGGTGCGCGAGGCGACGCGCATCGCGCGCGAGCGCCGGCCGGACCTGCACGTGGACGGCGAGCTGCAGCTCGACGCCGCCATCGTGCCGTCGGTCGGGCAGCGCAAGGCCCCCGACTCGGTCGTGGCCGGCCACGCGAACGTGCTCGTCTTCCCGGATCTCGACGCGGGGAACATCGGCTACAAGCTGGCCCAGCGCCTCGGCGGCGCCGCGGCCATCGGGCCGATGCTGCAGGGGCTCGCGAAGCAGGCGAACGATCTTTCGCGCGGCTGCACGAGTGACGAGGTGGTGGACACCGCCACGGTCGCGTGCGTGATGAGCGCGGGCCTCGGCTGAGGCCCGCGAAGGCAGGAGGAGAGGGCATGCCCACCTACGACTACCGCTGCGGCAACGACCACGTCTTCGAGGTCTTCCACGCCATCACGGACGACTCGCCGCGCGCCTGCCCGGAGTGCGGGGCCCCCGCGAAGCGCGTGCCGGGCGGCGGCTCGGGCCTGCTGTTCCGGGGCTCGGGCTTCTACATCACGGACTACCGCAGCTCCTCGTACCGGGAGAAGGCGAAGTCGGAGTCGGCCCCGAAGGCCGCGGACCCGCCGAAGCCCTCCGGCGGCGCGGGCAAGGGCGACTGAGGCGCCGCGTGGCGGATCACCTGACGGCCTTCCTCTTCGAGGCGCATGGCGCGGGCTGGCCCGGACCGGACCAGCCCGTGAACGTCTCGCCCGCTCACGTGCTCCTCGACGAGGAGGACGGCGTCGTCGCGCTGCTCGCGCTCGAGGCGCTGGGCGCGCCGCGCGCGCGCTGCGCGGTGGCGCTCGTGGCCGCGGGACGGGAGGCCGCGGGGCCCGACGCGCTCGACGACCAGCGCTACCTGCGCACCGCCGCGGCCGCGCTCGGGCTGTGGTTCGCCCGGCCGGGCGCGGGCCCCGCCGCGGCGCTGCACCGGCGCTGCTTCGCTTCGCCGGGCGCGCTGCTCGCCGCGATCGTCGCCGGGGCGGCCGGGGCCGGCGCGCTCGGCATGCTGGTGCTGGCGGCCTCGCCGCTCGAATGCGCCGCGGCGCTCGCGGGCCGTCCGCTCACGCGGCCGC
>CAZUEM010000249.1:0-4212 GCA_964619155.1 uncultured bacterium
CCCGCCGGCCGGCGGGGCCGCCCTCGTCGGGAAGCCGGACCGCGTCGGGGAATCAGCGGGCCACGAGCACCTTCCGGGACACGGCGCCGGAGGCGCTCCGCAGGTTCACGAAGTAGAGCCCCTGCGACAGGTCGCCGGACGACCAGTCGAGCACGTGGTCACCCGCTCCCTGCTCGCCGTCCACCAGCGTGCGCACGAGGCGGCCGCTCACGTCGAGGAGGGCGACCTTCACGAGCCCCGCCGACGGCACCCGGTACGCGAACTGGTAGCGGCCCGGGGCGAGGTAGCGGACGTGCAGGGCCGTCATCGGCGTCCCGGCCGCGGGCTCGTGGGCGGCCAGCATCGCCGGCCGCGCCATCGGCGCCGGCGCGTAGCCGTCCGAGAGCGTCGCCATGAAGGCGACGATCGCGTCCTCCTCGGCGTCGGTCAGGCCGAGGTTCCCGAGCTCGTCCACGTTGACGTTCTCGGCCACCTCGGGCGCGGGCCACGGTTCCACGTCGCGCGTGTTGTAGAAGTGCACGACCTCCTTGAGCGACTTGAGCGCGCCGTTGTGCATGTAGGCCTTGGGGAAGCCCGGGTCGGGCCGCAGGTCCACGTTGCGCAGCGTCGGTACCTTGTGCTTGCCGAGGTTCTCCGCGACCGCGGCCGTCTTTTCGAGCCCGAGGCCCGCGAAGTACGACTCGGGGAGCGAGGCGAGGAACCCGCCGAGGCCCGGGTCCACCCAGGCCGCGCCCTCCGGGTTGACCGGCTGGCCGTTCACCAGCACCCGGTCCATCGCGTAGAACGGGTTCCTCGGGTTCTTCGGCGTTCCGAGGTTGTCGAACGTGTAGTCCGTGAACAGCGGCGCCATGTGGCACGCCGCGCACATGGCCCTGCCCTCGAACAGCTCCTTGCCCCAGGCCTCCGTCGGGGTGAACTCGGCCAGGCCCTGCTCGACGTAGTCGAACTTCGAGGTGAAGGCGTTGACCTCGGGGGACGCCTCGAATGCCGCGATGGCGAGCCCGACGCGATCGTAGTCCTGCTCGGCGTCGGCCGGAGGAGCGAGCCGCACCGGCGCGCCCCAGACCTGGGTCCACAGCCCGGCGTACCGGGCGCTCGCGATCTGCGCCAGCACCGCGACCTTGTCCGGGTTGTTCTGCTCGACGGGGTTCAGGAACGGCCCGAGCGCCTGGTCGGCGGCCGGGTTGCCGAGCTTCGCGCCGGTGGCACGCCCGTCCCAGAAGTTGCCGCCGACGAACAGGCCCTCGGCCGCGTCCCAGTGGAAGAGCGGCGCCTGGGTCGCGTAGGCCGCGCTCGGCGGCTTGCGGTTGCCGAAGCGCTGCGGCACCGCGCCGCGATACACGGCGCCGTGCTGGTTGATGCCGCCGACCGGGCCGGTCCAGCCCGCGGCCGGCGCATGGCAGTCCGCGCACGCCTGCCGGTCGGGAGACGCGATCTTGTCGAAGTAGATGGCCCTGCCCAACTCCTCGAGCGGAGTGAGGGCGGCCAGGGCGGCCGGTGCGAGCATCGCCAGCGTGCCTGCGGCGAGCGCGAATGCGAACAAGCGCTTCATGGTGAACTCCCCGCGCCGGTGGAGCGGCGCCAGACGGTGCGACGTTCGAGCCTCGAGTGACCGGAGGCGCGGAGCGCGATCACCGGGCCCACGCTGCTTCGGCCGGGCGGGCGCGGTCGGCGCCTCGCTGCGAACGCACGGGCCGGAGCAGGGGGGAGAGACGACGGGCCCCGGTACGTGCGGATGGCCGGATTCTGAAACCCGCGGACGCGCGCGTCCTTGACCGCGGTCAACTTCGGGACGAATCGCGGGCGCGGCGCGCCCCGGCGCCCGGGCGCGCGAGGCCGGCAACGCCCGCCCGGCCGCCCTCGGCACGCAAGCGAGAGCGGCCACACCCCCCCGAGCGTGGCCGCCTCAGGACAACGCTTCCGTACCGCGCTGCTGCGAGCTCGCCTCGCTTGGCGTGGGCCTCCGGGCGACGCCCGGCTTCCCTTTCGGAAGCGCGGTCGATCACCTCGCACGGCTGCCCCGAGACGGGCCCTCCGAATCGCGGCGGTTCGGTTTCCCGCGCCGGACTGCTCCGCGGGCCCCGTGACCTGCGCTCAGGATCGGCGCGGAGGCGCCGGCCGGACATTGACCACGGTCAAGAACCGGCTTGATCGCGGTCAGCGCCGGCGGCGTGGCGCAGCGCCGCGAGGTCGCGGATCTCGATCCGCTCGCGCGTCGCGAGGACCACGCCCTTGCGCTCGAGCGCCTTGATCGCGCGCGAGAACGTCTCGGGGGTGACGCCGATCAGGGTGGCCATGCTCTTGTGCGTGAGGCCGCGCGACCAGTAGGACGTCGCGGCGGGGCCCTGGTCGGTCCACTCGGGCAGCGCGAGCAGCAGCCGCGCGACGCGCTCCGACGCCTTGCGGTGCAGCAGGTCGAGCATGAGCTGCTCGGAGCGCCGCAGCTCGCGCGCGAGCTTGGACAGCAGTTCGAACGCCAGCGCCGGCGCGTCGCGCAGCGCCTCGCGCACCGCGTCGGCGCGGAACACGCACACCGTCGTGTCCTCGATCGCCTCGGCGCTCGCGGAGTAGGGCTCCCCGGCGAGCAGCGGCCGGTAGCCGAGGATCTCGCCCGGCCCGAGCACGCGCAGCACGTGCTCGGTGCCGCCCTTCCACATGTTGCTCACCTTGACGAGGCCGGTCGCGACCACGAACAGCGCGGTCGCCTCGGCGCCCTCGCGGAAGATGGTCTGCCCGCGCCGCACCTGCTCGACGGTGCGGCTCCGCTGCAGCCGCTCGCCGACCGGGCCCGAGAGCCCGCAGAAGAGCCCCGAGTCGCGCGCGCGGCAGATGGCGCAGGTGCGCTTGTGCATCGCCATGCGCGCATGTTGGCCGACGCGCCGCGCGCGCGCAACGCGAAGGGTCGCGAATCAGGCGAGAAAGAGCGCTCCATACGCACCCTCACGCATGAGTGCGATTCGCTCGCCGTCCTCGAGCACGAGATCCACCGCGCGCGCGAGTACGCGCGGCTGCAGCTCCGGCAGGTACACGCGATCGATGTGCACGACCGCGTCGGGGCGCGAGAACGCCGCGGCGCCCACCCGGCCGCCGAAGTGGTCGCTGCGCCCGAACGCGACGTGCAGCCCGAGCTTTTCGTCGAGCAGGATCTCGCCCACGGGTCTCACGCCGAGGTCGGCGAGCACGCCGAGCCCCAACTCGGCCATGTTGCCGTACGCGGGCTCGCGCGCGAGCCACGCCGCCTGTTCGCGCGCGGCCGCGCCCTCGCCGCTCGCGGCCACGGCGCGGTTCGCCTCGATCCGGAACAGCACCACCTCGCCCCCGAACTGGACGGGCAGCGTGCCCGCCGAACCGCTCGGCTCGCCCTCGACCTCGCCCTCGTAGGGCACGATGTAGGCCTCGCCCGAGGGCAGGTTGCCCGCGGTGCCGGGCGTGTCGAGCACGCCGTCCGAGGCGTGCGCCGAGCGATGGCGCAGGTCGAGCACGAGCGCGTGCGGGTCGCGGCCGTCCACCTCGAACGACAGCTCGGCGCGCGCCGCGCGATCGAGCAGGTCCTTGAGGATCCGCACGCGGCGGCGCACCTCGCCGTAGTCGAGCCGCAGCGCCGGGATCATCGAGGCGGCGAAGCCGGGCATGGTGGCGGCGCGGAAGCCGTGCGTGCGCGCGAGGAGCTTCAAGGGGGCCGTGGCCGACAGCTCGGTCGGCGCGATGACCATCGGGTGCGAGGCGAGGACGCGCTCGACCGGCTCGGCCGCGGTCGCGTCCAGGCCTTCGGCGTCCGCCGGCAGCTTCGCGGGCTCGACGCGGACGAGCGAGGCGGGCAGGTCGGCGTTGTTCGTGCGCACGTTGCGGTAGGCGAAGAGCGCGGGTTCGAGGCCGGATTCGGCGGCGCACTGGGCGAGCCGCGACACCCAGTCGGCCGCCATGCGGCGGCGCGCGGCCCAGTCGGGGTTGTCGGGGAGCCGCGCGTCGGGCAGGTCCACGAGCACGGCGAGACGGCGCTCGTCCGCGGCGGGGGCGAAGACGCGCCGCACGAGCGCGAGGAGTTCCGGGGTTTCGAGTCGTTCGGTCGGCATGGGGGCCTCGGGGTGGATGGCCGCGCTCGCGGCGGGCGCGGGCAGCGTACTACGGCGGGCGCGGCGGGCGCCCGGGCGGCGGCCGCGCCTGTAGGAAGCAGATGATCCGACCGCTTTTGACAGGTGACCTGACCGCTCC
>CAZUEM010000250.1:0-2433 GCA_964619155.1 uncultured bacterium
GGGACGCTCGGGCGGGGTGGGGAGCGACGGGGACCCGGCCGAGGACGAGGCCGGGACGGCGCCGGACGCGCCGGGACCCCTCAGTCCGCGAGCAGGTACTCGAGGTCGGCGCGCGAGAGCGTGCGGGCGAAGCCCTCCTCGCCGAGCACGTCCTTCACGAGCTTCGCCTTGCGCGCCTGCAACTCGGCGATGCGCTCCTCGATCGTGCCCTCGGTGAGCAGCCGGTAGGCGACGACCGTGCGGTCCTGGCCGATGCGGTGCGTGCGGTCGATCGCCTGCGCCTCGACCGCCGGGTTCCACCACGGGTCGAACAGCACCACGTCGCGCGCCGCCGTCAGGTTGAGGCCCGTGCCGCCGGCCTTGAGCGAGACGAGGAAGCAGCACGGCCGCTCGTCGTTCGAGAACGCGTCCACCACCCCGGCCCGGTCGCGCGTGTTCGTGCTGCCGGTGAGCACGTGGTAGGGCACCTTGCGGCCGTCCATGTCGGCGGCGATGAGCTTGAGGCACTCGACGAACTGCGAGAACACGAGCACCTTGCGACCCTCGGCGAGCAGCGGCTCGAGCAGGTCGAACAGCGCCTCGAACTTGCCCGAGCCCACCTCGCGCCTGCCGCCCGCGAGCGCCGGGTGGCAGCAGATCTGGCGCAGCCGCGTCAGCACCGCGAGCACCACGAGGCGCCTGCGCGCGAGCGCGTCCTCGCCGGGGGCGAGCGACCGGAGCAGCTCGCGGCTCCTCACCAGCTCGGCGGCGTAGAGCTTGCGCTGCCCCGGCGTCATCTCGCAGTCGAGCCGCTCCTCGATGCGCGGCGGCAGCTCCCTGGCGACCTTCTCCTTGAGCCGCCGCAGCAGCACCGGCCGCAGCCGCGCCGACAGGAGCCGCCGAAGGTGCGGCGGCGCGTCGGGGCGGTCGTAGCGCGCCACGAACTTCCCGCGCGGCGGCAGCCAGCCCGGGCTCACGATCGCGAGGATGCTCCACAGGTCGAGCGCGCGGTTCTCGAGCGGCGTGCCCGTCAGCGCCAGCCGGTGCGCGGCGCGAAGCTCGCGGGCCGCGCGCGAAACGGCCGCGTCGGGGTTCTTCACGTTCTGCGCCTCGTCGAAGATCACCGCGCTCAACTCGTGCTGCTTCCAGTGCCCGGCGTCGCGGCGCAGCAGCGCGTAGTTCGTGACGACGACGTCGTGCGCTTCGGCCTCGGCCATGCGCGCGCGCCGGTCGCGGCCGCTGCCCAGCACGAGCACGCGCAGGTGCGGCGTGAAGCGGGCGGCCTCGCGCTCCCAGTTGTGCATGACCGACGCCGGGCAGACGACCAGCGCCGGACCCGCCTTGGGGTCCTCCGCGCGCAGGCGCGCGAGCCAGGCCAGCGCCTGCACGGTCTTGCCGAGGCCCATGTCGTCGGCCAGCACCGCGCCGAGCCGCAGGCCGCTCGTCCAGGCGAGGAAGTCGAGCCCCTCGCGCTGGTAGGGCCGCAGCTCGCCCTCGAAGCCGCGCGGGATCCCGACGCGCGGCAGTCCCTCGAAGCGCTCGATCGCCTCGCGCATGCGCGCGACCGTCTCGAGCGTCTCGCCGCCCGCGCCGGTCGAAGCCAGCGTGTCGAGGCTCTCGGCGCGCGCCTGCGCGAGCTGCCAGGCGGTGATGCGCTGCTCGGTCTCGTCCGGCTCGAGCCCGAGGTCGGCGAGCGCGGCCGCGATCGCGTCCTGCGCCTCGGCGTCCTCGCGCCGCGCCCAGCCGCCGGCGAGGCGCACGAACGGGCGCTTCGCCTCGCGCAGCGTCGCGAGGTCGGCCTCGGTGAGCGCGAGGCCCTCGGTCTCCCAGTCGGCGCGGATCGTCAGCCAGTCGATGCCGGAGGCGACCACGCTCAGGCGCGCGTGCACGCGCCGCTCGCCCTCGAAGAGCCGCCGCACCTCGTCGTTGCCGAACCAGCCCGCCTCGCGCGGACGCTCCTGCCAGGCGGTGAACAGCGCCTCGACGTTCGACTCGTCGAGCCGCAGCCACCAGCCGGTCGCCGCGTCGGGCTCGGGGTTGGCGCGGCCGCGGCCGCGCGAGGCGCCGCGCTTCTCGAGCACGCGCTCGAGCCAGGCGAGCGCGCCCGCCACGCGCACCGGCGAGGGCACCTCGCGCCACGGGGCCGCGGCGGGAGCGGTGGCCGGCGCGGCGGTCGCGACGGTGGCGGCGGAGTCGGGCGTCGAGCCGCCCGCGAACGCGTCCTCGGTCCCGCCACCGAACCCGGTCCCGGCCTCGTCGCCGGCCGTCTCCTCCGGCGCGCCGCCGAGGCCCATGACCGCGACGCGCGCCGCGAGCGGCGCACCCGCGCCTCCTGCGACGCGCGTCCAGCCGCCCGTGGGCGCGTACTCGAACACGTCGCGCCCCTCGCCCGCCGGCTCGCCCGGCGCCCACGGCGTCCCGCCCGCCGCGGCGAAGAGCCGCACCTGCAGCCAG
>CAZUEM010000250.1:2533-4211 GCA_964619155.1 uncultured bacterium
GCCCGGCGCCCACGGCGTCCCGCCCGCCGCGGCGAAGAGCCGCACCTGCAGCCAGTCGTTCGCGCGCAGGTCGAGCGCGAAGAGCGGCTTCGCGTCGTACGTGCGCGTCAGCGACTCGAGCGCCGCCGCGACCGCGGGGAAGCGCGACGAGAGCCGGTCGAGCAGCGGCCCGTCCTCGCGCTTGAGCGGCACGCCCTGCATCTCGGCGAGCGTGCGCACGATGTCGGCGGGCGGCTCCTCGACGATGCGGTGGAATGCGCCGTCCACGAGCGCGATCGAGGGGTGCGCGGCGATCGCGTGGCGCTCGGCGGGCCACACCAGCGCCGCGCCCGCCGGGCGCAGCGCGCCGTCCGGCCATGCGAGCGCCAGCGAGAGCAGCAGCTCGCCGCCCTCGACGTGCGCCTCGAGCGTCATGCGCAGGTCGTCGCCCTCGAGGTCGGCTTTCGCGCCCGGCCGGACGCCGCCGCGCGCCGCGAGCCGCGCCGGCAGCGCCGCGTCCCAGGCCAGGAACGGCGAGCCCGCGGCGCGGTCGAGCAGCAGGTTCAGCTGCTCGTTCGACATCTCGCTCGGGTGGCGCGCGTCCGTGAACAGCTCGGCCATCTCGGACTCGGTCAGCATGCGCAGCAGGCGCGCCTGCGGTGGCGAGAGCAGGTGCGGGTCGCGGCGCAGCTCGGAGTGGAGCTGCCCGAGCTGCTGCCAGCTGCGCGGCGCGTCCTCGAGCTGCGGCCCCGTGAGGCGCGCCTGGATGGTGACGCGGGGGCCGCCCTCGTTCTCGACCAGCCCGAGCACGACGCGCAGGTGCCGCGGAGCGCGCTCGCGCGCGCCCGCCCAGGTGCTGATGCGCTCGACCACCTCGCGCCGCTCGCGCTCGATGCCGCGCTCGCGCAGCTCGCCGCGCTCGAGGTAGGGCTGCAGCGCCTTGGGTACGCGGCCCGGCCACTCGCGCTCGATGGCGTGCGCGAGCCGCCAGCAGCGGACGTCCGGGTCGTCCTCGTGCGCGATGCTGCCGAGGTCGAGCGCGCCCAGCTGCGCCTGCGCGAAGCCGTGCTTGCGCAGCAGGCCCTGCGCCGCCTCGAGCCGCATCCAGGCGCTGCCCGCCTCGCGCAGCGCCGCGAGCTGCGGCTGCTCGGCGGCGCGCGGGCGCACGAGCGAGCGCGGCACCGGCGGCCGTTCGCCCGCGAGGTGGCGCTCGAGCGCCGCGGGCAGCAGGCCCGAAGCCTCGGCGGGCAACGTGTCCGTGGCGCGCGCGGCGGCGACCAGCGCCAGGCCGACCGCGTAAGCGTGCTTGCATATCGGCCCGGCCGGGCACGAGCAGAGCGGGTCGGCGGACTCGAGGCGCAGCGTCCAGCGCACCGCGTAGGTGCGCGTGCCGCGCACGCTCGCCACGATCGCGCGCTGCGCCGAGCGCTCGTCGAGCGCGCACTGCCGGATGCGGCCGGCCATCAGGTAGTCCTCGCCCCGCCCCTGGATGTAGCCCGGGAACGCGCGCAGCACGGCGGCGATGCGCGCGAGGTCGTCGGGAGCCAGGTCCATGGCGACGTGCAACGGCAGTTCGATCACGCGGACGACCTCGAGGGGGCGCAATGGCGGGGGCGGGCGAACCGCGCACCTTAGGGGCCCCGGGCCGGACCGTCCAGCGGGCGGGCCCGCGGGGAGTCGGCGAGGTGAAGCGCGCCGC
>CAZUEM010000251.1:0-4173 GCA_964619155.1 uncultured bacterium
CCCCCGCGCGCTCGGCCGCGGCGTCCGCCGCGGGCGGCACGCCGGCCCCGAGCAGCGCCGCCGCGAGCGAAGGCGACTCGGCGACCACGTGCAGCCCCGCGTGCAGTTCGCCGACCGCGACCGCCAGGTCGAACGCGGGATCGAGGTGGCGCGCCGAGAGCAGCGCGCAGAGGTTGGCCCAGCCGCCGCGGTCGAGCGGCAGCAGCAGCACCGACGCGCCGCGGTGCGTGAGTTCCGCCCCGGGCAGCGCACGCAGGCCGTTCGCGCGGGCGTACTTCAGGAACCGCACGGCGAGGTAGAGGTTGTCGCGGTCGGTCAGGGCGAGCGCCGCGTGGCCCAGTTCGAGCGCGCGGTCCACGAGCGATTCGGGGCTGGCGACGCCGACGAGCAGCGAGCCGTGCGAGCGGACGCGGAGCGGGGTGAAGGACATGGTGACCTGCGCCGGGGGGCGGTGGAGCGGGGGCGGGCTTCGCGGTGGCGGTGGCGCGGGTGGCAGCTGGGGCCCGCGCGCGGGGTCGCTTCGTGTCTCGTTCGCTTGTGGCCGATGTCGGCCGTCCGGCGGGGGCGGTGCCCTACTTCGTCAGCGACGGCGTCCGCAGGCGGAAGCCGTGGCGGTCCTGCTCGACGTGATCCTTCAGGTTCAGCGCCCGGCCCGAGACCACCGAGCCGTGGCCGAAGCTGCCGCGCACGTGGTCGAGCGCCGCGCACAGCGCCGCGCGCCGCCCGGCCTCGCGCTCGTCGAAGAGCGCGCCCTGCTCGGCCGTGTCGCGCGTGAAGCCCGAGAGCGTGACGCCCACCGCGTGCAGCGAGACGCGGCGCGTGAACTGGCGGCGCAGCAGCTCGAGCGCGAGCGCCAGCACGACCGGGTCCACGGCGCTCGGCGCGGCGAGCGAGCGCGCCTGCTCGGCGCCCTCGCCGTCGCTGTAGCGCAGCCGCACCGCCACCGTGCGGGCCGCCAGGCCCAGCTCGCGCGCGGCGCGGCAGGCGCGGCCCGCGAGGTAGTCGAGCATGCCCTCGATCTCGACCGGGTCGCCGGTGTCGCGGTGGAACGAGGTCTCGCGCGAGATCGTGACCGGGATCTCGCGCGCCGTGACGGGCGCGGTGTCGCGGCCGCGGCAGCGCTCGTACAGCAGCCGCCCCGGCGCGCCGAACAGCGCCTCGAGC
The DNA here is from genome assembly GCA_964619155.1 of uncultured bacterium. Lineage (GTDB taxonomy): Bacteria > Eisenbacteria > RBG-16-71-46 > RBG-16-71-46 > RBG-16-71-46 > CAIXRL01. The sequence continues at coordinate 1,165 of CAZUEM010000251.1, forward strand.
GCGGCCACGGGCAGCGCGCGCAGCTCGCCGATGGTGCGCAGGTTCATCGAGCGGAGCGTCTTCGCGTGGGCGTGGCCGACGCCGGCGAGTTGCTCGATGGGCCGCCCGACCAGGAACTCCTCGGCCTCACCCTCGAGCACGCGGGCGAGGCCGTCGGGCTTGACCGTCTTGCCGACCAGCCTCGCGAGCATGCGGTTGGGTCCGAGGCCGCAGGTCACGGTGAGCCCGGTGTCGCCCTGGATCGCGCGCTTCAGGCGCGCGGCCGCCGCGACGAGGTCGCCGCCGTGCGCGCGCTCGGTGCCCGTGAGTTCGAGGTAGGCCTCGTCGAGGTAGGTCTCGACGTCGGGCGACAGTTCGCGGCAGCGCTCGAAGATGCGCTCGGCGAAACAGCGATAGACCTGCGCGTGGCCTTCGAGGATCACCGCCTTCGGACACAGGCGCTTCGCTTCGGTCAGCGGCATGCCCGCCTTGAGCCCGAACCGCCGCGCCTCGTACGAGCACGACGCGATGACGCCCGCGCCGACGATGACCGGCCTGCCCTTCAGCCGCGGGTCGCGCTGCTGCTCGATGCTGGCGAAGAAGGCGTCGATGTCCACGTGCAGGACGGTGCGTTCCATGGCTGTCTCGGCGTGGTGGTCAGACCGTCTGCGGCATCTGGTCGTAGGTTCTGCGGTCGAGCGTGCGCCCGGCTTCCTTCTTGTTGCGGCCGCCCCACTGCTTGAAGAAGAACGGGACGCCGGCGTCGCGGCACTGCGCGCGAATGGCCCGCACCCAGGCCACGTCCATCGGGCGGGCATGGTGGCCGCTCTCGCCACCGACGATGACCCAGTTGATCGCGTCGTCGCCCAGCACTTCGCCCAGGTCCAGCGGGCCCAGCAGCGGCTCGCACGAGAGGAAGCGAACGGTGGACGAGAGCGAGGCGACGCGCTTCGCGCGACCGATGTACTGCCGGGTCTCGACGCTCGCCCCGAGCCAGACGTTCGGGTGCGTGTAGCGGAGCGGCTCCGGCATGTGGGCGGCGACGAAGTCCGCCATGCGGTCCGGCCGCTTGGTGAGGACCTGGAACTGGTGCCACCAGGCGTCGCGCATCGTGTCGAAGACCGACCGGATGAAGTCGTCCGGCACACGCTCGTGGAACAGGTCGCTCATCGAGTTCACGAAGATGCGGCGGGGGCGGCGCCACGACAGCGGCAGTTGCAGCCGGTCCGGCCACAGGCGCAGGTCGAAGCCCTGCTCGAACGGATGCCCCGGCACGCCCCGGAAGCGCTCGGCGAAGGTCAGCGCATAGCAGTACTTGCATCCCGGGCTGATCTTCGTGCACCCCGTGACCGGGTTCCACGTCGCGTCGGTCCACTCGATGGAGGAGGAGGAGCTCATGGGGTGCACCGCCCGGGGGAACTCGCCTGCAGATGTTCCGGGCGGGCCGGTCCGGCGGGCCCGGCCATCCCCGCGATGCCGGCGCCGGACGCGGCCGCGCCCGTTTTCGTGGTGTCGCGCACGCCCTCGATCGCGGCGCCTTGCCGCGGCGTCACGGGTGCCTTGCCGTTCGTGGCCGGGGGCGGGGGCGCTTCGTGCGTCCCTGCCGGCGCCGCGACCGTGGGCGTGCGATTCATCAGGCCTCCAGCGAGACCGCGTCGAGCCACCAGAGCAGGTCCCCGGAGTGGAGCTGCAGCTGGTAGACGTCGCCGCTCTCGTCGGTGACGGAAAAGTAGAAACGCGGGTGCTTGCCGACTCGATCCACCCAGCGGGCGTTGACCCGCCGCACGCGGTGCTCGCGGCCCCGGCGCCGGAAGGCCACCGGGGTGACGGCGCCCCCCGAGAAATCGGCGCGCACCGCCACGGCTTCGTCGATCGCTTCGCTTCGCATGATCTCGAGGGCCTGGGAGCGATCGCCTCGCCGCCGTGGCGGGGCGGGTCGCGCCGACGCCCGGCACCTTACTGCACAGATGTGCAGCAAGCCAAGGACTTTCTTTCAGGGCGTCCCGGGCGCGCCCGGACCCGCGCCAATCGCGGCCCGAACGCGGATCGCGCCCGGCGGCGCCCTGCGGGAGTCCCGCGCCGGGAGGGCCCCGCCCCGGTGGCGCCGGGTGCGGGCCGGGTGTAGAAGTGCCGACAAGAAGTCCCGAAGCTCGCCAACGACAGGAGGTCCGGACGTGCGACTCACCCGGGTGGGCATTCCCCTGCTGTTCCTCGCGGCCGTCGTCACGGCGGCGTTCGCCGTGGACACCAAGCCCAGCCTGCAGGTCACCGAGATGGGCTCGGGCACGGCCACGATGGTGTTCGTCCACGACCTGGGCGGCACGCGCACGGACTGGCTGCCGCTGCTCAAGCGCCTCAAGGACCGCTACAAGATGGTCATGGTCGAGCTGCCCGGGCACGGCACGAGCCCGCTGCCCGAGCCGTTCTCGCTCGAGGCCGCGGCCTCGTCGGTGGACAGCGTGCTCGCGCTGCAGAAACCCGAGAGCACGATCGTCGTCGGCCAGGGCGTGGGCGCGGTGCTGGCGCTCAAGGCGCTCGCGCAGAACCCCAAGCGCGCACGCGGGCTGGTGATGATCAACACGGCGCTCAAGTCGCCGATCCCGGTCGAGGATCAGCAGATCAAGCAACTCGTGCGCTTCATGGACGAGAACTACCAGACGTTCACGCAGATGGCGTTCGCGCGGATGGGCCGCGACTCGGCCGAGAGCGCGATCCTGTTCGCCAAGATGTCGGCGGTGCCCGCGGTGACCGTCAAGTCGTACATGCGGAACCTGCTGCTCGCCGACTCCAACGGCCCGCTCAAGTCGGTCGGCATGCCGGTCGAGCTGGTGTTCAGCGACGCCGCCTGGAAGAAGGACGCGACGTGGGGCGAGATGTCGAAGGCGCTCGGCTACGAGGACAGCACGATCGCCGTGCCGCGCCGCGTCACCGGCGCCGGCCGGCTGGTCGCCAAGGACCAGCCCGACTCGCTGGCCGCGATCCTCGCCGAGTACGCGACGAAGCGCCTGGCGGGGGGGAAGTAGAGAGGCG
>CAZUEM010000252.1:0-4067 GCA_964619155.1 uncultured bacterium
GACCGATGCGGCCAAGTCACTTGTCAAAAGCGGTCAGGTCACTTGCGCTCAACATGGCGGGCCTTGTTCGACGGTCGCGCGAGCTGGGCGTTGCGGGGCCGTCGCCGGGGCAGGGGCGCGGCGTTGCACCAGGGCCGGCTGTCGGGGCCGTCGCCGGGACCGGGGCGCACGCGATGACCTCAGCGTCGGTCGGCGGCATCCTGCCGCCTCTCCTCCTCGCTGCGCGCTTCCTTCGCCATCCATGGCTGCGGAAGCGCTCCGCACTGAGGCCATCGCGCGCACCCCGTCCCCGGCTTGCGTCGCGCACGGCGGTCGGCGATCGCGTGAGCATCTCAACCCGAGCTGGCCCGAGCGGCCTTCTCGCGCCGGGCCTCCATGTGTCTCGCGCCGAACGCCTGCTCGGCGGTGAGCTGGTTGTGGGCGCGGCAGCGCAGGCGGAGGTTCGCGACTGTCGCCTGGCCGCCCAGGACGACGGGTTGGACGTGATCGAACTCGAGCCTGCGGCGTGACTCGCAGCGACGGCCGCCGCTGCCGACGTACGTGCACTGGCCGCCGTCGCGCTTCCAGACCGCGCGGCGCACTTCATTCGCGATGGCGCGCGGGTCCGTTGAGAGGCAGGCTCTGGCAGCGCGCGGGCGGGCGGTCGCGCCGAACTTGCGCTGCTCGAGCTTCGCGATCAGCGCGTCGAGGGCGCGGTCGAGCACTTCGGCGAGATCGCCCGTCGGCACGGCGTGCGCGAGCAGGTCGGTCGCACGCTGGAGCTTCTCGCGCGTGCTCTTCGACACGCTGACCTGGACCGCGAAGCGATGCGCCGAGAGCGGGAACACGCGGCCGCGCGCGGTGAACGGGCTGCCCGGGGTGCCGGAGCCGGGCGTGCGGGCACCGGGCTCGCCGGCGGGGGCGCCAGCGACTGGCGAGGGTCCGGCGTCGCCCGGTCCGGTGTCGCCCGAGCGGGCGGTCGCCGGTCCGCCGGCGGCAGCAGTCGACGCCTGCACGAGCTTTGCGGCCAACTCGTTGGCGGGCAGCTGGTTGCCGGATTCAACATGCCCCGGGGCATGTTCGAGGCTCGCGGACGACTCCAACTCGCTGCCCGGCAACGTGATGGCGGATAGGGCGCCGAAAACGAGCTCTACATCTACTGGCGCGGGCGCCGGGGCGGGCGGTGGGCTGGGCACCGGATCGGGCGCCCCGGCGGGCGCGAGGGGCCGCACGAACGCGGGCAGGTCGGGCTGCGGGAAGCGCTCGGCGAGCAGGGCCTCGACTTCGCGCCGGGTCCGGTGCTCGGCCGCCGCGAGCAGTTCGCGCGCGTTCTGCCGGGTCAGGTGCGGCGCGAGCAGCCGCACGGCGCTCAGGTGCAGGCGGCCATCGGCGAGCATGGCGAAGATCGCGGGGAAGCGCCGCGCGACGCGCGCCGCCTGGATGCGCTGCGCCGCGGCGTCCTCGGAGAGCTTCAGCTCCCGGACGCAGTACTCGTAGAGCGAGTCGAAGCCGGCTTTGCGATAGAGCCGCCGGCGATCCAGCTCGGCCAGGTGCGCGAGCAGTTCGGCGGTGGTGGCGCGGTCCTTCGAGACGAGCGCGACGAGGTCGCGCTGCAGCGCGGCGTCGGAGAGGTGCGACAGCGAGAAGCGGGACACGGCGGACATCCGATCCCGGGGGCGGGCTCGCGCGGGGACGCAGGGGGATTGAAGCACACGCGATCGCGAGCCCCGCACGCACCGCCACGCCGCGCAACGAGCGGCGCGACGAAAGAAATCGCGCTGCCCAGCGAGAAGGTGGCGAGCGCGCGGCACGCGCGCCATGCCGCGCGAAGAGCGCGAAGGTCTCGACCCGCGCGATGTGCGCCGCGGAAGCGCGGCAAGTCAATTCGCTGCAAGTCCACGGCTACAATCGCGACGACGACCACACGCGCCGCGAGCCGGGCCCGGGGCACGTGCGAGAGGGCCGGTCGTGGCGCGCGACGGCAAGCCCGCAGCACAAAACACCCCGCCCCGCGGTTCCGGGCCGCGGGGCGGGTGGTGATGCGGGACGCGTGAGGAAACCAACCCGGTCCTCAGAACCCCCACGCGAGCCCGAAGCGCGCGCCGACGCCGTCGGCGCTGACCGTTTCGCGGTAGTCCCCGAAGAACGGGTCGTCCACGTCGCGGTTCAGTTCCGCGCCGTTGACGAACACCTCGCCGGTCAGCCGGGTGCGGCCCGACAGCGGCAGCGCCGCGCCGCCCCAGATCTGCCAGCCCCAGCCGCCGTACGTGGCGTCGAAGTCCTCGCCCGTGTCGTAGTCCTCCGCCGACAGGTTCATGATCTGATAGCCGGCCGACGCGCCGAAGTACGGCACGATCGCCAGGTCGTCGTCGGCCGAGAACTGGATGAACGCCATGATCGGGAAGAGATCCGTGGACGAGCGGGCGATCTCGCGCTGCACGGTGATCGGCGTGCCGCCCGGTCCGATTTCGGTCGAGCGGATGGACAGCGCGCGGTCGGAATCGTGCGCCCACTCGATGCCCGCGCCGAGCTGGACGTGCGAGTCGATCATCGGGCCGCCGCGGATGCCGACGAGGAACATGCGCGCCGGCTGGCCCTCGGGGTCGAAGAAGCCCGCGTGGATCTGGCTGACGCCCTGGGCGTCCACGCGCCGGCCGTAGCCGGAGCGGCGCGGACGGTACGAGACGCCCGCCATCGAGACCTCGGGCACGGCGGGCACGTGGATCGCGGCCACGTCGGGCGCGAGCCCCGTGAGCACCGGCGCCACCTCGAGCGCCAGCGGGCCGGCGGGGACGGCGAAGGCGGACGGTTCCTGCGAAGCCGTGGCGGCGAACGCCATCGGCGCGGCCAGCGTGAGCATCGCCGCGCCGATCACGGCGAGGCGGGTGTGGCGGGTGTTCATCGGTCTTCCTCCCTTCCGGCGTCGGGGTGATGCCGGGCAGTCGCTTCGGTGCCTTCCATGGCACGCGCCGTGCCGTCGTCGCCGGGTGGTCGCCAACGGCCTGCGCGGACGCGCGTAACCCTATCCCACTTCGTCCGCGAGGGGCCGCCGGTTGCCGTCAGCCCGTTGCCAAATCGCGCGGGGTGTTGCGGCCCCGCCGCACGAGCGGCTAGCGTGCCGGCACCTTCGAGGCACCCCCTTCCATGCGAACCCTCTCCACGTTTCTCCTGACCGCCGCCTCGCTCGCCGCGGCCGCCCTTCCGGCCGCGGGCGCCGGGCCCGCCGACGACCGCAGGCCCGTGCTGGCGGTCGAGGACACCATGCGCACCGAGGTGCCGCCGGTGCTCGTCAACGCCCGGCGCGTGACGCTCGCCGAGCTGCTCGACCGCGTCGCCGCCGGCGAGGCGCGGCGCGACTCGCTGCTGCGCGACCAGAGCTACCAGCGCACGATCCGCACCGTCGGGCACGCCGCCGACGGCAAGGGGCCGAAACTCGTCGAAGAGATCGTGGCGCGCGTCTACCTGCGCAAGCCGGACCGGTCGCGAACGGTCACGCTGCGCGAGTGGAAGGCGAAGCCGCCGAAGGAGCCCGGCCCGCGTGCCGAGGTGCGCGTCGAGACGGGCCGCGCCATGCGCGAGGACATCGTGGACTTCGCGTTCCAGCCGAGCGCGCGGCGCAACTACAAGTACCGGATCGCGGGCCGGCAGATCCTCGGCGACCACGTCGTCTACCGGCTGGCGTTCGAGCCGCGCTCGGCGCTCGACGTCGCCGAGCCGAGCGGCGAGGTGTGGGTGGACACGCGCGACGACGTGATCGTGCGCCAGGAGATCACGTTCCGGCGCTCGCCCGTGCCCATGTTCCTGCGCGGCATCGACCGCATGGTGGTCGAACGCCAGTTCGTGGACGGCTTCTGGGTGCTCTCGCGCGTGATCGCGCGCGTGCGCACCACCGTCCCGATCCCGCAGTACGGCACGAGCATGGACTTCTCGATGCAGTTCACGGACTACACCGTCAACACGGGGCTGCCCGACTCGCTGTTCGCCGCGGCCCCGGCCGTGCGGCCGAAGGAGGGCGGGCGATGAGCGCGGCGGCGCGCACCCCTCGCCCGCGCGGCGCGCGGCGCGGCGCGCTCGCGCCGGGCGGCGCG
>CAZUEM010000253.1:0-4035 GCA_964619155.1 uncultured bacterium
TGGCGCTCGCGGGCGCGGCGGGCCGGCCCGGGCGGCAGGCGAGCGCCGGGCTCGGCTTCGCCGCTTCGGCGCACGAGCTGGCCGTGGACGGCCGCGGCGGCTGGCGCGCCGAGTCAGCATGGTTCGCCGAGGAGGGCCCGCTCGCGCTGAGGCTGCTCGCGCGCGCGGGCACGCCGGGTTACCGCTCGCTCGCCGAGCCCAGGCGCACCGGGCCTTCGCGCGCGCTCGCGGCGAGCGCCCGCGCGGGCGGCGCGCGGCGCGACGCGCGGCTGCTGCTCGCGGCGTGGCGATTCGCGCCCGGCGCCGCGGGGGCGCGGCTCTCGGCCGAGGCGCGACAGTCGCTCGCGCGCGGCGCCGAGTTCTTCGCCGGCTTCGAGGAGCAGCGCGGCACGCGCCGCGACCCGGCGTTCGCCGCGAGCGCCGCGGGGCCGGCCGGCATGCGGCAGGGCCTCTGGTGCGAGTGGCGGGCCGGGGACGCCCGCGGGCGGCTGGCGCTCCGCCACGAGTGGTGGGGCGCGCGGGCGTTCGCGCGCGACGCGGTGCGGCGCGTCTCGATCGCGAGCGTCGAGGCCGCGCTGCCGGGCGGCGCGGTGATCGCGTTGACGCACGCGGCCTGGCTCGCGCGGAGCGGCGAGCGCGCCTGGCTGCTCGAGACCGCCGAGGACCGGCTGGTGCTGCGCGCGCTGACCGGCGCCGGAACGCGCACGCGGGCCGAACTCGCGGTGCCCGCGGCCGGCGGGCGCGCGAAGCTCGGGATCGCGATCGCCGAGTCGGGCGGCCGCGCCGCGGCGCCGCGCTGGACCGCCGAATGGACGCGCCGGGCCCGGATCTGAGAGCGGCCGCGCACGGCCCGCGCCGCGGCGCGCCGCGCCCGGACCCCGCTCCGGCCCGCGCCGTTCGCGGCCCGGGCACGCGTTCGCCCTCGCGGCAGCGCGCGTTTCCCTCGCGGTGCGCCCCTGATATCCTCGCGCGCGTCGTAAACCCGTGGCGTTACGTCGTCATGGGGAACTCTGGAGGTCACGAAAACCATGGGCATCAGCCAACTCGCGAAATCCATCGCCGAGTCGCCCACGTTGAAGCTGAACGAGGAGGCCCGCCTGCTCCGCGAAAAGGGCGAGGCCGTCATCCACCTCGGGATCGGCGAACCCAAGAACAAGGCGCCCATCGCGGCCATCCTGTCCTCGGCCGCCAAGCTCTCCGTGGGAGACGTCAAATACTGTCCGACCGACGGCATGCCGTCGCTCAAGAAGGCGGTCGTCCGCTACACCGAGGAGGCCTACGACAAGGTCGTGGGCGCCGAGAACGTGATCGTCTCCTCGGGCGCGAAGCAGTCGCTCTACAACCTTCTGTACTGCCTGCTCAACCCGCAGGACGAAGTGGTCGTGCTGGCGCCGTACTGGGTCTCGTATCCCGAGATGATCCGCATGGTGTACGCGGTCCCGGTGGTCGTGACCCCCGAGGACGGCTCGTTCGTCCCGCGCTTCGAGGAGATCGAGCGCGCGTTCACCTCGAACACGCGCGCGATGATCGTCAACAGCCCGAACAACCCCTCGGGCGCCGTGTTCCCCGACGAGCTGCTCGAGAAGATCGTCGCCCTGTGCGAGCGCAGGAACGTCACGCTCATCATGGACGACATCTATCACAAGCTCGTGTTCGACGGCGTGAAGCCCGCCCCCGCGTGGCGCTTCACGAACAAGGACATCGAGTCCACCAACGTCGTCGTGGTGAACGGCATCTCGAAGCTCTACGGCATGACCGGGTTCCGGATCGGCTGGACGGTCGCGAATCGCCGGCTCGTGCAGACCATGACCAACGTGCAGGCGCAGACCACGTCGTGCGCCTCGCCGGTCATGCAGGCCGGCGCCGAGGGCGCGCTGACCGGGCTGCAGGGTCAGGTCGAGTCGCTGCGGCTCACGATCCAGAACAACCGCGACGTCATGATGCAGGAGCTGGCGTCGTTCAGCGGCATCAAGTGCCGCAAGCCGCACGGCACGTTCTATTGCCTGCCCGACTTCAGCGCCTACGAGAAGGACTCGGTCAAGCTCTCCGAGTTCCTGCTCAAGAAGGCGCGTGTCGTCACCGTGCCGGGCAAGGAGTTCGGCATGGAGGGCCACCTGCGCCTGTCGTACGCGGGCACGGTCAAGGACGTGACCGAGGGCGTGGCGCGCATGAAGTGGGCGCTCGACGCCAAGGCGCCGAGCGAGATCTACATCGGGGACCGGAAGATGGTGAGGGACTGGCTATGATCAACTACCTCGACATCAAGACGCCCGCGCAGGGCCAGGCCGGAGCCGTCAGGAGCGACTTCGGCCTCGAGCACCACGGGCTGAGCCAGCTCGGCACCGTCTACTGGAACCTCCCGTCGGCCGCGCTCTACGAGGAGGCCGCGTTCCGCCGCGAGGCGACGGTCGCCGCCGAGGGCCCGCTCGTCTGCGGGACCGGCAAGCACACCGGCCGCGCCGCGAGCGACAAGTTCGTGGTCCGCGAGCCCTCGTCCGAGGGGCACGTGTGGTGGGGGCAGTACAACCGCCCGTTCGCGCCGGAGAAGTTCGACGAGCTGCTCGGCCGCCTGCAGGGCTACCTGCAGGGCCGCGACCTGTTCGTGCAGGACTGCAACGCCGGCTCCGACCCCGAGCACCGCATGCCGGTGCGCATCGTCACCGAACTGGCGTGGCACTCGATGTTCGCGCGCAACATGTTCGTCCCGCTCGAGAACGCCGAGGCCCACCGGCGCCACGTGCCGGACTTCACCGTGATCGCGGCGCCCGGCTTCAAGGGCATCCCCTCGATCGACAACACGGCGACGAACACGTTCATCGTGCTGAACTTCGAGAAGCGCCTCTGCATCATCGGCAACACGGCGTACGCGGGCGAGATCAAGAAGTCGGTCTTCACCGTGCTCAACTACCTGCTGCCGCTGCAGGGCGTGATGCCGATGCACTGCTCCGCCAACGTCGGCAAGGCGGGCGACGCGGCGCTGTTCTTCGGCCTCTCGGGCACCGGCAAGACGACGCTGTCGGCCGATCCCAACCGCGGCCTCGTCGGCGACGACGAGCACGGCTGGTCGGACCGCGGCGTGTTCAACTTCGAGGGCGGCTGCTACGCGAAGGTGATCCGCCTCTCGGCGGCGGCCGAGCCCGAGATCTTCGCGACCACCCGGCGCTTCGGCACGATCCTCGAGAACGTGACCGTGGACCCGGTGTCGCGGCGCATCGACCTCGACGACGAGACCGTCACCGAGAACACGCGCGCCTCGTACCCGCTGCACTTCATCGCCAACGCCCTGCCGGACGGCATGGGCGGCCACCCGAAGAACGTCGTGTTCCTCACCTGCGACGCCTCCGGCGTGATGCCGCCGATCGCCCGGCTGACGCCCGACCAGGCGCTCTACCAGTTCATCTCGGGGTACACCTCGAAGCTGGCGGGCACCGAGGCCGGGCTCGGCAAGGAGCCCGAGATCACGTTCAGCGCCTGCTTCGGCGGGCCGTTCATGGTGCACCACCCCGCCGTGTACGCCGACCTGCTCAAGCGCAAGGTCGAGCGCCACGGCGCCACCTGCTGGCTGGTGAACACCGGCTGGGTGGGGGGCCCGTACGGCGTGGGCAAGCGCATCAGCATCAAGCACACCCGCGCGCTGCTGAACGCGGCCCTGAGCGGCGAACTGGCGAAAGTGAAGTTCGGCGTGGACCCGGTGTTCGGCTTCGAGGTGCCGAAGACCTGTCCCGACGTGCCGGACGGCGTGCTGGATCCCGCCTCGTCGTGGCCCGACCGCGCGGCCTACGACGTGCGCTACCGCCAGCTCGCGCAGCGCTTCATCGAGAACTTCAAGAAGTTCGAAGCCGGCTGCCCGCCCGAGGTGGTCGCCGCCGGCCCGAAGGTCGAGGAGACGGTCGCGAAGCGCTGATCCACACGGAACGCGCCGGGCGAGACCCGGCCACGCGGTTGACGCCGCCGTCGCCCCGCGCGACGGCGGCGTTCGCGTTCCGGGCCCGGACGCGCGGCGCAACGCGCTGCGGCGGCGCGCCGCGGCCGGCC
>CAZUEM010000254.1:0-3980 GCA_964619155.1 uncultured bacterium
GGCGGCGGGCCACCGCGGAGAGCCCCGAGCCCGCGCCCGCGCTCTGGGGGGTGCGGCCGGTGCGGGCGCCCCCGCCGCGCGCCGGCGCCGCGCGCGCGGCTGGCCGCGCTGGTGCCGGCGGCGCGCGGCGCGCGCGCGCGGCGCGCGAGGCGCTCCCGGGCCGCGCGCAGCCGGCCGGCGAGCATTTCGACGGCGGGGCGGCTCCCCTCGAGCGTCCGGCGCACGACCTGCAGCGCCTCCCAGTAGCAGCGCTCGACGGTCGCGGCGTCGCCGCCCGAGCCGCAGCGCTGCGAACCGTTCTCGCAGCGCGGGAACGGCAGCGGCGAGGCCCCAGCGATCTCGCGCACGGTCTCGAGGAACGCGTCGGAGCACAGCGGGTGCCCCGCGCCGTGCGAGGCGCGGCCCTCGATCCCGTAGCGCCAGCCCTTCACGGTCCGGTAGACGATCGCGACCGGCTGGCCGTTGTCGAGCGCCAGCGCGGCGCGCTGCGCGGCGAACACCTGCGCCCAGTCGCGGCCGTCCGGGACCTCGATCACGTTCCAGTCGTGCAGCCACGCCAGCTCGGCCGGCGTCCACTGCACGTAGTCGCCCGGCTGCTCGCCCTCGCGGCACACGCGGTTGCTGTCGATCGAGGCCTGGTTCCAGTCCACGTGCAGGATCGCGTTGCCCAGCGAGCCCGTGCCCGCCGCGGCCAGCGCCTCGGCGACGCGGCCGGGCGTGAGCCCGCCCTCGCCCTCGACCACGTGCACGCGCGGCGCGTCGGCGCCGTAGGTGTCCGCCGCCGCCCACGCCAGCCCGAGCGAGGCGGGCAGGCCCACGCCCGAGGCGCCGGTCGAGAGGCGGACGAACGGCGTGCCCGGCGTCGGGTGGCCGTCGAGCGCCTTCGCGCCGAACTGAGTGAACAGCGGGGTCGCGGTGTTGGGGTTGCGCCGGAACCCGAGCAGGTCCTCGAGCCGCATCTGCTTCGCCGGCGAGCTCGCGAGCAGCTCGGGCGCGGCGATGCGCGCGACCTCGTTGCGCAACGCCCACAGGGCGTAGAGCCCGAGCGCCTTGTGCCCGGCCGCGTACGAGATCACGTCGGCGTCGGCGCGATCCGGGTCGGCGAGGTCGTAGTCGAGCGTCTCGAAGAGCAGCGCCTGCACGAAGCGCCCGGACGAGATCGAGCCGCCGGGGTGCCCCGAGAGCGGCACGAAGTTGAACATCAGGGCGCACAGCGAGCGGTACACGAGGTCGAAGGCCTCGAACGTCGCGATCGTCGCGGCGTCGGGGCCGCCGTCGCGACCGGCCAGCTCGGCGGCATCCAGCAGCACGCCTCGGCGCGGGCCGAAGGCCAGCGTCCGGGCCGGGGTCTTCAGGTCGGTCGTCACCACAGGTGCCTGCCTTCCCGCACGAAGTCGCGGAACCCGGCCCGATCGGCGGCCGCGGCGCGGATGCGCTCGAGCCCCAGGCGCAGGTCGTCGAGACCGGTCGCGATCGAGATCCGGAGGTAATGCTGCCCGTCGGAACCGATGCGCCCGAAGGAGCGCCGGTCCATGGTCGCCACGTGGTGCCTCCACAGCAGGAACATCTGGAACAGCGTCGCGGGGCTGGTGCGCTCGCGATCGGCGGCCGGGAGCGCGGCGTGCAGCTCCATCGCCCCGAGGCTTTCGCAGGCGCCCGCGATGTTCGGGAACAGGTAGAACGCCCCGCCCGGCGTGCGGCACGTGATGCCGGGGATGGCGTTCAGGCCGGCGACGACGACGTCGCGCCGCTCCTGGAACGCCGCGCGCATCCTCGCCTGCGCGGGCGGCGTCTCCGGCGACTCGAGCGCCAGCGCCGCGCCCATCTGGTTGTAGGCGGAGACGCACGAGAAGTAGTTGATGTTGAGGTTCTTGAAGATCACCGCCTCCTCGGCCGTCGGCAGCACCGCCCAGCCGATGCGCCCGCCGGTCCAGGCGAACGACTTCGAGACGCCGCCGACGACGATCGTGCGGTCCGCCATGCCCGGCACGGCGGCGATCGAGCGGTGGGTGTTGCCGTCGAAGAGGATGTCCTCGTAGACCTCGTCCGAGTAGACGCGCGCGTTCGGCGCCTTGCGCCGGATCGCGCCGGCGATGCCTTCGAGCTGCTCGCGCGTGGCGACGCCGCCCGTCGGGTTGGACGGGAAGTTGAGGATGACGAGCTTCGTGCGCTCGGTGAGCAGCGCCTCGAGCTCGCGGCCGCCGAAGGCGAACCCGCTCTCCTCGCGCAGGATCACCGGCACGGGCTTCGCGCCGACGTAGGCCGTGAACGATTCGTAGATCGGGAAGCCCGGGCTCGGGTAGACGATCTCGTCGCCGGGGTCGCAGTAGGTCTGCTGCGCGAACCCGATCGGCGGCTTGGCGCCGGGGAAGACGACGACGCGATCGGGCCCGACGTCGAGGCCGCGCGTGCGGTTCATGTGCCGCGCGACCGCCTCGCGCAGCGGCAGGATGCCCTGCGGGTCCACGTAGTGCGTCATGTCGAGGTCGAGGCAGCGCTTCACCTCCTCGACGATGTGCCGCGGGACCGGGAAGTCGGGCTCGCCGAGATTGCACTTCACGACCTTGTGCCCCTGCTCCTCGACCTCGCGGATGTGGGGGCCGATCTTGAACGCGTTCTCGGTGCCGAGCTGCTGCGTGCGATCGGAGAAGAGCGCCGCGGGCGGGGACGTGCCCGCGTGCGCGGAAGACTCGGTGTGGACGGACATCGCCAGACCTCCGCCGGAGGACGTGCGCGGCCCGGCGGCGTTCCGGGGAGGGCGTCGCCGGGCGGACTCCTGGATGAGGATGCCCCGCGGTTCGGGGCGGAGTGCTGTGACCACTGTCCGCCCGCGCCCGCCCCCGCTTCTACGGTCCGAATGGCTACCGGAGGGTGGGCCGCACGGGCCGGGCGCCTGGCTCGGGGCTGGCGGCGGGCCGGCGGCCCGCCGATAACCCGGCGAAGCCCGGGGGCGCCCCCCCGGGCCGTCTCGGTCCCCGGGGAACGACCGCCCTTGTCCACCTTCGACTCCATCGCGGGCGGCGGCGAGGCGCCCGCCGCGGGCGCGCGGCTCGCGCGCCTCTACGCGCCGCTCGCCGCCGCCGCGCTCCTGACCGCCCTGGCCGGGCCGGCCCTGAACCTCGCGCTCGCCCGTGGCGAACGTCCGGCGACGGCTCTCGCGGGCTTCTGGCTGGGCTACTCGGTGCTCCAGTTGCTCGAGGCCGCGTGCTTCGTCTGGCAGTCCACCTCGCTCGCGTTCCTCGGGGCCCCGCGCGCGCGCCGGCGGCTCGCGTGGCTCGCGCTCGCGACCGGCGCCGCCACCTCCGGACTCGTGTGGCTCGCCGGGACGCCGGCCGCGGCGGGCTGGACGTTCCGCGTCCTGGTGCCCACCAGCCCGGAAGCGGCGGCGGCCGCCGCCGCCGTGCTGCGCGCGCTCGCGCCGCTGCCGGCGCTGGTCGCGCTGCGGGGCGTGCTGGCCGCGAGCGTGCTGGCCGACGGGCGCGGCGCCGCGATTCCAGCCGGGCTGCTCGCGCGCCTCGCGGTGCTGGTCGCGTGGCCGGCTGCCTCCCCGCCCGCGGACGTGGTGCGCGCGGCCTGTGACGCGCTGCTCGCCGCGAGCGCCGCCGAGCTGGCGCTGCTCGCCCTCGCCCGCTCGGCGCCCCGGCCGCACGCGGCGCACCACGCGCCGCCGGCGGTGGCGCGCGTCGCCGCCGTCGCGGCCCCGCTCGTGCTTTCGGCGCTCGCGTGGGCCGTGCTGCGCCCCGTCGTGCACGCGGCCCTCGGCCGCCTCGCGCACGCCGACCTCGCGCAGGCCCGGTTCGGGCTCGTGTTCGCCGTGTTCATGGCGCTGTGCGCGCCGGTCTGGGTGCTGCGCGACCTCGCGGTGCTGGCCGGCGCGGCGGGCCCCGCGCAGGACGCGGTCCGGCGCTTCGCCGCGCGCGTCGCCGCCGCGGCCACGCTGGCCCTCGCGGGCGTGCTGGCGGCCGCGGCGGAGTGGCCGG
>CAZUEM010000255.1:0-2572 GCA_964619155.1 uncultured bacterium
CGGGCCGGCCGCCGGCGGGCCGCCGGCCGCCAGGACCGCGCACGCGGCGAGAGCGCCGCGGGCGGCGGCGCGCCAGTTCCGGGAACGATGCGCCACGGCCGTCAGCGCGCCCCGTCCGCGAGCGTCCAGGTCGTCGCCGCGACGCTCGCCGGGTCCCCGGCGGCGAGCCGTCCGAGGTCGAGCCGCAGCAGGTTGACGCGGTCGCGCGCGGGCTCGAGCTGCAGCCAGCCCGGCGCCACGCCGGCGAGCTCGAGGCCCAGCGACTGCTCGCGCGGTTCGATCATGCGGTGCATGACCTGCACGGCGCCGCCCGCGCGCAGCGCGTCGAGCTGCCCGGGCGAGAGGCTCACGCTCTCGCGCGTGCCGTCCTCGAGCGCGATCGCCAGCGCGTGCGGCCCGGCGTCGCCCGGCCAGCCGCTCAGCACCACGGCCAGCGTCGTGCGCTGCTCGCCGGTGAAGTCCTCCTGCAGCGCGGCGAGGCGCCCGCGCTGGCGCGCGAGCGCGCGGTCGAGCAGGTCCAGCTCGTCCTCGAGGCGGCCGAGCTCGGTCACGCTCGCGAACAGCTCGCGCGCCGCGCGCGCCGAGTCCGCCGCGGCGGCCGAGTCGCCGGCGGCGTGCGCGGCCGCGACCATCTCGCCGTAGCGAAGGAAGCGGGGATCGATCGCGGCGGCCTCGCCGCGCACGCGCACGTCGCTCGTGCGGAGCCGGTCCAGCTCCGCGCGCAGGTAGTCCCGGTTGGCGGCGAGGAAGCGCAGCGTCGGCAGCTTCGGCCGGTCGGGCTTGACGCGCCGCACGCGGACCTCGGTCGGGGCGTCGCCGGGCGCCGCCGCGGCGGCGGGCGCCGCGGCGAGCGCCGCGAGCAGCAGGGCGGGAAGGAGCGGGAGGGCGCGCATCGCGGTCAGCCCCTCCACGTCCGGCGGACCCGGCCCTCGGCCGCGTCCACGACCACCCACAGCGACGGCGCCCCGGGCGCGGTGTAGACGAGCGTCCACGTCGCGCGGTCGGGATCCTTCTCGTCGAACGCGCCGCGCATGAGCAGCATGGTGCTCAGGCGGCCGCGGGCGCCCTTGCGGAACGCGCGGCCCGCCTCGCGGTCGGCCGCCGCCAGCGCCTCGGCGCTGTCGATCCAGCCGTCCGGCAGCGGCGGGGCCTCGAACACCATCTCGACGTTCTCGGCGGCGGCGATGCGGCCCTCGCGCACGGACCAGGCGCGGGCGCGGCCGGTCTCCGGCGAGACGAACAGGTAGCCCCAGCGCGCGGCCGCGCCGGCCGCGTCCACGTCCTCGTCGTTCTCGACGTACACCAGCTCGGCGTCCGCCGCCCACGCGGCCGCGGCGGCGCGGGCCAGCTCGAGCCCGGCGCGAGCGGCGATCGGCGGCGGGGCCTTGGCGGCGGCCGGCGCCGCGGCGAGCGCGGCGGCGAGCAGCAGCGAGCCCGCGTGCAGGAGAAGTCCGTTCTTCATGACGCGCTCCTAGAAGAGGTAGAGGGTGCCGATCGTCAGTTCGACGTTGTGGTGGGTCTGGCGCGCGTTGGCGGCGCCGGTCTTCATGCGGAAGTCGCGCACCTCCCAGCGCACCGCGGTGCGGCGCGAGAGGTACATCGTCGTGCCCGCCCCGAAGTTGAAGCTCGGCTCGGAGTCGCCGCGCAGGATGCTCGAGCCCAGCCCGGCGCTGACGTACGGCACCATCTGCCGGCCCGGCAGCAGCTCGTACGTGGCGAGGAAGTGGTACGACAGCATGTGGAAGTCCTCGGCCTCGAGCGACAGGCCGAAGAGCGACTCGACGATCTCGGCGGGGCGGCGGACGTGCGTCCAAGCCAGCCCGCCCTCGACCGTCACGCGGTCGAAGACGTAGTAGCCGAGGCGGCCGCCGGCGACGAGCGAGTTCGACTTCTGGTCGAACGCGTAACCGCCCGCGTAGCCCTCGACGAGGAACGCGCCGGTGCGCGAGTAGAGCCGCGGGTTGGGCTTGAACTCGAGCCCGGCCATGTCGTCGAGCTCCTTGCAGAGCGAACGGTGCACCCAGCCGGTCTCGGTGTCGGAGAGCCGCACGCCGATCCAGTCGCCGCTCTTGGCGAACACCGGGAACTCGGTCTTCGCCCGGTACACGCCGACGACCGCGTACGTGTCGCCGGGGCCCGAGCGCACGACGTTGCGGGCCGCGCCGGTCAGGCGCACGCGGCGCGAGCCGACCTGGAGCGGCGGGTTCATGACCGGCGCGGCCTCGCGGACGGCCGGTTCCTCGCCGAGCGGCGCGGTGTCCGCGGCCTCCGCCGCCGGGGCGGCGAGGCTGTCGGGCGGCGCGGCCTCCCCGGCCGCGGCGACGGCCGCGAACGCGCTCAGCGCGAGCAGCGCGAGCGCGATGGGCCGGCGGAGCCGGCGGACGGACGAGCGGTGCGCGATCATGCGGATCCTTCCTTTCATCGGGCGCCGAAGTGGCGGGCCAGCTCGAGCCGGCCGTTCCAGTTGCCGAACGTCTCGCGCGCGTAGGTCACGGACGCGCCGGAGCGGTGCGCGGTGTCGAGCGCGAACGCGTGCCGCTCGACCGCGAGCGCGGCGGTCCAGCCGGGCGCG
>CAZUEM010000255.1:2672-3948 GCA_964619155.1 uncultured bacterium
GCGGAGCGCGACGCGGCCGGCGCTCGCGCGGGCGAGCAGCGCGGTCCCGAGCGGGCGGGCCAGCTCGGCCTCGCCCGCGAGGTCGAACGTCGCGACGCGCACCGCGGCCACGGGCGCCGAGGCGTCCGCGTCCACCTGCTGCGCCGCCGAAGCGGCCCCCGCGCGCAGCGCGAGGCCGAGGCGGCCGAACGAGGCGCCGGCCTGCGCGCCCCACGCCGGGCGCGGCGCGAGGTCCCAGCGGTAGTCGGCCAGGTGTGCGTCGAAGCGCGCCGAGCCGGCCGAGACGCCGAGCCACCACGCCGGGCGCGGCACGGCGGCCGCCGCGCCGGGGGCGAGGCAGGCGAGCGCCAGCAGCGGCGCGCCGAGGACCGCGAGGCGGTTCGTCACGGCGTGGGCGTCCCGGCGAGCGTCAGCTTCAGGCCGACCGGCAGGATCCGGTACTGCGCCGAGGGAAACGGCGTGATGGCGATGGAGTCGCTGCCGTCGCGCATTTCGATCTCCTCGCCGCTGCCCAGGTAGCAGAGCAGGAACAGGCCCGACGTCGCGCCCGTGGTGTCGAGCGCCGCCGGCGGCACCGCGCCGAACGACAGCGGCAGCGTCTGCACGAGGTGGTCCCAGCCGGTGACCGGGCGCACCGCGCGGCCGACCGAGACCGAGTTCGCGAGGATGCGGTCCACGTCGAGCGCCATCGGCTCGCGCGAGGCGTCGGGCGCGAGCGTCACGCTGCCGTTGGCGAGCGTGCTGCTCGCGCGCAGCTCGGCGACGGCGTAGCCGGTGAGGATCGCGCGGTAGGTGATGTTCGCGACCACGGTGATGGAGTCGCGCACGCCGGGCGCGACCGCCTCTCCGGGCCCGTGGCTCGCCGACGCGAGGTCGATGCGCGTCCAGCGGTCCTCGAGCTTGGGCTCGCCGAGGCAGCCGGCGAGCGGCGAGGCGCCCGCGGCCAGCGCCAGCAGCGCGACGGCCCGGCGGAATGCCCGCCGCGCCGCCGCCGCCGGAGCCGTGCGGAGGTGCGTCACGGCACCACCACCAGGCGCTGGGTCAGCTCGCGCCCGCCGAACGCGAGGCGCGCGAAGTAGACGCCGGGCGCGACGCGCGAGCCGTGCTCGCCGCGCAGGTCCCAGGTGACCTCGTTGCGGCCCGCCGCGAAGGCCGAGCCGAGGGACCGCACCGCGCGGCCCATGGAGTCGTAGACGCGCAGCGTGGCGTCGCCGCCGCCGGCCGCGGGCAGCGCGAAGGCGATGCGCGCCGAGCGCGCGGCCGGGTTCGGCGAGCT
>CAZUEM010000256.1:0-3946 GCA_964619155.1 uncultured bacterium
CCTCCGGCGGCGCCGCGCCGCCCGCCGCCGGCGCCGGGCGGTGGACTTCGAGCCCCTCGTGCTCCGCGAGCGCCATCAACTCCTCGAGCGGGCCGCGCAGGCGCAGCCGGTCGCCGGCCTCGTAGTGGAGCGCCGCGCCCTCCGCGAGCACCGAGACTTTTGCGCGCACGAGGTCCACCAGTTCGAGGTCGTGGCGCTGCGCGAACCAGCCGGGCTCGACGGCGCGGCCGATCCAGCGCGAGCCCGGCGGCACGATCATCGCCGCGAGGTAGGGCGCGTTGCGCGTCACGGCCCCATCGGCCGTCACCGCCGTGCGCGGCAGGAACCAGCGGCCGACGATCAGGATGTAGGCGAACCCCGCCAGCATCATGGGCAGGCCGACGCGCCCGAGCTCGAACATGCCGAACCCGGCGAGCCCCTGGCTGCGCGCGTACTCGTGCGCGGCGAGGTTGGTCGAGGTGCCGATCAGCGTGCACAGGCCGCCCAGGGTCGCCGCGTGCGCCATGGGCATCAGCACGCGCCCGGGCCGCGCGCCGCTGCGCCGGCAGGTCTCGAGCACGACCGGGATAAACACCGCGACCGCGGCGGTGTTGTTGATGAACGCCGAGATCGTCCCGACGACCACCATGAGCACGACCGTGAGCAGCAACTCCGAGCGCCCGAGCGGCGCGAGCAGCGTGCGCGCGAGCAGCGTGAGTACGCCCGTCTGGCGCAGGGCCGCCGAGAGGATGAGCACCGCCGCCACGGCGACCGTGGCCGGGTGGCTGAAGCCCGCGAACGCCTCGGTGGGCGTGAGCACGCCGGTCAGGAGCAGCGCGAGCAGCGCGAAGAGCGCGGTCATGTCCGCGGGCAGCCGCTCGCGCACGAAGCTGACGATGGCGGCGCCCAGCACCAGCAGCGTGACGACGGCGGGCACCCAGCCGGGAAGGGCGGACATGGCGGCACTTAAGCCGCTGGCGGGGGCGGAAGCAAGGCCCGGGTCGCGACCGGCCCCCCGCGAATCCGGCCGTGACCTCGGGGTCCGCGACCGCTACTCTGCCGTTCCTCCCCACAGCCGGACTCCATCCCCGACTCCCGAGGGCGCAGCCAGGCCATGCCTCCGTGCGCCGACATCATCAGGGCCGCGCTTCGCCGCACGCTCGCCGCAGGGCTCGCGCTCGCCCTGCTGGCCGGTGCGGCCGTGCCCGCGGGCGCGGTCAAGCGGCTCTACCTCGCGAACGACGACCACACCGATTACTTCTGGTCGGCCGACGACGTCGCGTACCGCGAGGCGTTCGGGGAGATGCTGGACTTCTACATGGCGCAGGCCGAGGCCACGGCGACGAACCCGCCCGACGCGCGCGGGCGCTTCAACTGCGACGGCAGCCTGTGGGCGTGGGAGTACGAGCGGAGCCGCACGCCCGCGGAGTTCGCGCGGCTCGTGGACCACCTGCGCGCGGGCACGATCAGCATGCCGCTCAACCCGGCCGTGCTCTGCTACGGCGGCACGCCGGCCGAGGCGGTGCTGCGCGGCATGTACCACGCGGGCCGGCTCGAGCGCCGGTTCGGCCTGCACTTTCCGCTCGTCGCGGCGATGGAGAACCAGACGCTGCCCGCCGGCGTCGCGTCGCTGTGGGCCGGCGCGGGCGCGAAGTACTCCTGGCGCGGCGTCTGCGGCTGCGCGACGCGCACCGACTTCCGGCCGCGGCCGCGCGAGATCTACCGCTTCACCGGCCCCGACGGCGAGGGCGTGACGCTCAAGTGGAACACGCTCGCGGGGACGTACGAGTCGGTCGGCGGCTACGCCGAGGCCGCGAACCCCGCCGCGGCCGTGACCTACCTGGACGGCGACCCGGCGTTCGCCGCGCGCTGGCCGTGGGACGTCGCGGCCGCGTTCGGCCATGGCGGCGACGCGATCCAGACGACGACGCACGCGTTCGTGAACGCCGCGCTGCAGCTTTCGGACTCGACGCGGCGCGTGATCGTCTCGAACCAGACCGACTTCTTCGAGGACTTCCTCGCGCACCACGGCGGCTCGCTGCCCGCGTTCTCGGGCAGCTTCGGCAACGAATGGGAGCTCCACCAGGCCTCGCTCGCCGCGCCGACCGCGGCGTTCCGCCGCGCGATCGAGAAGCTGCGCACCGCCGAGGCGCTGGCGACCCTCGTCGAGTGGCAGGACCCGGGCTTCCTCGCCGACCGCGAGGAGGCGCGCGACCGCGCCTTCATGGCGATGGGCCTGTACTACGAGCACGACTGGACCGCCGACGGCGTGGTGCCGCCCGCGGAGCGCGCGCGCTTCCAGCGCGAGCAGCTCGCGCTGCTCGAGAGCTACGTGGACGCGCTGCACGCCGACGCGCTCGCGCACCTGGCGGCGGGCGTGCGGACGCCGCCGGGGCACGAGCGGCACCTGGTGTTCAACCCGCTCTCGTGGGAGCGCACCGACGTCGCCGAGCTCGCGACCGCGGTGCCCGAGCCGCGCCTCGTCGTGGACGTCGCGACCGGCGCCCAGGTGCCGAGCCAGGCGGTCGCTCCCAGCGTCGTGCGCATCCTCGCCGCGGGCGTGCCGTCGGTCGGCTACCGCGTCTTCGAGGTGCTGCCCGGGCCGCCCGCGCCGTTCGCGCACGCGGCGAGCGTCACGCTGCCCGCGCTGGACAACGGCCTCTACCGCGTCACGCTCGGGGGCCGCGGCCAGGTGACGAGTCTCGTGGACCACCGCGACGCCGGCCGCGAGCTGGTGCGCGCCGGCGGCGCGATCAACGACCTCGGCGTGGGCGCCGGCACGGTCGAGCTGGAGTCGAGCGGCCCCGTCTCGACCACGTTGCGCGTGGACGCGGGCGGCACGCCCGCGCACCGCACGCGCGTGACGCTGCACGCCGGGCTCGACCGCGTCGAGATCGAGAACACCATCACGGGGAACTTCTCGGCCCGGCTCGCGTACGCGTCGGCGTTCGCGCTCGAGGGCGCGCTGCTGCGGCACGAAGAGGTCGGCATGATCGCGCGCGCCGCGCACGCGGCCGCGGGCGGCGACTACGCCGACTCGAACGCGCGCGTGGACCACCTGACGTTCGGCCACTTCGCCGACCTCTCGCTCGCCGACCGCGGCGTCACGGTCTCGAACGCCGACGCCTCGTTCTTCCGCTACGGGGCGAGCACGGCGGACGAACTCGACACCACGACGCCCAGGATCGAAGCCGTCGTGGGCATGCAGGTGGACGGCCCTGGGCTCGGCTTCGCGGACCAGGGCGGCGACTCGCTGTTCGTGAACCGCTTCGCGCTGCGCCGGCACGGCCCGTTCGACCCGGCCGCGGCGATGCGCTTCTCGCTCGAGCACCAGAACCCGCTCGTCGCCGCGCGGCTCGCGGGCGGCGCGGCGGGCACGCTGCCGGAGGCGGTGTTCTCGTTCGTTTCGCTGCCCTCGCCGGACATCCTGCTGTGGGCGCTCAAGCCCGCCGAGGAGGGCATCGCCGCCGGCATCGTCGCGCGCGTCTGGAACCTCGCCGAGGGCGCGCGCGAACTGAGGCTCGCGCTGCCGCCCGCGCCCGGGCTGGACGCGACGCGCACGACGCACGTCGAGACCGACCTCGAGCCCGCGACGGTCGCGAACGGCGTGCTCGAGGACGTGCTCGCGCGCCAGCAGATGCGCACCTACCGGCTGCGGCCCGTGACGGGCACGGTCGGCTCGGTGACGCCGGACGGGGCGCGCGGCGTGACCGCGCTCGCCGTGTACCCGAACCCCGCCGCGGGCGCGCCGGCGACGATCGCGTTCCGCCTCGCCGCACCGGGGCGCGTGCGCGTGCAGGTGCTCGACGTGCGCGGCGCGCTCGTGGCGACGCTGCGCGACGGCCCGCTCGCCGCGGGCGAGCACGCGCTCGCCTGGGACCGCCGCGACGCCGCCGGCCGCGCCGTGCGCCCGGGCGTGTACTTCGCGCGGGTCGAGACGGAGGCGGGCGGCGCGAGCGCGCGGCGG
>CAZUEM010000257.1:0-3922 GCA_964619155.1 uncultured bacterium
GCTGCCTCTCGGCGCTCGTCGCGAGCGCCTCCAACGCCGCCACCCGCACGCTCGTACTGCCGCTGCGCTCGATCGGGGTGAGCGACACGACGGTGCTCGTCAGCCAGGACCTGCTCGCCGGCAGCCTCGAGGACCTCGGCCTCGAGGTCGTGCGCCCGGCCGCTTCCTCCGCGCCGCTGCCCTCGGGCGCCGATGCGTGCGATGCCGCCGAGTGCGCCGCGGCGCTCGCGCACGCGCACGACGCCGAACTGGTCGTGTACGGCTCGCTCAGCCGGCTCGGCGGCAAGATCATCTCGCGCCTCAACGTGCTGCGCGCGGGCGAGGCTTCGCCCTGGTACCGGGACCAGCTCACCGCCACCTCGGAGGACGACCTCGACCGCGTGATGCGCCGCTTCGCCGAAGGCATCTCGGCGGGCCGGCCGAACTCCGACCGCGCCACCGTCGAGTCGGTGACGCGCGCCGAGACCGAGACGCCGGCGCGGCGCGCGACGCGCTCGGGCATGGGCGTTCGCGCCGGGTTCCTGTTCCCCGACGGGGGCAGCTTCGGCGGCGCCGACCGGCTGACGAACCTGCGGGCCGTGTACCGCTACGAGTTCAAGGACTTCCAGATCGAGACCACGCCCGTGCTCGGCTTCAGCTGGGGCAAGGGCAACTTCGACTGGAGCATGCTCGACGTCGGGGCGAGCCGGATCTTCGGCACGGGCGACGTTTCCAGTTACCTCGGCGCGAGCATCGGGGTGCACTCCGTGACCGTGGCGGAGCAGAGCTGGCGCACGTACGAGTACCCGGGCTACCCGCCGTACACGTACGAAGCGACGGTGAAGCAGACGGACACGGTGCCGACGCTGGACCTCGTCGCGGGCCTGATGGCCCTGCGGACCTACGACTTCGTCGTGGTCCTGGAACTGCGCTACCACCACGCCTTCGAGTCGTTCGACGGAGCCGGCGGCGGCGGCGCGCACGGCTTCCTGCTCACCTTCGGGACGAGCCACTAGGGCGAGGGGCGCGCCGGCGCGCGCCGTGGAACACGCCTTCCGGAGAGGGACCGCATGAGCGCACCGCGCGTCAAGACGCTCGACCGTGTCGTCGTGATCCGTCCCTCGGGGAGCCTGCTCGGCGGCCCCGAGTCGGAGGCGCTCGAACAGGCCTTCGACGCCGCGCTGCGCGAACGCGCTCCGGGAGTCGTGCTCGACCTCGAGGAGGTGCCCGTCATCAACTCGACCGGCCTCGGCATGCTCACGCAGGTCGCGGTGCGCGCCCAGCAGGCCGGCGCCCGGGTCGCGATCTGCCGCTCGCAGCGCCGCGTGGCGGAGATGTTCCGGCTGCTCCACCTGCCGTACTGGACGCTGTTCGCGGGCGAGGCCGAGGCGGTCGGGCACGCGGCGGCGCGCCCCGCGCCCTGATGGCCCCGGCTGGGGTAGCCTGCGCCGCGTGAAACGCCGGCCGCCGCACGAAGGGGTCTACGCCCGCATCGGGCCGTCCCGCATCCACGGGGTGGGGGTGATCGCGATCCGCGACATCCCCGCCGGCACACGCGTGTTCCGAGGCGAGGACGAGCGCGTGGTGTGGGTGCCGCGCGCGCGCGTGCGCCGGCTTCCGAAAGCGCTGCGTGCGCTCTACGAGGACTTCGGCATGCTGTGGCGCGACTGGCTCGGCGTCCCGCGCACGCTCAACATGCTCTCGGTGGGCTGGTACCTGAACCACTCCGAGCGGCCGAACGTCGAGGCCGACGAGGATGGGCGCTTCCACGCGCTGCGCCGCATTCGCCGTGGCGAGGAGCTGACCGCGGACTACCGCACGTTCGCCGACGAGGCGCTGCCGTTCCGGCCGAAGCGGAGCGCGAAGCCCCGCGGACGCGGCGCGGCTTCCACCGCGGGGCGCTCGCGCAAGCGGGCGACGCCGCGACGGGGCGGCGCCGCCGGGCGGTAGGGCGCAGAAACTACGGGAACAGCTGCTTGATGCGGCCCCACGTCGTCGTGGCGGCGGGCGTCGGCTGGTCCGTTGCGATCACGATGTCGTCCCAGTAGGGGCCGCCTCCCGGAGGGGCCGCGCCCTCGAGGCTGAGGCCGAAGTGCGACGGGTTCCAGGGCGTATTGAACGAGGCGACGAAGGTCTCGTTCACGCCGTCGCCGACCACGGACATCTGCAGCCACAGGTGGTCGATCTTCTCGATCCGGAACCGCAGCCAGCGGTCGAAGGCGGACGATCCCAGCAGCCGGTCCGTGTACCCGAGACCGGTGTTCATCTGCAGCAGGCCGTCGCCGCGCAGCGCGATGTAGAACGCCGTGCCGAGACCGCTGTTCGCGTACATGTTGATCCACTGGCCGGGCTGCATCGGGCGCGCGTAGAGCCAGCCCTCCATGTACCAGAACGGGTGGGAGTGGATGCCGAAGCTGCCGCCCGGGAAGGCGAACTGCGCCCGGTTGGACGCGACCAGCGACTGCGTCCCGGAACGGGCCATGGCGGCGGTGACGACGTCCTGGCCGGGGGCGCCGGTCCAGCCGTTCTGTCCCTGGATGTTGCCGAGCACGCTGGCCGGCGGTTCGAACCCGTCCTGGAGGACGACTGCGGCGCCCGCCGGGCGCGAGAGCGTCGGCAGGGCGAGGGCGAGGAGCAGGGCAAGAGTGCATCCGAGTCTCATGGCGGCCTCCGAGGGTCGAAGAGTGGCGGAAATTCTACGAAACGGATGCGAGAGAGGTCGAGCGGAAAAGCGCTTACCCCGGTGCCGCCCGGTGGGAGCACGCGGTTCGTGACGGAACGCCGCGGCGAGCGACTCTAGTTTCGAGGACGCCCCGGCCCGGGGGCGGGCCCGATGCCACCCGCAGCGCCGACCCTCGGACCGGAGGACCCATGCGCCCCTGCCGCCTGCTGCCGATCCTGCTCGCGACACTGGCCCTCGCCGGCGCGAGCTTCGCGGGGAGCGCTCCTCCGAACGTGCTGTTCACGAGCCGCGAAGGGGACCCGGCCGGACGAAACGAGATCCAGCCGGCGATGGCGTCCCTGCCGTCGGGCCGGACGCTCGCGGCGTGGGTCGAGGCGACCTCGGGCACGAGCGGCTCCTTGCGCGTCCACGCCGCCGCCTCCTTCGACAGCGGCGCGACGTTCGTGCCGCTCGGCCAGCCGCCCGCGCCGTCCACGTTCTACTGGCGGATCGAGCCCGCACTCGCGGCCGACCCCGGCCGCGACCGCGTCTGGCTCTGCGGCACCGTCACGGACGGCGTCTCGACGGCGGGCGTCGCCGTGGTGGATGCCGCCCTCGCCGGCGGTTCGGTCACCTGGGGCACGCCCCGGCTCGTGACGACCTTCGCCTCGACCACGGTCGCGTTCCCGACCGTCGCGTTCGCGGTGGACAGCGCGAGCGGTGCGCTGCACGTGCTCCACATCCCCTTCGCCGCGTCCGGGCCGACCACCAACTTCCACGTCTTCCACTACCGCAGCCTCGACGGAGGCCTGAGCTGGTCGGCCGCCGCGCAGCTCTCGGAAACGGCCGACGCGGGGGAGGTCTCCGCTCCGGCGATCGCGTCCGGCAGCCCCGGCGTGCTGCAGGCGGCATGGGTCGCCCCCACGCCGGCGGGCGGATCGCGGGTGATGACGCGGCGCTCGACGGACAACGGTGCGAACTGGGGCACCGCGTCCGAGGTGGACTCGATCGCCGGTGGCGTGGCGTTCCGCGTCGGTCAGTCGGGCTCCGTCTTCGCCGCGCAGTTCAGCATGGCGATGGGCCCGTACGGCAAGTACGCCGACCTCGCGTATTTCGCGTGGAGCGAGCCGCTGTCGGGACACCTGAGCACGTTTCCCGACCCGACCGCGCAGCCGTCGAAGGTCGAGGCCGAGCCCAACGACTCCTCGCTCGCGGCGACACCTTCGGCGATCGGCCACGTGTGGCGCGGCGGCTTCGCGAGCGCCGGGGACGTGGACACCT
>CAZUEM010000258.1:0-3911 GCA_964619155.1 uncultured bacterium
GTCGCCGCGTTCGAGCCGCGCGCGGCCCGCGCGGCGCTCGCGCCCTGGCTGGCCGACGGGGCGCTGCGGCGCTACCGGCTGCCGTGCGCCGCGTGCGGCCGGGGCACGGTCGGCGCCGAGGCCTGGGAGGAGGGCGCGGACGCGGAGGAGGACGCGGACGGTCCGCCCGGTTCGGACCCGGCGGGGCCCGGCGTGTAAGGTCGCGGCGCCGGGCGCGTCCGCCGGAGCGAACCCTGTCGAACCCGCCGCGCCGCCCCCGGCTCCAACCCCACGGTGACCGCCATGTCCTTCGTGCCCCTGCAGTCCCTGCGCCGCGAGAGCGAAGCGCCCGCCGCCGTCGTCGGGTCGGTGCGCCTGCGCATCTCCGGCATGCACTGCGCCTCGTGCGTCTCGCGCGTCGAGTCGGCCCTCGCCTCGGTGCCCGGCGTCGCCTCGGCGGCGGTCAACCTCGCCACCCACCGCGCCGAGATCGGCCTCGCCCGCGCGGTGGACGCCGAGACGCTGGCCGCCGCGGTGCGCGCCGCGGGCTACGACGCGCACGTCGTGACCGCCCCGGTCGCCGACGACGCCGAGCGCCGCGAGCGCGAGCGCGAGGTGGCCGGCGTGCGGCGCCGCTTCGCCGTCGGCCTCGGCTTCGGGCTCGTGGTGTTCGTGCTCGCGCACGTCGAGATGCTGTGGCCGGGGCTGCTGCGCATGGACGCCGGGACGGTGAACCTCCTGCAGCTGCTGTTCGCGATCCCGGTGCAGTTCGTGGCGGGCGGGGGCTTCGTGGCCGGGATGGTGAAGGGCTTCGCGCGCCGCGCCCCCGACATGGACACGCTCGTCGGGCTCGGCACGCTGACCGCGTTCGCGTATTCCGCGGTCGCGACGCTCGCGCCCGCCGCGGTCGGTGCGCACCACGGCGCGCACGTCTACTTCGACACCTCGGTCACCATCGTCGTGCTCATCCTGCTCGGGCGGCTGCTCGAGGCGCGCGCGAAGCACCGCGCCTCGCGGGCCATGCGCGCGCTGCTCGACCTGCGGCCGCGCACGGCGCGGCGGCTGGCCGGCGAGGCGGACGCGGTCGGCGAGGACGTGCCGCTCGACGCCGTGAGCCCCGGCGACCGGCTGCTCGTGCGGCCGGGCGAGCGCGTGCCGGTGGACGGGGTGGTCGAGGACGGCCGCTCGTCGGTGGACCAGGGCATGCTGACCGGCGAGAGCATCCCGGTCGAGGTCGGGCCCGGCTCGCGCGTCACGGGCGCGACGCTGAACGGCACCGGCGCGTTCCGCATGCGGGCCGAGCGCGTGGGCGCCGACTCGATGCTCATGCAGATCGTGGCGATGGTGGACCGCGCGCAGTCGAGCAAGGCGGCCGTGCAGTCGCTCGCCGACCGCATCGCGGCGGTGTTCGTGCCGGCGGTGATCGGCGTGGCGCTGCTGGCGTTCGGCGCCTGGCTCGCCTCGGGCGCCGGGCTGACCGAGGCGCTGCTGCGGCTGGTCGCGGTGCTCATCGTGGCCTGCCCGTGCGCGCTCGGGCTCGCGACGCCGACCGCCATCATCGTCGGCACCGGCCGCGGCGCCGAGCTGGGCGTGCTGGTGCGCGACGCGCGCGCGCTCGAGGCCGCGGCCGCGGCGGACGCGGTCGTGTTCGACAAGACCGGCACGCTGACCCGCGGCGCGCCGCAGCTGACCGACGTGGCGGCGGCGCCGGGGGTGGACGAGGCGCGGCTGCTGCGCGCCGCCGCGACCGCCGAGGCGCGCAGCGAGCACCCGCTCGCGATGGCCGTCGTGCGCGGCGCGCGCGAACGCGGCGTCGAGCCGCTCGAGCCCGGGGACTTCGGCGCGACCCCCGGGCTGGGCGTGTGGGCGATGGCCGGGGGGCGCGCGTTCGTGGCGGGCCACGGGGCGCTGCTCGCCGACTACGGCGCCGACGAGTCGGCGATGGCCGGGCCGCGCGAGGCGCTCGAGGCGCGCGGGCGCACGGTGATGGCCGTGGCCGAGAACGGCGAGCTGCTCGGGCTGCTCGGCCTCGCCGACACGCCGCGCCCGGACGCCGCCGCGACGGTCGCGGCGCTGCGGCGAGACGGGCTCGAGGTGTGGCTCGTCACCGGCGACCACGCGCGCACGGCGCACGCGGTCGCCGAGGGCGCCGGGATCGAGCCCGCGCGCGTGCTCGCCGACGTGCGGCCTGCCGAGAAGCGCGCGAAGGTCGCCTGGCTGCAGCAGCAGGGGCGCCGCGTCGCCATGGTGGGCGACGGGCTCAACGACGCGCCCGCGCTCGCGCAGGCCGACGTCGGCCTGGCGATGGCGAGCGGCACCGACGTGGCGATGGAGGCGAGCGGCGTGACGCTGGTGCGCGGCGAGCTGATGGCCGCGCGCGACGCGCTGCGGCTCGCGCGGCGCACCATGCAGGTGATCCGCCAGAACCTGTTCTGGGCGTTCGCCTACAACGTCGTGCTCATCCCGGTCGCGGCCGGGGTGCTCGCGCCGCTGCTCGCCGGCAACGGGCCGGGCGGCCCGCTGTGGGGCTGGCAGGGCACGCTGCACCCGATGCTCGCGTCGCTGGCGATGGCGCTCTCGAGCGTCAGCGTCGTGACCTCGAGCCTGAGGCTGCGGCGGTTTCGCTGACATGGAGAGCCGCGCCTCCGGCGCGGTGCGGGAGCCCCGCGCGGCGGAGCGGCGGGCCGCGTTCCCGCGCGGCGCCGCGTGGCCCGGGCGGCGCTCCCGGTGCTATCGTGCCGCCCGTTTCCCGCCGCGCCCGGCGCGGCCCGAATCCCGAACGGACACCCGCGCGCGGCGCGGTGGGAGGTCGAAGCATGATGCGCAACATCCTGAAGCTCGCGGCGGTGGCCGCGCTCGTGGTGGTCGCCGGCTGCGCGAGCTCGGGCGGCCCGAAGGAGATCCACGTCAAGGCGACGGGCGACGGCTACGTGCCCGCGAACGTGACCTTCAAGGTGGGCCAGCCCGCCGTGCTGGTCATCAAGCGCACCGAGGAAGCCACCTGCGCGACCGAGGCGATCTTCGTCGAGACCGGGCTCAAGTACGACCTGCCGCTCAACGAGGAAGTCCGCATCAACATCCCCACGGACAAGCCCGCCACCTTCCACTACGCCTGCGGCATGAACATGTACAAGGGCGAGGTGGTCGTGAAGTAGGCCGGCCGTGGACGCCGCACGGATCGGGGAAGCGCGCCGGGCCCTGGCCCAGGCGCGCTTTCTGCTGGTCCTGACGGGCGCCGGGATCTCGGCCGAGAGCGGCGTGCCCACGTTCCGCGGCGCCGGCGGCTGGTGGCGCAACCGGCACTTCAGCGACCTGGCGTGCGAGGAGGCGTTCGAGCGCGAGCCGCGCACGGTGTGGGACTGGTACCTCGAACGCCGCGGCGCGGTGCGGCTGTGCTCGCCGAACGCCGCGCACGAGGCGCTCGCGGCCTGGTCGAAGCGCCGCGGCGGGGACGGCGGGCCGCCCGGCGCGCTGGTGACGCAGAACGTGGACGGCCTGCACGAGCGCGCCGGCACCGAGGGCGTCGTGCGCTTCCACGGCTCGCTGTGGCGCAACCGCTGCACGGGCTGCGGGCGCGAGCGCGAGGACGCCTCGCTCGCCTGGCACGACCTGCCGCGCTCGCCCTGCTGCGGCGCCGTCGAGCGGCCGGCGGTGGTGTGGTTCGGCGAGGCCATCCCGCGCGCGGCGATGGACGCCGCGTACGAGGCGGTCTCGCGCGCGGACGCGGCGCTGGTCGTGGGGACCGCCGGGGTCGTCTACCCGGCCGCCGGACTGGTCGAGCGCGCGCGCTCGAACGGCGCGACGATCGTCGAGGTGAACCCCGACGAGGACTACGGGCTCGGCGACCGCGGCGCGTTCGGAGGCCTGTGGCTGCGCGGCGCGGCCGGCGCGATCGTGCCGAAACTGCTCGCCGGCTGACGGCGCGAGGACGC